>NZ_JBAUZA010000369.1:0-13893 GCF_049585075.1 Mycobacterium sp.
CTCGACGACGGCGTCGGTGCCCGCGGCGCCCAACCGCAGCGGGACGCGCTCGTGCCGGACGGCGCCGTCGTGGTACACCATCGCCCATTCGTGTAATCCGAAGCAGTTCAGTCGAGCCGGGCGATGCGCGGTCGCCCGTAGCAGGCGTGCCACGAACGAAACGGTATCCAGCCGGCTGCACAAATACGTTTGGCTGATCGTCACGCCGACGGCGTCGGCGGTGTAGCCGCGGCGGCCGCGGTAGCGACGGAGGGCTTGGCCGCCGGCGAGTCGCACCCCGTAACCGGGATGCCAGCAGCGCAGCTGCCCCGGCCGCAGGTTGTAGTAGCTGAACAGAAAGTCCCACACCGGATGCGCGTCGCCGGCCCGGGCCCGCCTGACGTGTGGGCCGACGAAGGTCTCGACGCGTCGGGCATACGCGTCGGCGCGCGGTTTCCACTGCTCCTGGCCAAGTTCAAACACGCTGCATCCCGTCCCGCACCGCACCGACCAAATCCCTGACCAAATCCTCCAGAGCGACCATCGCGACCACACTCCCGTCCTGCCCGCTGACCAGTGCCAAATGACTCTTGCTGCGCCGCATCCTTGACAATGCCTCCGGAACCGACAGCGAGCCACGAATTTGCGGCAATGGCCGAACCCGCGCCAGGTCGACCACGGCGTGCGGATCATCACCCAGCGACAACACATCCTTGATGTGCAGGTAGCCGATGAAGTTGCGGCCGACGTCGACGACCGGGAACCGGGAGTAGCCGGTTGCGGCCAACGCCTTCTCCACCGCCTCGACCGTGGGCCCGGAACCCTGCGCGGCCACCGGCACCGCGCGAATCTGGGCGACCGGCACCGCCACGTCGGCGACCAGCCGGTTGCGAATCTGCAGCGCCCGGGTGAGCCGGGTGTGTTCTTCGGGATCCAGAAGGCCTTCCGACACCGATTCGGCGATCATCTCGGACAGCTCCACAGTGGAGACCGTGACGTCGAGTTCGTCTCGCGGTTGCACCCGCAGCGCCCGCAGGGTGGCGCTGGTGCAGCGGTTGTAGAAGGTGATGATCGGCCGAACGGTCCGCACGTACACCAGGTAGGCGGGGATCAGCAGCATCGCCGCCTTCTCCGGGCCGGCGATGGCGATGTTCTTCGGGACCATCTCGCCGAGCAGCACATGCAGCGTCACCACTATCGCCAACGCGACCACGAACGACGCAGTGTGCAGTAGGGGAGAGCCGCCGAAGGCCTCGAACGGCCGTCGCAGCAGGTCGGCGACGGCGGGTTCACCGAGTCGGCCGAGCAAGATGGACGACACGGTGATCCCCAGCTGGGCCCCCGCAAACATCAGGGGCAGCTGTTCTCCTGCTCTGATGGCCGTGACCGCGCTGGATCTGCCCTGCTCAGCCAGCGCTTCTAGCCGGTCTCGACGCGCCGAGATCAGCGAGAATTCCGCACCCACGAAGAACGCGTTGGTGGCCACCAGCAGGATGATTGCCAACACGCCCAGCAAGTCGCGCAGCTCGCCGCCCATCAACGGACCCTTCCCGCGCCGGAATCACGGCCTCCCAGCCGGGTCAGCTCGAGCAGGTCGATGCGGCGGCCGTCCATCCGGATCACCCGGGCCTGCCAAGCTGCCGACGCATCCGATATGCCGTCGGGCTCGTATCCGCTGAGCTGCACCATGTCTCCGGCGATGGGAATGCGACCGAGTTGCTGAAGCACCAGCCCGCCGATCGTCTCGTATTCACCCTCTGGTGCGTGATAACCCGTGGCGGCAGCCACTTCGTCGATGCGCAGCAGCCCGGAGACCCGCCAACCACTGCCGGATGCCATCACGTCCGGTGTGGTGTCGTCATGCTCGTCGCGGACGTCGCCGACGATTTCTTCGATCAGATCCTCGACGGTCACCATGCCCGCGACGCCGCCGTACTCGTCGACAACCATCGCGGTCTGCAATCCGTTGGCTCGGATCTCGCCCATCAGGGCGTCGCCGTCCAGCATTGAGGGCACCACCGCCACCGGCTGCGCGACGGTGGTCAGCAAGGTGTCCCGCCGTTCGGTGGCTGGAACTTGGAAGACCTGTTTGACGTGCACCATGCCGACGGTCTCGTCGAGGTCGCCATCAACGATCGGGAACCGGGAAAACCCGCTCTCGGTGGCTGTTGCGACGAGGTCTGCGACCGTGTTATCCGTTTGCAGCGCAACGATTTTCGAGCGCGGCGTCATCAGCTCCTCGGCTGTCAGCGTGCCGAACTGCAGTGATCGATGCAGTAGCGCCGCTGTGGCTGGATCCAGAGCGCCGCTGCGAGCAGACGTGCGGACCAGCGAAACCAGTTCCTGGACCGACCGGGCCGAGCGCAGTTCCTGTGCGGGCTCGATTCCGAGCTTGTGCAGGATCCAGTTCGCCGCGCCGTTCGTCAGCCGGATCGGCAGGGTCATCACGAACGAGAACAGCAGCTGCGGGCCCGCGACGGCGCGGGCGGTCGGCAGTGGCCGGGCCACCGCCAGGTTCTTGGGTACCAGTTCACCGAAGACCATGGACACCGACGTGACGACCACCAGGGCCACAAACGCGATGACGGCTTCGGCAATCCGGTCGGGTACGCCGAGCGCATCCATGGCCGGGTGCGGCAGCTTCGCCACCAGCGGCTCGGTGAGATATCCGGTGACCAGCGTGGTTATCGAGATGCCCAGCTGCGCTCCGGACAGCTGGAAAGAAAGGGTGTGGTGGGCGCGGCGCACGAAGCGGTCGCGACGGCCGCCATCGCGCGCGTTGGCCTCGACGGTGCTGCGCTCGAGGGTCGTCAGCGAGAATTCGGCGGCGGTGAACGCCGCGTTGCCCGCGGTGAGCAGCACGATGGCCAGCAGGCTGAGCAGTGTGATAGCGAGGTTCATCGGCGCCGCCGCGGTTGCGAGCAATCAGACCGTGGGCGCCGCGGTGACCGCTCAGCCCGGAAGCCGACGGCCTCGCCGGGTGCCTGCGGCACGGAGACCCTTTCCCTCAATTACTACGTGGAGTTTCTATGGTAACGAAGGCTTAACCCGCCCTAGCCCCCGTTGCCGCGACGACACGCCCCCAAAGCCGGTTTGGATCTACCAGCCGAACGGCAGCGGATGGCCCTCAGCGAAGCCCGCTGCGGATTGCACGCCGATCACGGCCCGCTGATGCAATTCGCCCAGCGTCGATGCACCGACATAGGTGCACGTGCTGCGCAACCCGGAAGTTATGTGGTCGATCAGATCCTCAACGCCGCCCCGGTCGGGGTTGAGCCCCATCCGCGAGGTCGAGATGCCTTCCTCGAACAGTGCCTTACGGGCGCGCTCGAATGCATTGTCGGCGGCGGTACGGGCGACCACGGCACGTTTGGATGCCATCCCGTAGCTCTCCTTGTACGGCTGATCGTCGCGGTCTCGCATCAGGTCGCCGGGGGATTCGTAGGTGCCGGCGAACCACGATCCGATCATCACGTTCGATGCGCCGGCAGCCAGCGCCAAAGCCACGTCCCGCGGGTGACGCACCCCGCCGTCGGCCCACACGTGCGCGCCGAGTTGCTTTGCCGCCGAAGCACATTCGAGCACAGCGGAGAATTGCGGCCGACCGACGCCGGTCATCATCCGGGTGGTGCACATCGCGCCCGGGCCGACTCCGACCTTGACGATCGAAGCCCCGGCGCTGATCAGATCGCGAGTGCCTTCGGCAGACACCACATTGCCGGCGGCCAGCGGCACCCGCAGATCCAGCGACGATATCGACTTGATGGCATCCAGCGCCTTGACCTGATGGCCGTGCGCGGTGTCGACGACAAGCAGGTCGACGCCGGCCTCGGCCAACGCCTGGGCTTTGCTGGCCACGTCGCCGTTGATGCCGACCGCTGCGCCGATGCGCAGCCGGCCTTTCGTGTCGGTGGCCGGCGTGTATATGCCCGCGCGGATCGCCCCGGTGCGGGTCAGCACGCCGGCCAGCGTGCCGTCCGGCCCGGTCAGCACCGCGACATCGACGGGAGCCTGCTCGAGAAGATCGAAAACTTCACGCGGCTCGGTGCCCACCGGCGCGTTGACGAAGTCGGTGATCGCGATATCGCGCACTCGCGCGAAACGGTCGACACCGTCGCAGCACGATTCGGTGACCAGCCCGATCGGGCGGCCCTCAAAGGCCACCACGGCGGCGCCGTGCGCCCGTTTGTGAATCAGCGCCAGCGCATCGGACACCGAATCGTCGGGCGCCAGTATCACCGGGGTGTCGACAACCAGGTCACGGCTTTTGACGAAGTCCACCGTGCGCTGCACCACGGTGATCGGAAGGTCTTGCGGCAGCACCACTATCCCGCCGCGGCGGGCCACGGTCTCGGCCATCCGCCGCCCCGCGACCGCTGTCATGTTGGCCACCACCACCGGGATGGTGGTGCCGGAGCCGTCGTGGGTAGCCAGATCCACGTCGAACCGGGACGCCACATCCGAACGATTCGGGACGATGAAGACGTCGTCGTAGGTCAGGTCGTATGCGGGTCGGTGCCCGTCGGAAAATTTCATCGGTATCGGTTGTACCCCTTATTTGGCCCCGCTAGGCCGGCACTTCGGTGTGGTCCCCACTCCATAAGGTGTGGAACTTCTTGCTGGGGTCCTCGTCGATGCGCCCGTAGGTGTGCGCGCCGAAGAAGTCGCGCAGGCCCTGGGTCAGCGCGGCCGGCAGCCGCTCGGTGCGCAGCGCGTCGTAGTAGGACAGGGCCGAGGAAAAGCCCGGGATCGGGATGCCCAGCTCGGTGGCGGCCACCACGACGCGACGCCAACTATCGATTGCCGATTCGATCGCGCTGCGGAAATACGGGGCGACGATCAGCGTTGCCAGGTCGGCCTCGTCGTCGAACGCCTCCTTGATCCGGTTGAGGAACTTCGCCCGGATGATGCAGCCGCCCCGCCAGATGGTGGCCAGGTCGCCTGGCGTGATTCCCCAGTCGTATTCCGCGCTGCCCGCCTGGATCTGGTTGAAGCCCTGGGCGTAGGCGATGATCTTCGACGCGTACAGGCCCTGCCGAACATCTTCAATGAATTGCTTTGCATCGCTTGGCTTTTCACCTAACTGGCCGGACGCCAGCCCGGTGGTGGCCTTGCGCTGGGTCACCGACCCCGACAGCGCGCGGGCGAACACCGCCTCGGCGATACCGGTGACCGGCACACCGAGATCCAGCGCCGACTTGACCGTCCAGCGCCCGGTGCCCTTCTGCTCGGCCTCGTCGAGGATCACGTCGACCAGTGGCTTGCCGGTCTTGGCGTCGTTTTGACGCAGCACCTGCGCGGTGATCTCGACCAGGAAGCTGTCCAGGTCGCCCTTGTTCCACTCGTCGAACACGTCGGCGATCTCATCAGCGGTCTTGCCCAGCCCGTCGCGCAGCAGCTGGTAGGCCTCGCCGATCAACTGCATGTCGGAGTACTCGATACCGTTGTGCACCATCTTGACGAAATGCCCGGCGCCGTCGGGCCCGATGTGGGTGCAGCACGGCACGCCGTCGACGTGGGCGGAGATCTCCTCCAGCAACGGTCCCAGCGACTTGTACGACTCGGCGGGGCCGCCCGGCATGATCGACGGGCCGTTCAGCGCCCCCTCCTCGCCGCCGGAGATGCCGGCGCCGACGAAATGCAGGCCGCGTTCGCGCATCGCCTTCTCACGGCGGATGGTGTCGGTGTAGAGCGCGTTGCCGCCGTCGATGATGATGTCCCCTTCGTCCATGGCGTCCGCGAGCTCGTTGATGACCGCGTCGGTGGGGTCGCCGGCCTTGACCATGATCAGCACCCGGCGCGGCTTTTCCAACGCGGCGAGAAACTCCTCGATGGTCTCCGACCGGACGAATTTGCCTTCGCTGCCATGATCTTTCAGCAACGCATCGGTCTTGGCGACCGAGCGGTTGTGCAGCGCAACGGTGTAACCGTGGTGCGCGAAGTTCCTGGCGATGTTCGACCCCATCACGGCCAGCCCGGTGACTCCGATTTGCGCGGTGCCGTCAGTAGCGTTCGATTCCGAGCTCATGTATTCGCCTCCCAGGGTCGTGACGTTCTTTTAAAGCCGTGCACCGAACACTGTGGCACAGCGATATTCTCCGCCTCTGCAAAGTATCGCCAAAGCCCAGCGGATGCTCCAGCCGCAGGTTAGGCGGCGGTGAACAGCCGTTGCAGTTCAGTCAGCCAGGGAATGGCCAGAGCGATCGTGGGAACCACCAGGACCGCCGCCGCGGCAAGGTAAGCGGCCGTCGACAACATCAGGCTGTTGCCGCTCCCGGAAAGCCGGCGCACCCGCAACAGCGTGTGGGCACTGCCGGCGGCCAACGCGCCTCGCGGCGTCCGACCCGAGGCACACGTCACCAGGGCGCGGGCCAATGGAGCGCGGCCGGCTGCTCGGACCGCTGCATCGTCGGCCAGCAGTTCGACCAGCAACTGGACCGCATCCAAAGCGTTTGCGCTGCGGACGAATCGGGGGAATGCGGCATGCGCAGCGGTGAACGCCTCGAGGACGAGATCGTGACGGGCGCGCAGATGGGCCCGCTCGTGGCTCAGTATCGCGGCAACCTCGGTCTCGGTGAGGGAGTCGAGCGTTCCCTCACTGACCACCACTCGGCTGCGCACACCGGGCAGACAGTAGGCCAGTGGCTGTGCAACTTCGAGGACGCGCAGGTCACGCTCGCGGGCGCAGGCCCGTGCGGACATCGCGTCCGGCGCTATGCCGAGCAGATCGACGAGCATGCGGTGGTGGGCGCGGCGCCGGCGCGTGGTGACGGCCACCCGGACCACCGCCATCGCCAATCGGGCACCGATCAGCAGCGTGAGCGCGAAAACCACAACATCCAGCGCCCACAGCGGCCAGCCGAGCCGGCCGATCGCGGCCACTGGGGTGGCGGTTGGCCGCCCGTCTGGACCGGGAAGAAATAGCCGGCTGCCGATCGCGATCCCGGCGCTGAATGCCGAGAGCACCGCGGCGACAGCCACGGCCTGCCACAGCACCATCGCCGCGCGCGGGGCGCGCAGCGGCCACTTTGCCCGCGATAGCACAGCGGGTATCGGGCCGACCAGCATCACCGCGAGGAGGGTGAAGGCTAGCCCGGACACAGGCCCAGTCTCCCTTAGCCTTTGGGTTGAGCGCCAGCAGACGACGCGTCGCGGTGGCCGGACTCCAGTTCGTCAAGTGCCCGGCGCAGCGCCTCGGCTTCGTCGGCGCCGACCCGTTCGACGAAATGCACCAGGGCCGCTTGTCGGCTTCCGGAGTCGGCGGCCTGATCCAACGCGTCGACCATCAGACCCGCGACGAGTTCGTCGCGGCCGTGTACTGGGAGGTAACGGTGCGCGCGGTCGTCGCGGATTTGGGAGACCAGGTTCTTCTTGGCCAATCGTTGCAGCACTGTCATCACGGTCGTGTACGCCAGGTCGCGTCGCATGGACAGCGCCTCGTGCACCTGCCGCACTGTTTGAGGTTGGGGAGCGGACCAAAGATGGTCCATCACCGCACGCTCAAGATCGCCCAGACGCGTGAGCTTAGCCATATTCATTCATCTCCTGTGCAATGACGTAAGCGTACTCCGGCTTACTACCGACGGTCGTACCCGTCTTTCGCCGATGAGCTCCCAACGGCCGAACGCTCAGTTGAGCCGGCCAACCGAGTCCGGCCGGTGTGACGGCCTTCACACCGTCAGTGCCTATTGCTATGGTTAGGCTAACCTTATTAAAGGAGGTGCGGGTGACGACTCTGACCGACGATCCGCTCATCGCGGCCATGGCGATCGACCGCGTGCTACCGCTGCACGAGTCCAGCCGGCGGCTGCGCGGACAGTATCCGCAATGCCCGCGGGTCCACGGTGTCGCAGTGCTGGCCGACGTGTCCGTCCGCCGATGGTGGCCGCTCGAGTCGGCCCTGCACACCGATCGGTTGCAGGCCATGTTCGACGCGGCCGCTTTGGACATGGATCATCGCAGCGCCGCTCGGCAGTTGGCGGCGACGCTGATCCACACCGTGATCGGGCGGGTTGTCGCGTTGCTGGTGCTCGAGGCGCGGGCATGGGACACCGGCCTGGAAAACCTTTGGGTGCACGTCGATTCCGATGGCGTCATCGACTGGGCCGGGGTGGTCGACCCGACGTTGCGGATGCTGCCCAGCGACCCCTACTTCGCCACAGATGATTGTGATTGTCTTCGCGACGGCGTGGTGCAGCTACCCAGCGAGGCAGCGTTGACGACCTGGGTTGCACACCGCTGTCACCGCGCCCTGGCACCGCTGTTCGCCAAGCTGCATGCGGTCAGTGCTGGCGCGGTTTCGGTCACGGCGATGTGGCACATGGTCGGGTCGATGGTCGTGGCTACCGCGACCCAGCTGCCACAGATGGCCGGTGCCGACGAGTTGTCCGCGATGCGTCGAGGTCAAGCGGTGCTCGATGCTCTGGTGGGCTTCGGCCTTCCGGTCCGCGATCGAAGGGCGCCGCGGACGCCGTACCCTTGTGAAATTAGGGCAGCCTTGCCTATGCTGCTTGCATCGGGCGATAGATGACCGTGACGGCGTCCTGAGGGCTGCAGCGACCCCCCGGTCTACTCGATCGGAGAGCCCCGTGCCTGGCGCACGGGGCTCTCCCGCGTTCACCGACGCGACCGACCGGTTGGGCGATGGTGTAAACACAAGGGCGTGCAGGCATCGCCAGACTCAGTCATCCCACCGGGTTTCGAGGCGCCGTTCGATAACGAGCTCGGCCTGGTGTTTACCGAACTCGGTCCCGATGCCGCACGCGCCCAACTCGAGGTGCAGCCCAAGCTGCTGCAGCCGATGGGCATCGTGCACGGCGGTGTCTATTGCTCGATGATCGAGAGCATGGCCAGCGTGGCCGCTTGGACCTGGTTCAACGCTCAGGGCGGCGGTGCAGTCGTCGGCGTCAACAACAACACTGACTTTCTGCGTGCCATCGGCAGCGGCACCGTCTACGGCACTGCGACGCCGCTACATCGGGGTCGTCGTCAGCAACTATGGGTCGTCACCATCACCGACTCCGACGATCGCGTGGTGGCCCGCGGTCAGGTGCGACTGCAGAACCTGGACGAAGCCCCGGCTGGCGGTTAGCTGGCGGCTGGCGTCGTCTCGCCGTGGTGTGCCTCGGCAGCCAGCACCGCCAGCTGCTCGAGTCGGGTGCGGGCGAACGCTTGCTGCTCGGTGATCGTCAGCTGGCCGCGCCGGCCACTGAGGAATGTCACCGCCCACGACAACACCGTGGTGATCTTGTTCTTGAACCCGATCAGGTACACCAGGTGCAGCAGCAGCCACGCGAACCAGGCGATCAGCCCGCCGAATTCGAGCGGACCGATCTTCGCCACGGCCGAGAACCGCGAGATCGTGGCCATCGAGCCTTTGTCGAAGTACTGGAAGGGCTCGCGGTCGGCCGGATCGGCGCCGGCCAGTTCGGCTTTGATTGTGGTCGCGGCGTATTTGGCGCCCTGGATGGCGCCCTGCGCCACTCCGGGGACGCCGTCGACGGCGGCCATGTCACCGACCACGAAGACGTTCGGGTAGCCGGGCAGGGACAGGTCGGGCAACACCTTGACGCGGCCCGCGCGATCGAGTTCGACCGCCGACTGGCGGGCCAGATCGCGGCCCAGTGGGCTGGCCGAGACCCCGGCCGACCACACCTTGCAGGCGGACTCGATACGCCGGACGGTGCCGTCGGAATCCTTGACCGTGATGCCGTCGCGGTCAACATCGGTCACCATCGCGCCGAGTTGGATCTCGACGCCCATCTTCTCTAAACGCGCGGCCGCTTTCTTGCCCAGCTTCTCGCCCATCGGCGGCAGCACGGCAGGAGCAGCATCCAGCAAGATCACCCGAGCCTTGGTCGAATCGATGTGCCGGAACGCGCCTTTCAAGGTGAAATCGGCGAGCTCGGCGATCTGTCCGGCCATTTCGACGCCGGTTGGCCCGGCGCCGACGACGGTGAAGGTGAGCAGCTTCTTCCGCCGCTCCGGATCATTGGATCGTTCGGCCTGTTCGAATGCACTCAGGATGCGACCACGCAGTTCCAGCGCGTCGTCAACGGACTTCATGCCGGGCGCGAACTCCGCGAAGTGGTCGTTGCCGAAGTAGGACTGGCCGGCGCCGGCAGCGATGATCAGGCTGTCGTACGGGGTTTCGTAGGTGTGGCCGAGCAACTCCGAGACCACGAACTTGCCGGCCAAGTCGATATGCGTGACGTCGCCCAAAAGGACTTGCACGTTGCGTTGTTCGCGCAGGATCACCCGCGTCGGGGGAGCGATGGCCCCTTCCGCGACGATGCCGGTCGCCACCTGGTACAGCATCGGCTGAAACAGGTGATGGGTGGTCCGGGCAATCAACTTGATGTCGACGTCGGCTCGTTTGAGCTTTTTGACCGCATTCAATCCGCCGAATCCGGATCCGATGACCACGACCCGATGTCGATGGCCGGGTGCAGTGGCTTCGGGGTGGGCGCTCATGGTTGGCTTGCTCCTCGACGGCGACGGCATTCACCTCTACGGTATAGCCCGGACCTGCCATTATCGACGTTTATCCATGTGATCACCCCCACGGCGGCCCGCAGGAATAGTCCCGCTGCACGCTGCCTCGGCCGCGATGTTCTGCGCTGGTAGCCGAGTGTTTCCCTACCAGAGATGGGGTATTCGGAAACACGGACCTCAACGAGGCGAGCTCAGGGAGGCACAGTGACCAAGGATCATGGTTCGAGCGTCAAGAACGACAAGCAATACGAGGGCCTGCGAAAAAAGGGGATGAGCAAATCCCGGGCCGCCGCGATTTCGAATTCGCCCGGATCGTCGAGTAGAGGCGGCAAGAGCTCAGGCAGTAGCCAAAGCAATCGCAGCAGCGGACCCGGCAGCGGCGGAAACACTTCCCAGAAAAAGGCTGCCGGCCGAAAGGGTGGCAAGAAGTCGAGTTAGCGCGCCTCGCCGGGCGGTCAGAGACCGACCAGCGGGCGCAGCGCCTCAGCGGCCGCGGTGACGACACCGGGCGTGTACATCGGCATGTTGATGATCACGCCGTCGATGCCGGCGTCCAGCACCTTGGCCTGGATTTGTTCGGCGATGTAGTCGGCGCTACCCATTAGCATGCGCTGGCTCATCTCTGCCGGAACTTGGTCAGGCTTGGCGTTGTCGTCCAGCAACACGGTAAGCAGGATGCTGGTCTCCAACGTTGAAGGGTCGCGTCCGGCTTCGTCACACCGCTTGGCCAGCGCGTCGAGCTTGCCCGGCAGCTGGTCGAAACCGGCGATGACGTTGAGGTGGTCGGCGTAGCGCGCGGCGATGGAAAACGTCTTCTTTTCGCCGCTGCCGCCGATCAGGATCGGAATGTGGTCGCGGTAGCGCGGTTCGGCCAACGCCGATTCGGTGGTGTACCACTTGCCGGAAAAGGTCGAGCGCTTGCCCTTCATCATCGGGTCGAGGATTTGCAGCGCCTCCTCCACTCGCTCGAATCTCTCGGTGAAAGTGCCGAATTCGAAACCGAGCTGTTGGTGTTCCAGTTCGAACCAGCCGGTGCCAACGCTGAGAATCGCGCGGCCGGCACTCGCCACGTCCAGCGTGGTGATGACCTTGGCCAGCAGGGTCGGGTTGCGATAGGTGTTGCCGGTTACCAAGGCGCCCAACTGAACCCGCTCGGTTGCGGTCGCCAGCGCGCCGAGGGCGGTGTACGCCTCGAGCATCGGCTGGTCGGGCGAGCCCAGCATCGGCAGTTGGTAGAAGTGGTCCATCACGAAAACCGAATCGAATCCCGCCGCTTCGGCCTCGCGCGCTTGCGCGATAACAGTGGGGAAGAGCTGCTCGACGCCGGTGCCGTAGGAAAAGTTGGGAATTTGCAAGCCAAGTCGGATAGTCACGCGGTCTACCCTAATGACCCTCCGCCAGCGGCGGAGGTGCCAAGGTGAATTGTTCGCGCTCGGCGAATTGCCCGTCTTCTGCGCGCGCCACTACATGGCGCGCATCGTCGCCGGGCTACGCGAATTGCGTCAGCGCGCCGTGGCTGACGTGCAGAAGCTGTCCGGTGATATGCCGGGCAGCGGGACTCGTCAGGAAGAGCGCCAACCGCGCGACCTCGTCGGCAACAGCCGGCGGGGTGCTGGACAGTCCTTCGTACCCGGGCTGTGCGCTGCGCCCCGCGGCGACGGCGTTGACCGTGATACCGCGGGTGCCGAACGCCGTCGCCTGGCCCGAGACCCAGTTCGACAGCGCCGCCTTGATCGCGGCCTCGGCGCTACCCGCGCGCGGGTTCTCCGGTACAACGCTGATGATCGACCCGCCGGAGCGCAGGTGATCGCCCACGGTGTCGACTGTCAGCACCGCCGACAGCACGGTGGCGTCCAGCGCGTTACGCCATGCGGCGGCCAGATCTGACAGCGAGTACGCGCGGGGGTCACCAGGGTTCCATCGCGGCGCCGGGACGTTGACGATGATGTCGAGGTGATGCGGGAACAGCCCACGGACCTCGGCGAGGCTCACCGGGTCGGTGGTGTCGCAGACGATCGCGTCCGCTTCGAGTTCTTTGGCGGCAACCTCGAGATCGTCTCGACGTGCCCCGGCCAGCGTGATCGTATGGCCTGCGTCGCGGAACCCCTCAGCAACGACGCGACCTAGTTCGGTATCGCCTCCGGTGACCAGCACATCCACCGCCATGACCTCCTCGTATTCAACACTGAATCCAGGTGACGGCCAGCTGTCGGCCCTAGCGGCTTCCGCCTGGAGCAACGGTCATCCGATGCTTCGATGGTGGCACACCGCAACGCCGGTCCCTGGGATTTCAGAGCGTGTATGGCGTCAATCTCCGTACATGTTACTGGACGGTAGCTAGAGATGAAACTTTGAATCCGGCACGGCGTGGTCACCGTTTGGACAACGCTTGGCACCATGACATTCCGGCTGACGACGGTGCGGACGCTGGTTTGCGGCTTGATGTGTCTGGTGCTGGCGACAAATCTGTCGTGCGGCCCCAAGTCACCGCCGGCATCCCAGTCTGCGTCGCACGGCCCATCCTCGACTCAATCGATCATGGTGTTCGCCGCCGCTTCGCTAAAGCCCACCTTCACCCTGCTCGCCGGGAAGTTTCAAACCGACAATCCCGGCAGCACTGTGAATTTCGACTTCGCGGTCTCGTCGGAACTGGCGACTCGGTTGACCTCGGGTGCCCCCGCCGACGTCTTCGCCTCGAGCGACAGCGCGCAAATGGACACCGTGGCCAAGGCCGGCTTGACGGAGACCGATCCGGTCAATTTCGCGTCCAACACATTGGTGATCGTCACAGCACCAGGCGATCCCAAGCAGATCCATTCCTTCGCCGACCTCGCCAATCCCGGCCTCAAAGTCGTGGTGTGCCGAGAGCCGGTGCCCTGCGCAGCGTTGACCCAGCGCATCGAGGACAAGACCGGTGTTCACATCGATCCGATTAGTGAAGAACCAACCGTGTCCGACGTCTTGACCAAGGTCACCAGCGGCAACGCGGACGCCGGGCTGGTCTACGTCACCGACGCACACAAGGCGGGTGACAAAGTGAGCACGGTCAAGTTCGCCGAGGCTGCTGACACGGCCAACATGTATCCGATCGCCGTCCTCAAACATGCGTCCCAGCCCGCGCTGGCGCAGAAGTTCATCGACCTGGTGACCGGACCAATGGGCCAAAATGTGCTGAACCAAGCGGGCTTCACCGGCCCCTGATGACGCGCCCGGCAGCGATCGCGATCTGTGGCTACGAGCATTCTCCGACGTGGTCGGCTGATCTGCGTTGATGCGTCGGATTGCGGGCAAACAGTCGGCGGCAAATCAATAACATCGTCACCATTACGACCTTGCCCCGCAGTGGTAACACGGTAGGTTTTTGCTCATGGACGAGGTGGACGCAAACTCGACACGGCCCAAAAGCCGCTGGACGACGCT
>NZ_JBAUZA010000370.1:0-1702 GCF_049585075.1 Mycobacterium sp.
CTCAAGTATTGTCAATAGCATGCCGCGACCAGACCGTAGCCGAACCGCGCTGATCGACACCGCGACCACCCTGTTTCGCCGGCAGGGCTACGCCGCGACTGGGCTGAACCAGATCCTCGACGGCGCAGGCGTCAAACCCGGTTCGCTGTATCACCACTTTCCGCAAGGCAAGCAGCAGCTGGCCGCCGCAGTCGTCGACAGCAGCGGGGCTGCCATCGAGCAACTGTTGCGCAGATTCCTGGCCAGCGGACGGCCGGCTGCGGACATCGTCGATCGATGGATTGATCTACTGATCGACGGGCTGACCGCCGACCGGCGCGACGGCTGTCCCATCGAGCCGATCGCCACCGAATCGGTGAACGCCAGTCCATTGGTGCGCGCGGCCTCGGCGCGCGCCTTTACCGGCTGGTGCCGGGCGATCGAAGAGCGGCTGCGCACCGACGGCTGGTCGGCAGCAGAAGCGGAAAGCGTCGCCGTTGCGGTGATCTCATTGATCGAGGGAGCACTGATCTTGTCCCGCATCGCCGGCGAGGCGGGTGCACTGGTCGCCGCCAAACCAGCAGCACGCCGCCTACTTCAGCGCTAGACATCCAAACCCACGTCGAGCACCTGCACCGAGTGGGTAAGGGCGCCGACAGCAAGGTAATCCACACCCGTGCCGGCGTAGTCCGCGGCAGTTTCCAGCGAAAGCCCGCCGGATGACTCCAGTTTGGTGGCCGGCGCCCGGGCGTCGCGGCGCTGCACCGCGATCTGGGTCTGCCAGACCGGAAAGTTGTCTAGCAGCACCAACTCGGCTTTTTCGTCCAACACCTCGTCGAGTTGCTCGAGCGAGTCGACTTCGACCTCGCACGGCAGATCGGGTGCGGCCGCCCGCACGGCGCGTAGCGCCGCGACCACAGATCCCGCCGCCGCGACGTGGTTGTCCTTGATCAGCGCCGCGTCGCCCAAGCCGAGCCGGTGGTTGACGCCGCCGCCGACTCGGACCGCGTACTTCTGCAAAGCCCGCAGGCCCGGCAGCGTCTTGCGGGTGTCGCGGATCTGCGCCTTGGTGCCATCGACGGCGGCGACCCACGCGGCCGTCGCGGTGGCGATGCCGGATAGGTGGCAGACCAGGTTGAGCAGGGTTCGCTCGGCGGTCAACAGGCCAAGCATCTGGGCCTGCACCGTCAATGCCGACGCCCCTGGCTGTAGCCGCGCGCCGTCCTCGACGCGATCGAGCACACGGTAGCCGTCAGCGCCAAGAACCTCGTCGAGCACCAGCAGTGCGACGTCCACTCCGGCGATCACCCCGGGCTCGCGGGTGATCAGCGACGCGGTCGTGGTGGCGCCGTCGGGCACCGTTGCCAACGTCGTGATGTCCGGCCCGTAGCGCAAGTCCTCATCGAGCGCGCGGCTGATCGTCGCGCGAGCCTCGGCGAGCTCACCATCCGAGAGGGACATCAGCACACCGCTGCCAGGGCATCCACCTGCGCGCTGTCGTCATCACCCAACCTGACGACGATGCTGCAGGCCTGGGCGAGCGAAGCGTCGGGGTATTCGGCACGGTGGTGACAACCGCGGCTCTCGTTGCGGGCCAACGCAGCCGAAGCGATTGCGCGGGCGGTTACCGTCAACGCCGCGTCTTCGAGGTCGGCCCCGGCGCGGATGGCTCGAATCGGCGCCGTCGACAACGTGCCGGTCAGCCGGCGCAAGCCATCGGCAT
>NZ_JBAUZA010000371.1:0-2151 GCF_049585075.1 Mycobacterium sp.
GAGTCGATCAATTCGGCGCGGCCGGTTTCTTCATCGGCACGGGTATGACGGATGACGGTGAGAATCACCGCCACAGCGATCAGCAGATGGAACATTCCCGCTTTCCAGATGGCGGTTGCGCCAAGGCTGTCGTTGTAGATCTGCCCGTAGAGCGCCCGTTGCGCCGGGCTGGCCATGATCGTGGCGGCAAACGCGGCACGGGCCGCTTCGCCGGGGTAGACCTTTTCGATGCTGCCGATGTAGACGGTCGACAGCGGTATTGACAGCAGCAACACCCAGAGCGGCAAGACCACCCGGTCGCGGCGTAGATAGAGCCTCAGCATCCCGGACGTGCCGGTGAACACCGAACCGCGTTGCGGCGCTTCGTGTGCCGGATATTGGGGTCGATCCAATGTCCTGGTCATGCTCGCACCTCTTGGCCGCTGGCTTCGCGCCTGCCGTGGGAGTCCATGCCGTAATGGCGCAGGAACAGTTCCTCCAACGTGGGCGGCTGGCTGACCAGGCTGCGCACGCCGGCATCGCCAAGCACCCGGATGAGTTCGCCGAGGCTTTCGCTGTCGACGTGGGCCCGCAGCGTGGTTCCGTCGATGCTGACGTCCTCGACACCGCGGATCCGGGTGAGATCGCCTGGGTCCCGCAGCATTTCAGCCTTGATCGACGTCCGGCTGAGATGACGCATCGACTCCAGCGTGCCGCTCTCGACGGTCCTGCCGGCGCGGATGATTGTCACCCGCTCGCACAGTGCTTCGGTCTCGGCCAGGATGTGACTGGACAGCAGAACCGTCGTGCCACGGTCCCGGGCTTCCGCGACGCACTGCTGAAAGATGTTCTCCATCAATGGGTCCAGGCCGCTGCTTGGCTCGTCGAGAAGCAATAACCGGGCCCGCGACGAGAAGGCCGAAATCAACGAGACTTTTTGACGGTTTCCCTTGGAGTAGGTCCGGGCCTTCTTGTGCGGGTCCAGCTCGAAGCGCTCGATCAGCTCGTCGCGGCGCTTCTCCTCGATGCCGCCGCGCATTCGTGCCAGCAGGTCGATGGTCTCACCGCCGGTGAGATTCGGCCACAGCGTCACATCACCTGGAACGTAGGCGATCTGGCGGTGTAGCTCGACGGCATCCCTCCAGGGGTCACCGCCGAGCAACCGCGCGGTTCCGCCGTCGGCCTTGACCACTCCCAGCAGGATGCGGATGGTCGTCGACTTCCCGGCGCCGTTGGGTCCGAGAAAACCATGTACCTCGCCCTCGCGTACCGTCAACTCAAGGCCGTCTAAGGCCTGAACGGTACCGAAATGCTTTGTCAGGTCGTGGATTTCGATCGGTACACGGTTGCTGTCAACTGGCATCGGATTCCCTCTCTCCTGTTTCACGTTCCGCCTGTTCCAGAAAGGCGTCGTACATGGTGCTGTCGGTCAGCAAGCCTTCGGTGTAGAGCTCGAGAGCGGGCAGCATCATGTCGCGGGCATAGTCGCGCAGCACTGCGCGCAGATCTGTTGGTGTTTCATGCATTTGGATGTACAAGAAGAAGCCGCCGCCGCCGGTGATTGCCAGATATTTCGCGCGAGCCTGCGGATCCCGGCTGGGTTTCAGGACTCCGGTCTGCACCCCTTCGTCGAGGTAACCCTCGGCATTGGCGATCATCGTGCGCCATAGTGTGTTCGCCAGCTCACCGCCGGATTGCATGCTGCGCACCAAGTAGGCCATCAAGGGCGCGTACTCCTCGATCTCGGCCAAGGCGGCGAACCAGGTAGCGGGATCGCTAGAGCGCATAGCCTCCGATTTCCCGCTGCGAATCTCTTCAGCGACGTAGTCGTCGCAGGCTTTGCGCAGACCGTCCTTTGAGCCGAAGTGGTGGATGACCAGCCCAGCGCTCACCCCCGCCGCTTCGGCGATCGATCGCAGCCCGACGCCGAAGCCATGCTCGCCGAACTGCTCGATCGCCGCATCGCGGATTCGGGCCGCGGCGGTCAAATCGTCGGCTGAACGCATGTTCAGAACATTAAACGGCCGTTCAATCGAACGTCAAGCAGAAACGCCGTCAAGAATCCGTAAAGGGCTGGATCAGTCGCGCACGGCGGCCAGCAAGCCGTCGCCCAGCGGCACGAGCGCCGGGGTGAGCAGCTCGTTCTCGGCGATCAGCCGCGCCGCCTCACGC
>NZ_JBAUZA010000372.1:0-3360 GCF_049585075.1 Mycobacterium sp.
GCGGGTCGGCGGCCTGGCCAGTCTCCGGCGCGGGGGTACCGGGCGGGGAATACGGCGGATACGGCGGGTAGGGCTGACCCGTGTGTTGGTGCGGCGGCGCAGGCCAGTGCGGTGGCGGCTGCGTCGGCAAGAGAGGTGGGTACCAGTAACCCGGCGGCTGTTGCGCGGGCGACTGTTGCGGCGGCCATCCCGGGGCGTGCCAGCCCGCCGGGGCACCGTAATCAGGTTGCGTGGATTGCTGCGGGCCACCATGAGAACCGTTGTTGCCGTTGGTGGTTCGCTCAGCCTCGGCCTGCGCGGCATCACGCGCGGCCGCTGCGATGGCGGCCTTGAACGCGGGCTCCGCCTCCGGCTTGGGCCACGGCTCGCCGCGCTCGATGGCCAGCTCGCCCGGCGTTTTGATCGGCGGCTTGTCCGAGGGAATGCGGCCACCGAAGTCGTCGAAAAGGGTTAGACGGGGCCGCTTTTCGACGTCGGCGAATATCGCCTCCAATTCGGCGCGGTGCAGCGTTTCCTTTTCCAACAGCTCACCAGCCAACGTGTCGAGCACGTCGCGGTATTCGGTGAGTATTTCCCAGGCCTCGGTGTGCGCGGCCTCGATGAGTTTGCGGACTTCCTCGTCGATTTCGCGGGCTACCTCATGGGAGTAGTCCGCCTGGTTGCCCATGGTCCGGCCGAGGAACGGATCGCCGTGTTCGGAGCCGTATTTGACTGCGCCGAGCTTGGAACTCATCCCGAATTCGGTGACCATGGCACGTGCGACCTTGGTCGCCTGCTCGATGTCGGACACCGCCCCCGTGGTGGGCTCGTGGAACACCAGTTCCTCGGCGGCGCGCCCGCCTAGGGCCATGACCAGCCTGGCGATCAATTCCGAGCGGGTGTGCATTCCCTTGTCGTCCTCGGGCACCGCCAGCGCATGGCCGCCGGTGTTGCCACGGGCCAGGATGGTCACCTTGTAAACCGGGTCGACGCCCGGCATCGCCCAACCCGCCAGCGTGTGGCCGGATTCGTGGTAGGCGGTGATCTTTTTCTCCTGCTCGCTGATGATCCGGCTCTTACGGCGGGGTCCGCCAACAACCCGATCCACGGCCTCTTCCAGCGCGGCGCCGGTGATGACGGTGCCGTTCTCGCGGGCAGTCAGCAGCGCCGCCTCGTTGATGACGTTGGCCAGATCGGCGCCGGTCATACCGACGGTTCGTTTGGCCAGCCCGTCGAAGTTGACGTCGGGACCGAACGGTTTGCCGTTGGAGTGCACTCGCAGCACCGCCCGCCGCCCGGCCAGGTCGGGGCTGGAGACCGGGATCTGGCGGTCGAAACGCCCGGGCCGAAGCAGCGCGGGGTCGAGGATGTCGGGCCGGTTGGTGGCCGCGATCAGGATCACACCGGTGCGATCGCCGAAGCCGTCCATTTCGACCAGCAGTTGGTTGAGCGTCTGCTCGCGTTCGTCGTGACCGCCGCCCAGCCCGGCGCCGCGCTGCCGGCCCACCGCGTCGATCTCGTCGACGAAGATGATGCACGGGCTGTTCTGCTTGGCCTGGTCGAACAGGTCACGGACGCGGGATGCGCCAACACCGACGAACATCTCGACAAAGTCCGAGCCGGAAATGGTGAAGAACGGGACGCCGGCCTCGCCCGCCACTGCGCGGGCCAACAGCGTCTTACCGGTTCCCGGCGGCCCGTAAAGCAGCACGCCCTTGGGAATCTTGGCGCCAAGTGCCTGGTACCGCGTCGGGTTCTGCAGGAAGTCCTTGATCTCGTAGAGCTCCTCGACCGCCTCGTCGGCGCCGGCGACGTCGGCGAACGTGGTCTTGGGCATGTCCTTGGAGAGCTGCTTGGCCCGCGATTTGCCGAAGCCGAAACCCATCCGCGCGCCGCCCTGCATGCGGGAAAACATCATGAACAAGCCGACCAACAGCAGCAACGGCAGCACGTAGATCAGCAGCGAGCCCAGGATGTTTCCCTGGTTTACGACAGTGCTGACCTGGGCGTCTTTACTGGTCAACGCGTCGAACAAGGGAACCGCATAACCAGTGGGGTACTTGGTGATGATCTTGTCCGACCCGTCGGTGCCGGTGCCGGGCTTTTTCAGCGTTATCCGGACCTGCTGTTCGCGATCGTCGATCTGTGCACTCTTGATGTTGCCGCCCTTGATTTGGGCCATCGCCACAGAGGTGTCGACCGGCTTATAGCCGCGGGTGTCATCGCTGAAGTAGAAGAATGACCAACCAAGCAGCAGCACGACAACAATCGCCGTGAGCGTGCGGATCACGTTTTTACGGTTCATCAATCATCGGCCGCCGCCGGCCAGGTCCTTCCCAATACACACAGCTGGAATAGTCCAGGTTACCGCCAGTGGTGATCGCCAGCCCGGCCAAGGCCGCGCGCAGCAGGTCACCCCCATCCGACCCAGTGGTGATCGCCAGCCCGGCCAAGGCCGGGCGCAGCGGGTCACCACCATCCGACCCAGTGGCGATCGCCAGCCCGGCGCAGCAAGGCGCGGCGCCGCCAAGGGGCGGAAATCATGCCGTTTGGATCTGCCGCAAAAACAACGAATGGCAGTTCCCGACTATTGGCATCGCCGACGGACCCGACCGCCGAACACCTTTCGGGCGGAGGTGGGGGTGTGCTTTGGTGAGACGGTGCCCGACAGCATATCCATCACCGAACGCATTATTGCCACCAATGGCGTGCGGCTACGCACGGTCGAAGCCGGTGATCCCGGCGCACCACTAGTGGTTCTGGCCCACGGCTTTCCGGAACTCGCCTATTCGTGGCGCCACCAGATCCCGGCGCTGGCGACCGCCGGCTATCACGTGCTGGCCCCGGATCAGCGCGGCTACGGCGGCTCCAGCCGGCCCGAAGACATCTCTGCCTACAACGTCGCCGAGCTGTCCGCCGACGTCGTCGGCTTGCTCGACGACGTCGGCGCCGAGCGGGCGGTGCTCATCGGTCACGACTGGGGTGCCCCGGTGGTGTGGAGCTCGGCGCAATTGCATCCCGACCGGGTGGCGGCAGTTGTCGGTTTGAGCGTGCCGCCGGTGCCGCGCGCCCAGGTTCCGCCCACCCAGGCGTTCCGCCTGCTTTTCGGCGACAACTTTTTCTACATGCTCTATTTTCAGGAGCCCGGGGTAGCCGACGCCGAACTGAATGCAGACCCCGCGGAGACCATCCGGCGGATGATGTCGGGCCTGCGGGCGCCGGATGATCATGCGGCCGCCGCGCGGATGCTGCGGCCCGGACCGGAGGGCTTCATCGAGCGGCTACCCCAAGCGGACGGCCTGCCGAGTTGGATCAGCGCTGAGGAACTCGATCGCTACATCGCGGAGTTTGCCCGCACGGGTTTTACCGGCGGACTCAACT
>NZ_JBAUZA010000373.1:0-6895 GCF_049585075.1 Mycobacterium sp.
CGACACCTGGGGTGGTGTCGATCCAGCGATGCCCGAGGTGGCCGCGGAATTCGGAGCCGGGCTGGTGTGCTAGCACACCGGGGGATTGCCGCCACGCACCCGGCCATTCCGGGTCAGCTATGCGACAAGCACCCGCGGGGTGGTGGACGACGTAATCCGCGAAGTCACCACGGCCGCGGAGCGCGCCGTCGCTGCCGGGGTGGCCCGTGACCGCGTGCTGATCGACCCGACCCACGACTTCGGCAAGAACACCTTCCACGGCCTGGCGCTGTTGCGGCACATGGAAGATCTTGTTAACACCGGGTGGCCGGTGTTGATGGCGTTGAGCAACAAAGACTTCGTCGGGGAGACTCTTGGGGTGGATCTGACCGAACGGCTGGAGGGGACCCTGGCAGCCACCGCGCTCGCGGCTGCCGCCGGTGCGCGGATGTTCCGGGTGCACGAAGTCGGGCCCACCCGGCGGGTGTTGGAGATGGTGGCTTCGATCAATGGGCAGCGCCTGCCGACGCGCACGGTGAGAGGACTCGCATGACGGCATCAGAGCTGGTCGACCTCGCGGCCGAGGGGGCATTGACCGCACTGCCCGGCGACGTCTGGCTGGCCGACCGCTGTTGGACCCGTCCGCACTGGACCGTTGACGAGTTGGTGGCCGCGAAGGCCGGACGGACCGTCTCGGTGGTGTTGCCTGCCCTCAACGAGGAAGAAACCGTCGAATCGGTGATCGACAGCATTTCACCGCTGGTCGGCGGGCTGGTCGACGAGTTGATCGTGCTCGATTCGGGCTCCACCGATGACACCGAGATCCGGGCGATCGCCGCAGGCGCGCGCGTCGTCACAAGAGAACAAGCCTTGCCGCACATCCCGCCGCGGCCCGGCAAGGGCGAGGTGCTGTGGCGCTCACTGGCCGCCACCGATGGCGACATCGTGGTGTTCGTCGACTCCGACCTGATCGACCCCCACCCGATGTTCGTGCCGCGGCTGCTCGGGCCGCTGCTCACCGAGGACGGCATCCACCTGGTCAAGAGCTTTTACCGGCGGCCGTTGAACATCGGCGACGTCAGCGAGGCCGGCGGCCGCGAAGGCGCCACCGGCGGCGGGCGGGTCACGGAGTTGGTGGCGCGGCCGCTGCTCGCGGCCTTGCGACCCGAACTGGGTTGTGTGCTGCAGCCGCTCGGCGGCGAATATGCGGCCAGCCGCGAACTGCTCACCTCGGTGCCGTTCGCGCCGGGCTACGGCGTCGAGATCGGCCTGCTGGTCGACACCTATGACCGGCTGGGTCTGGATGCGATCGCACAGGTCAACCTGGGCGTGCGCGCACACCGCAACCGGCCGCTGGCCGAGTTGGGCCCGATGAGCCGCCAGGTTGTCGCGACCCTGCTGTCGCGCTGCGGCATCCCCGACTCCGGAGTGGGGCTGACCCAGTTTTTCGTCGACGGTCCCGATGGTGAGGGCTACACCCCGCGCACGTCGACGGTGTCGTTGGCCGATCGGCCGCCGATGAACGCGCTACGGGCGCCATAGTCGAGCTGTCGCACCGATCGCAAGCGCGGCGAAGCCGGGCGCAGCGGGTCGACACGGAACCAATAAGGCAATATCGGTCACGTGGCTTTGGTGTTGCTCTACCTGGTGGTACTTGTCCTGGTCGCGGTCGTGCTGTTCGGGGTGGTTAGTTTGCTGTTCGGCCGCGGCGAGTCGCTGCCGCCGCTGCCCAGGGGAACGACGCCGACCGTGCTGCCGCCCTCCGGTGTCACCGGCGCCGATGTCGACGCGGTGAAGTTCACTCAGACACTGCGCGGCTACAAGACCAGCGAGGTGGACTGGGTGCTGAACCGGCTCGGTCAGGAGCTCGACTTGCTGCGCGGCCAACTCTCGTCGGTGCACGCCGCAGCAGCCGCCGACGAGACCGAGAACCCCGATCCGGTCGCTGATGTTGCCGACCGCCAGGAGCCGACATGACCGCGCCGGACGGCGACGGGTTGATCCGCTGCGACTGGGCCGAAAGTCGGCCAGGCCCGGACTTCGCGCTCTACCGCGACTATCACGACCAGGAATGGGGCCAACCGCTGCGCGGGCGGGTGCCGTTGTTCGAGCGATTAAGTCTGGAGGCCTTTCAAAGCGGCCTCTCCTGGCTGACCATCCTGCGCAAGCGGGAGAATTTCCGGCAGGCATTCGCCGGCTTCGACATCGAGACCGTCGCCCGGTACACCGATGTCGACGTGGCCCGGCTGATGGCCGACCCGGGAATCGTCCGCAATCGCGCCAAGATCGGGGCGACTATCGCTAACGCGCGTGCCGCTGCCGATACCGGGGTCGACCTCTCCGAGTTGCTGTGGTCGTTTGCGCCGGAGCCGCGGCCCCGGCCCTTGACCTCCGCAGAAGTCCCTTCCGTCACTGCGGAATCCACCGCGATGGCACGCGAGTTGAAGCGCCGCGGATTCCGTTTTGTCGGACCGACCACCGCGTACGCGTTGATGCAGGCGACCGGGATGGTCGACGATCACATTCGAACCTGCTGGGTGCCGTCAGCAGCCCGTTAAAAACGCCGACCCGGAGGTCATGTTCACCTGCCCGAGCCGGATAGGGAACAATGGAGGGGTGAATTTGCAGTTCAATGCCGGGGATGGCTGGAATTCCACTGGCGGGGCACGCCCGGCGCTGACGAGGTCCGTGACGGCGGGCCACCTCGAACCTGGAGGGAGCACTCGATGGCGGCGATGAAGCCCCGGACCGGAGACGGTCCACTGGAAGCGACCAAGGAGGGGCGCGGCATCGTGATGCGGGTACCGCTGGAGGGCGGTGGACGACTCGTCGTCGAGCTGACACCCGACGAAGCCGCCGCGCTGGGCGACGAGCTCAAAGGCGTCACCAGCTAAGCCAGCTTCCGGTAAATCTCCAGCGTTTGTTCTGCAATGCGCGCCCAGGAGAATTCCGCGATGCAGCGCTGCCGGCCCGCCTGGCCGTAGCGCTCCGCCTTTTCCGGATCGGCGATCAGGGCGTTGACCGCCTCAGCGAGCCTGATCTCAAAACCGTCCGCATCGTCGGGGTCGAAGTGCACCAGCGAACCCGTGACCCCGTCGGCGACCACCTCTGGAATGCCACCGACATCCGACGCCACCACCGCGGTGCTGCAGGCCATCGCTTCGAGGTTGACGATGCCCAACGGCTCGTACACTGATGGGCATACGAAAACTGTTGCAGCCGAGAGTATCTCGCGTATTTTTCCGATGGGCAGCATCTCTCTGACCCAGAACACGCGGGACCGCTCGCGGGCCAGCCCGGCCACCCCGGCCGACACCTCCGCGGCGATTTCCGGTGTATCGGGCGCTCCCGCGCACAGCACTAGCTGCACGTCGGGGTCGAAGCGGTGTGCGGCTGCCAGCAGGTGGGCGACGCCTTTCTGTCGGGTAATTCGCCCGACAAATGCCACGATCGGCCGGGCGCGGTCGACGCCGAGGTCGGCGAGCACGGATTCCCCCGGGGCAGACGGGGACGCGTCGACCGGGTGCCACACCTCGGTGTCGATCCCGTTGCGCACGACATGCACCCGGCCAGGATCCAGCGTCGGATAGACCCGCAACACGTCGTCGCGCATACCCGAGCTGACGGCGATGATGGCGTCGGCAGCCGTCACCGAGCTCTGCTCCACCCACGAAGAGATTCGATAGCCGCCGCCGAGCTGTTCGGCCTTCCACGGCCGTAACGGCTCCAGCGAGTGGGCGGTCAACACGTGCGGGACGTCGTAGAGCAATGCGGCCAGCTGCCCGGCCAACCCGGTGTACCAGGTGTGGGTGTGGACGACGCTGGCCTCGGCGGCGGCATTGGCCATCACCAGATCCGACGACAACGTCGACAGCGCCGGGTTCGCGCCGCGCAGCTGCATGTCGGGCTGGTACGCGAACGCGTCCGGCCGGGCAGCGCCCATGCAATGTACGTCGACCTGGCACAGCTTGCGCAGTTGTGCGACGAGCTCGGTGACGTGTACTCCCGCGCCGCCGTATACCTCGGGCGGATACTCCCGAGTCATCATCGCCACCCGCATACCCGGCACGGTAGTTCGGCGACGATGCGGGCCGTGAAGCGGCCCGACGCCGGGTTGACCCAAATAGCTTGATGGACAGTCCGTCAGCGTGGGTATTCACGGGAATGACCTGGCAGGGGTTCGCGACGGCCGTTAGGTTTGATCCATGAGGGAAGCGCCACACGTGCTGGGCATCGTCCTGGCCGGCGGGGAGGGCAAGCGGCTGTATCCGTTGACCGCGGACCGGGCCAAACCCGCGGTTCCCTTCGGCGGCGCCTACCGGCTGATCGACTTCGTGCTTTCCAATCTCGTCAACGCCCGTTATCTGAGGATCTGCGTTCTCACCCAATACAAGTCGCACTCGCTGGACCGTCACATTTCGCAGAACTGGCGATTGTCCGGGTTGGCCGGTGAGTACATCACCCCGGTTCCCGCACAGCAGCGGCTCGGCCCGCGGTGGTATACCGGCTCGGCCGACGCCATCTATCAATCGCTGAACCTGATTTACGACGAGGATCCGGACTACATCGTGGTTTTCGGCGCCGACCACGTGTACCGGATGGACCCGGAGCAGATGCTGCGGTTTCACGTCGACAGCGGTGCCGGGGTGACGGTGGCCGGGATCCGGGTGGCCCGTGCTGAGGCGAGCGCATTCGGGTGTTTGGACGCCGATGATTCTGGGCGCATCCGCAACTGGGTCGAGAAACCGGTTGAGCCGCCCGGCACGCCGGATGACCCGGATAGCACTTTTGTGTCGATGGGCAATTACATCTTCACCACCAAGGTGCTCATCGATGCGATCCGTGCCGATGCCGACGAAGATCATTCCGACCACGACATGGGCGGCGACATCATTCCGCGGCTGGTATCCGACGGGCTGGCCGCGGTCTACGACTTCTCCGACAACGAAGTGCCCGGCGCCACCGACCGCGATCGGGCCTACTGGCGCGATGTCGGAACCCTGGACGCCTTTTATGACGCCCACATGGATCTGGTGTCGGTGCATCCGGTGTTCAACCTGTACAACAAGCGCTGGCCGATCCGCGGCGAGTCGGAGAATCTAGCGCCGGCCAAGTTCGTCAACGGTGGCTCCGCGCAGGAGTCGGTGGTGGGGGCTGGCAGCATCATCTCGGCTGCGTCGGTACGCAACTCGGTGCTGTCATCGAACGTCGTCGTCGACGACGGAGCGATCGTCGAGGGCAGCGTGATCATGCCCGGCACCCGCGTTGGCCGCGGTGCCGTGGTCCGTCACGCAATCCTGGACAAGAACGTCGTCGTCGGGCCGGGTGAGATGGTCGGGGTGGACCTGGAGAAGGACCGTGAACGCTTCGCGATCAGCGTGGGAGGCGTTGTCGCGGTGGGCAAAGGCGTCTGGATCTAAGGCGGGCTTTTCCCCGCGAGCAGTCGCAAAAGTCCCTTTTCAAGCGCTCACCACACGTAGGGCACCAGCCGGTAGCGCACCTCTTGGGTGTACTCGCGGTAGCCGCGCAATTCCTCTTCGAGTAGGTCTTCTTCATCGCGGATGCGAAGCGCGAGCACGATCAGGCCGGGGATGACAAAGACCAAACCCCAGTACGAGCCGAGCGCCAGCGGGACGCCAACCATCAAGATAATGTTTCCGGTGTACATCGGATGCCGCACCAATCCGTACAGCCCGGTTGAAGCGAGCTGCTGGCTTGCTTCAACCGTGACATTGGCTGCGGCATAGCCGTTTTGGATGACTACCAGCATCGCGACGCTCAGACCGACTGCGACCAGGATATCGCCGACCACCGAGATCGACGTCGGAACCGGCGACCACCCGAAGCGGTGGTCAAGGGCGCTGAAAACGAACATGCCCAGAAAGCAGATAACCAGGAAGGTGATGACGATCCGCTGCAGCGTTCGGGTTTCCGCTAGTGGCCCGCCACGCATGCGCCGCTCGAGCGCGGCCGGGTTCGTGCGCGCCAGGTAAATGCTGGGGATCCAGGTGGAGAGCGCGAATACCCCGAGGAAGACCCACGCCTGCCAGTAATGGAATGTCCCCGCCGGCAGGAACAGCATCAACCCGAAGGCCGCCAGGCCCAAAGCCGCTGAAACCAGGCCCTTACCAAGCAGTTTCATGATGTGCTCCTTAGGTCTGCACGTCGCGGTGTTGGAACGCCGCCATCCCCACCGAGATCAGCGCGGCGTCGATCACCAGTAACCACAGGACGGGAAATGGCGTGAAGGCGCCGCCGGTAACCCGCGGAACGTGCGCGAACGGCTCGAGGTCGAGCAGCCATTGGGGAAAGCCCGATAGCGACCCGATCAGGTAGAGCGCGACGAACCCGACCAGCGCGCCCCATGCCACCGGGCTGAACCTCGGTGCCAGCCCGAACAATGCGACGGTCACCGCGGCGGAAAGCCACACGGCGGGCAGCTGTACCGCCGCGGTCGCGAGGACCATCGAAAGCTTGCCGCCGATGTCATGTGCGGCAACACCATAGGACAGTCCGGCCGCTGCTCCTGCGATCAACATCGCGACGGCGGACCCGATCAACGCGATAGCCAGATAGCTTGCTAGCCAACGGCGTCGGCCTACCGCACCGCTTAGCACCGTTTCGGCTCGCTGGCTGGTCTCCTCCTGGTGCGGCCGCAGGGCCAGCGAGATGGCGAATGCGGACGCCATCATGCCCAGCATGCAGAACGCCACAGCGACGAAGGCCTGCTCCAATGCGCCAGTGCCGCCCATCCGCTCGACAATGTCTTGCGCCGTACCGCCGCCCAGCTCGTCGCCGATGCCGTGCACCACGCTGCCGATCAGCAAGCCATAGAGGCATAGCCCGACCGTCCACAGCAGCAGCGCGCCGCGATCCAGCCGCCAGGCCAGTCCGAGCGCGCCGCCCAGCATCGGGG
>NZ_JBAUZA010000374.1:0-12831 GCF_049585075.1 Mycobacterium sp.
CCCATACTGGTGAACATCCCCATGATGGACTGCAGCGGACTGGACATACTCTGAACTGCCTGCGTCGGAGCGTTGAGGATGCTCGTTGCCGGCTGGGTGATACCGGAAAACGCCTGCGGCACTTGCCCCAGCATCGAACTGATTTGACTAGTTGCTTCACTCGGCGCCGATCCAGCGGCCTGGGTCCCCGTAAGCGGTGCTTGCGCTGCGCCTTGGCCGGCGGTTTCGGCCGCCGATCCGGCGAGACTGACGCCGGACCCCATGCCCGTCGCTGCCGTCGCCCCTGTACTGGTGGCGAGCAGTGACTGGTCGGCCGCAACGGCCGCTATCGCGCCCAGCGTGGTCGCATACAACACCCCGACGCTGGAATTCTGCGTCCAGTACTCCCCGTACTGGATGTCCTGCGCAGTGATCCCCGGAAAGTTCTGGCCGAACCAGTTCGTGGCGCACAGGACACCCCACAGGTCCCGGTTGGCCTGGCAGGCAACGGAGGGAATGACCGACGGCGAGGCCATCGTGTAGGCGTCCACCGCGGCTTGCGCAAGCAGCACGTGCTTTGCACAGTGCGCCGCCAGCGGCTCTAATCCGCCGAGGTTGAGAGTTGTTCCCTTGGCTACGTTGGCGGCGCCGGCAAGCCCCACCCACTCAGTGCTGGTCGCCGCGATGTTGGTGGCAGAGGCCGCCATCGACATTTGGTGGTTGGCCGCCTCGGTGGCCATGACGGTCGCGTAGGCGACGATCGACCCGGGGCCCGGACCGCCCTCGAAAATCAGCGCAACAAGCTCGGGTGGAGCGCCAACCCACCGTGGGTCGAGGACCATTCCGAGTGGTCAGAAGGAGAATTTGGCAGCGCTGATCAGCTCGTTGAGCACGTAGCTGACCGACGCCAGGCTTTGGCCGGTGGCATACGCGGCTCGCTGCCCGGTGTGCGCTCCGGCCGCGCCGAGGTATGCGCCGCCGGCACCGGCCATCGCCGTCGCAAATGCCGCATCATCGGCGGACGCCGCCATCGGAACGACTCCGACCAGGGCTGCGGAACCCGCCGCCGTGCTGGCCGCCATCTCTCCAC
The DNA here is from genome assembly GCF_049585075.1 of Mycobacterium sp. Classification (GTDB taxonomy): domain Bacteria; phylum Actinomycetota; class Actinomycetes; order Mycobacteriales; family Mycobacteriaceae; genus Mycobacterium. The sequence goes on from NZ_JBAUZA010000374.1 coordinate 1,070, forward strand.
TGATCACCGACTCCGTCAACGACGAGAGATTGACGGCGGCCGGTGCGACATCGACTATCGACATACTTCCTACCCCTTGTCCTGTCCGCCGGATCGCCCCGCGGAGTTATCTGGAGTCTATGGTGTTATCGCATCCGCCGTGTACAGGAATCTCGCGGCCCCGAATTTCACGGCTGATCTGCCGTTTCGGGGGCGCCAACCAGCACTCCTTCAATCTCTCCCTCGGTCGTGACCAATAGCCCACGCCCGGGTGGCAGCTGCTGGGCGCTGATCCGCGCGAAGACCTTGACGTTCGCCGGGTCGTTGTCCATGAACAAGGTCGGTGACCGGGATCCGGTCATCTTCTGCAGGAATGGATTCATCACTACCTGGCCCGCCCAGTTGCCCGGCAAACGAGAAGCAATGACGTGCAGGCCGATCTGCCGGCTGCGCTCAATCAGCGGCCACAACGGCGCGGTCGCTGCCGGCTTCATGACCTGATTGTGCGGCCGGAGTTCATGTTCGTCGTCGATCAGGATGAAGTGGCGCGGACCTTCCCACGACTTCAGGTTCAACAGTTCCTCCTGCGTGAGACCTGATGGCGGGAGACGGTCGCGGAGCTGGGCCACCAGCTCGGCGATCACCGCATCGATATCGTCTGCCGTGTAGGCATAGGCGCGCACGTGCGGCCCGCGAATCTGGCCGATCAGCGAGGTCTTCGGATCGATGACGGTGATCTGGGCCTGCTCCGGGGTGAACCGTTTGGTGATTGCCTGACCGAAGGTCGCAAGCGTCGACGTCTTGCCGCACAACTGGCGGCCCATCACCAGCATGTTGGGTGTCAACCGGGTCGATAGCGCCACCGGCCGCAACGCGCTCTCCCCGATTGCGAACGGCACGTTGAGCGGATCGGCGGCCTCCGCAGTCTGCGCATACGCCTCGACGATCTCGCTCAACAGCACCCGCTCGGGCAGTCGCGACAGACGTTCAACCCTGTCCGCGCCAGTGACTTGCCCGATCACCGAACCGATGCCGCGGGTTCCCACCCGCTCGCCTTCGGTCCCGGTGATCTCTGGCACTCCGATCAGCAACTCGTGACCCTCTCGGCTGAGACCAAAGCCCGGACGGTCCAAAGTGTTTCGCGCAGCCCTCCGCCGCTCGATCGAGCTTCCCATCTGCGACTCGTCCGGGTTGCTCAGCCGCAATTGAATCCGCGCGTTTGAGACAGTCAGCAAGCCCTGCTTTTGCCCGACGAACCACCCGCTGGCGCTGGTCATCACGTGCACGCCATAGGACAGACCTTGACGGGCGATGGCTACCGCGCGATCGCCCATGGCGAAGTCCTTCTCATAGAGGTCTCCGTAGTTATCGATGACCAGGAAAACGTCGCCGAACTTGTCCTCGGGATCGGTTCCGCCGCCACCCGCGGCGCCGAACCGGCGTTCCCTGAACTCCGAAATGTCTATTTGGTAGTGCTTGAACGACGCCTCGCGAGCCCGGATCAACCCCTCCATCGTCGCGATGGTCCGCGATACCCCTTCGGTGTCGTTCAGGCTGACCACCCCCGCGACGTGCGGCATATCCTCCATCGGATAAAGCGCTGCCCCGATGCAAAAGAACGTCACCCGCTCCGGGCGATACATCAGCGCGGCGGAGCTCATCAACGTCATCAATGTGGTGGACTTGCCGCGCTGGGCGGTGGCAACCACGATGACGTTGTCCATCTCGGCGTCGATCGCATGCACGCGTTGCTCGTGATCCTCAGGTATATCGACAATCCCGATCGGGAAGGTCAGGCCTGGGTTCTGCCCATAGTCGACATGCCAAGGCTTGCCGCGCCAGTAGCTGACCAGAGCGTCCACCGGCTCGCTGACTTCCAGTGGGGGAAGCCAGATTTGGTGCGGTAGCCGCGCAGAATTGGACACCAGCGATTCTCGGATGACGTCGAGGATCTTCTTCTTCTTGAAACCGTCGGGATGGAAGAGGAACTCGTCGGGTTCCTCTGGCTCGTCGGCGACGGCCAACGCCGCGGTATCTTCGGCGCTCAGCGGCTGGTATTCCCACGTGAGGGGACGCGGCTGCGAGAAGCTCACGTCGACCGTCCGGTCGACGTTCGTGACCTTCTTGGGCAGTACGAAGGGCGTCGACAAGTAGAAGCACCGGAACGGCTCCAAGTCCCGCGGCCCGACCTTGAGCAGGGCGTAGCCGTTCTCCTTCGACGGCAGGTGCAAAGCGGCATCGCTACCGATGACGTCGCGGGAGTCCTCGGCAGTCTCTGCCCGCAACGCGACCCGAAATGCGATGTTGCTCTTGGCTTTACTCAGCGACGACAGATCCAGCCGCTGGCCGCCGAGGGTGAAGAAGACGTTACAGCCGCGCCCCTCCTGACCGATGTGGATGACCAGCTGTATCCACTCCTGGTGATGGTGGAACAGCTCCAGATACTCGTCGATGATGACCAACAGGATCGGAACGGGCTCCAGATCTCGACCGGCAAGCCGCATCTCTTCGTACTCGTTGGCGTCACGTGCACCGGCCTCCTTGAAAAGCCGGTATCTCCTGGCGATTTCGCCGTTGACTGCTTTGCGCATCCGCTCGGCGAGGTGACGATCATCCTTGCCAAGGTTGGACAGCGAGCCAGCGACATGGGGTAGGCCCTCCAAATCCTGGGCGGCCGATTCGAACTTCATATCGACGAAGATCACGATGAACGATTCCGGCGAATGGGTCAGCGCGATCCCGTTGCACAGTGACAGGAAGAACTCCGACTTACCCGATCCGGACGTTCCGACCACCACCGAGTGGAAGCCGAAGCCGCCGAAGTCTTTCGCGCGGAAGATGACGTACTGCAACTCGCCGCCGGGCTTCACCCCGACCGGCACCATCGCCCACTTCGGATCGCCCCGGCCGCGGCTTTCGGCCCACAGCCGGTCGACGTCGAGTTGACGCGGATCGTTGATACCCAACGCCCGAAGCAATTCACCTGCCTGGCTGTCGGTTTCGGACAAGTCGCCGGCGCTCATCGGAGACCAGCGCGCTAAAGCTCGCGCGTACCGGTTTGCGGTGCTCTCGGCCAGCATGTCGGCTACCGCATAGAACGCGTCGCGGTGGTAAAGCCGGCCTTCTCGCAGTTCGAAACGCTGGTCTTCGTCGGAGAAACCGACGCCGACGCCGGGCCGAGTCGCCAGCCGTAGCACGGTGATTCCGGCCATACCCTTCTGCCCGGTCACGCCTTCCCATTGCTCGGGGGTTCCGACGCTGTCGTCGACGATCACCCAGTGCGGGCCCAGCCGCAGCCCCGTCGACTCCATCGGTGACGGCATCGATGTCGGGCTGGTCCCCACCGGGGGCATCCACGGCCCGCGGCCCTTGCGGTGCAGCTCGGCATCGAGTGCTTCCTCCAGCTCAGTCGGGGAGCCAAACACCAAGCGGCGCAACCCACAAGCATCGAACATCTCGTCGTGCTGATTGTGCGGCAGCCATACCAACCACGACCACAGTTCGGGATGACGGGTGACCACCATCAGCTTGAGGTCGTTCGGGGTGTGGTAGACCGCTAGCGAACACAGGATCGACCGGGCGAGATTGTGCAAGTCCGCCGGATCGGGTCCGATGAAGCTGAAGCCCGGCTTGGACCGCAGGCTGAGCACCTTGCCGATTCCGCGAATCTTGCTCTGCTCGAGGATGAAATCGCGCAGCGCGCCGCCGGTAACCGGCTCCAACTCCTCCCCGATCGGCACTTCGGGCCATTGCAGCGATACCGCCGAGTCGGCGGCCTGCTGCACACCGATGCCGAGGCGCACATCGAGGAAATCCGGGTCATCGGCCCGGCGCTCCCACATCCGTGGCCCGCCGATGACCGTGTCGAGCTTCTGCGGATCGCCGTGCAGAAACAGCTGGCTGCGACGCTGATCTTGGGCGGCGCGCTGCACCTCGTCGCGGTCATCGTCGAGTTGGCGCAGATAAATTCGCCGTTGCTTCTCCTGCTCACCCCAGGAGATGCGCCGTCCTCGGCCGAAGCGGCCGCTGAACATCAATGCGCCGAACCCGGCCAGGCCCACCATCGGGAAGAAACCCGACTGCAGCGATCGAACACCGGACGTGTACATCACCACGAGCGTGCCGATGATCCCGACCAGCAGCGCGGGCAGCGCGATCATCAACAGGATGTTGCGTGGCTCCCGCTCCGGCAACGCCAGCGGCGGCGCGACCGCCACCCGCACCGGCGGAACGGTCGGGGCCGGCTTTCGCATTCCCCGTACGAATCCGCGTTTGGACATGCCTAGCCTCCTAGCTGCCGGTTGGCTTCCGGGATCGGCGCAACGGCGCCGCCCCCGGTGATGGTGTCGCGCGCCAATAGGGCGCCGTCATGGCTGATGGCCGGGCCGGCCGCGAAGGTGCGCACGATCGGCCAAGGCGCTTGCACGGCGCTGGCCGCATTCAGCCCAAGCGGATCCAGGGTTTTCTGCTCCCATTGGATCCCGAACCGAACGCCCTGCGGTGAAAGCCAATACAGGCTTTCACGGCTGTCCGACGTGGCGACACCGCTGGTTGTTGCGACAAAGTTCGCCGCCCCGGGCAGCACCAACGCCTGGTCAGCCTCCACCGAATCCGGCTGGCGGTCGTCGCGGACTAGCCGCACCAGGCGCGGGTCCATTCCGATCGGGACCGGCAGTCCGCGCCCGCTGAAGATGGAGATGGTGGCCTGCGGGTCGGTGGACTGCTTCTGCCATGCGACGCAAGTAACCGGATTCGCCGCTGTGTCAATGAAATTCAACTTGCCCGAAGGATAATAGCCGACGTCGAGCACGTCGACGGTGGGAATGTGGATCAGCTTGTCCGGCGAGATCAATGTCGGCGTGGCTGAGCCCTGGGCGAGCGCGGTGCGGAGCAGATCGGCGACGAAGCTGGTGATCTTCTGCACGCCATCGGGTAGCAGCGCGTAGAAGCCGGTGACGGCTCCATTGGCGTCTTGGGTTTGCAGCACGCTGCCGACCGTCGACCCGGTCAGCCACCGCGACGGTGTTCCTGTCTCCGGAATCGCCGGGACCACAAGGGGTTCGGTTGCCGGCATGGCGTCGAAGAGCGCGTTGGAGATTTCGACCGGATAGGTCACTCCCGGATCGAGACCCAGGTTGAAGGTGACGGCTCGGTCGCCTGCGTCGATCTGCGACCGTTGTCCGCCCCAGATCACATAGGTCGCGTTTTTATGGATAACCAGAACGGCCTGCGACGGACCCATCGCAGCTGCCCGTCCCGCCGTCGACAGCTCTCCAGCGATCGATGTCACTAGCGGCGGTGCTCCGGTCCCCCGGTTGGGTGCGGTGTCGCATACCGACCACGCCGACACGGAACTCGGTGTGACGGTGAGGCTGTCGGGGACACCTGGAATGCCGATCATCGGACCGGTTGGGTACTTGCCAATCTCGGATGCCTTCACCCAGGTCGGGGTGGCCGGGTTACCGACGGCCAGCCGCGCAGACGTCAGGTTGAGTGCGGGGTATAGCCGCCCGTTGATCTTCGCGTAGACCGCTCCGGTGTCACGATTGCCGATGATCGCCGACTGGCCGACCAGGCCGGCGGGTTTCATGACGTGCAGCAGTGCCATCCAGCCGATGCCGATGACAACGAACACTATGGACAGTGCCACGGCCGCGTGTTGTTTGCGGTCGTCGTGCTTCATCCGCACCGAGAACCGGGTTATCGCGGCCTTCAATCGACGGTTGTAGAACAGGTGTCCCGAATTCTGGTCTCGGTTCGAGAGATTGAGCGGCACGTCAGTATCCTTTCGGCGCTCGATGTGCATCCGCCTGCTGCACCATCGCGGCGAGGTTGTGGCCGTCGCGGCTGACGCCGTAGCGATGGATCACGTAGTTCATCGAGGCGCAGATATTGGCGACCGGATCGTAGATGTTGGTCGATGTGCCCGGTTGGTGGTAGCGCGCGAACGTAGCCGGAATCGTCTGGGCGACGCCTCGGGCAAAGCCCAGGCCGCGCCCGTCGGGTTGGATGGCACCGGGTGTCGCGGCCGGTTCTGACGCGACCACCGACGGTCGCCCGCCTGATTCCCTGTCTATCAACGTCTCGTATCCGCGGATCCACTTGCGGCGAGCGGCTGGATCGGTGATGCCCAGGTGATCTAGCGCGGCCGCGATTCGCTGCCTGACATGCCCTGGTGTGAAGGCTTTTTCATACCGAACCGCGCTGAGCGGCAGCGCAGCTCCCGAGGTGTGCCGCTGGCGCAGGTAGGCCAGTCGCCGCAGTCGGCGCGCTAGCAGGTGTGAGGTGCGATGCGAGCGATGTATGTAGTGGCGCTGCTGACGCAGCCGAGCGGCCATGCGCGCCACCGCTTCCTGGCGCCCGACTGGGGTGTCGGCCGCCGGCATCGAGTCGCTGCGCGCGTCGTCGAGCAATCGGCGGGTGCCGTGCCGGCCCACGGCGTGATCGGCGTAGGCAGCGGCCAGTACGGCGTCCAGTTCACTGTCGTCCGCTGCGCTGCCGCGCAACCCAGCGACCATCCGACGGTTGACCGCCGCCGCGCCGATCTCCGCGGCGTTGATGTGGGCGAGCCGCTCTGCACGCTCCCGAAGGTGCCCCGGTGCGTCGGTAACTCCCGCATCGACTTCGCCCGCGCCGTAGAGGTTGTGTCCGCGAGCCAGCAGCTCAAGTACATTGTGCGACAATGGATCCCACGTCACTGGAGTGCTCCCCCGTAGCGCGCCTCGTTTTCGGCTTCGGCCTCTTCCCGCAACGCTGCGATCGCGAGGTTCAACCTGTCGGCCAGCTCGCCATGGCTGTATCCGGACACAACGCTCGGATGCAAAGCTAATTCCACCAACCTGCCGTCGGAGTTTACGACCGCATGAATATCGCCGAGATCAACGCTGTAGGTGATCGCCTCAGCCTGACCGACCAGCGCTTCCCACTTGTCGGCCGCCTCGCTCAGTTCGCGCAGAACCGATTCGACGAGATCCTTATCGCTTAGCTGGGCGCGTCTGCCCGACCCCGGCATCATGACAGTATCTCGGCCCCTCCGACCAGCGTCAATTCATTCTCGCCCAGGCTCGCGCAGTGCCCTACGGGCCAGCTTTCCATCCGCTAGCCGGTGGCGTACTGAGCATTTGGAACCAGGCGAAGTGATAATTCGCATTCACCAGGTTGCCGGTGGCGATCGCCTCGGTGGCGGCCAGCAGCAGGCAGTTGAGCAGCAACCCGGCGTCGACGTCCGGGTACTGCGCGAGAAGCTGGTAGCGCGACGTGTCGAGGTATACCCGCAATATGTCGATTTCGGCGTCGAGGACGCCCGTTCCCGAAGCGCCCGCCTTCGCCAACGTGTTCACCATCCGCGGGAGGCCGTCGCGCCAGTGTGTGGCCTCGCTCAGAAGCCAGCCCAAGTCGTCGATCGCCGGCAGCTCACGCGGCTGCGACGAGGTCTCCTTCACCTGATAGTCGGTTGCCCAACCCAGCGAATCGCTGGGGGCGTAGGTCGCCGACAACGTTGTGTGTCCGAGTAGTGCCGCCGCGTTGCCGGAGCGCCGCTCCGGCTCAAGCAGCCGGACCTCGGCGGGCAAGGTGATTCCCGGCGGTATCCAGCCGTGGGCGAGGTCCGTCACCAATAACGTGGTTCCGTCCGCGCGTTCGCCGATGGCCCACCGCAGTCCGGGCTCCTGACGAGCCACGAACTTCAGCAGCCGTTCCAGCCGTTCGGGCCCCGACTCAGACTCGACCTGCGGCGCGGGCTTCTGCGCGCTGACGGGCTCATCGGTGGGAATGACCGGCTCCGCGTGGCGAGCGGCGGGCGGCTGCCTCGGTGTTTGATTGACCGGAGCTTGGGCGAGAGGCGCAATCTCCTGCAGCACCGTGGCAATCTCGTCAAGCACCTCGGTGTCATCCGATTCGGCACGATGGCGCGGCGCCGACCGTTCAGGTTTGACCGACTCCAACTCGGTTGCCGGCTGCTCTGCCGCGGCGACCGGTTCGGCCGCGGGCGGGTCGGCTTCCGCCTCCGCATGGTGGTTTTGGTCCGCAAATTCCGGGCTTGGCGAGGCGGGTAACTCCGGCTTCGGTGGCGCAACAGCGGCGACTTTAAATCGCCGTGTCTTTTCGGTGTCGTCAGCGCCATTTACCGGCTTTTCCGGCCGACGTTCTGCTGGCAATTTCGGCGTCATATTCCGGAGATGGCGAACTGTCGACTCGACTCGTCGCACAGCGAAGGCGCGGGCACCATTGATCACGCGGGCCTCTTCAGCCTGGCGTATCTGATGAGCCAATCCCGCTCGCCGGATGCCTTGGAGTTCTTCGTTTGCCGAATTGACGATTTTCTGCAGGTCAGCCTTCAAATACTTGACAAGGGGGGCGGTCTCCGCCGTCACTGTCGACAGCTCGGCCGGCCACAGCCCACCGGTCACCCACGGGGCGCAGTCCACGGGAGAGCTGAAGGTCGGAATCTTCAGTGATTCTTGGGTAGCTCTCCGGAGGCGCTGCCGCGCCGTATTCCGTCCGAAGATCGCCACCGGCCAAGCCTACCGTCATCAACGGAAGCGCCAACTCACTCTTTGGCGGGCCCACAAAGGCGGGCGGAAAGCCGCCAAAAGCCCTGTGCAAGTGTTTAGCCCGCAGTGGTGAATTGTGCGAATAACCTGGTGTCGGTAGCTTAAGTATGTGGCTGATTCCGGGCTGCAACAGCAGCTGAACGAAGTACGCGCACTGCTTGGCCGAGCGCGCGAGTTGTTCGGTGCTAATCCGGTCCAGCCGCCCTCCGATATCGCTCCGGATCGCGACGCCGTCAAGACCTGGATCCGGTAGGCCAGCCCCTCGTTATTGCTGCACGCCGTCTCGGTGGTGTAATTCATGCGCCACCAGCCGCTCGATCGCAACGTCGAGGTCCTGGGCGGTCGGAACTTCGGCGGACGGGGTGTAACCGGCCGCCACGATCTCGCCGCGCACTTCCATCACTGCCTTGAGATACGAGACGTCGGCGGTCAGCATGATGCCCTGTGCCAAACTCTCCGCATCCGTGTTCATCGCCGCATCGCTCAGCGTGACGCTGTGCATATAGCCGCCGCGGCAGGAGCGGACGAGAATATGCCCGCTCGGGTGCACGGTGTCGAACGCCGGATCGGCCTCAGTCATCGACCGTCGTCAGAGAGGCGTTTGATTTCTTGGGCAGACTCGGCATCGTGGGCTTCCCACATGCTGGCCGATTTTGTCAGGTTGTCCGCCATTTCCGCGTGACTGTCGGCCTGCTGCTCGTAGCACAAGCGTCGTTGCTCGAGGAGTTCGCGGCCGGCCTCCCGCAGCTCACCGAAGATCGGACCCAACGAGTCCAGGCTCTCTTGAATCGCCGGATGCGACGACGGCAGGGTCCGCAGATACTCGGATGTCTCTTGGTGGTGTCCGGCGGCTTGACGCAAATTGGCGGGCACCACATGGATTCGGTCTGCCATCCGCTGTCTCCTCTTGATGTGCCGGCGGCGCCGGGTTTTTAGTAGGGTCTTTCGGCGCTGGCCGGCCTGGTGGGTGCCGGTGGGTCGGTCCGATCCGGTGCTGCTGTGGTGACCGGTCCCGGCGGGTGCTCCCAGCCTAGGAAGCTGGGCCCGTTCACGGTGGAAATGTGCTGGATCTGGCCGTTGAGCAACGCCCGGCTCTGGCCGAGGGCAAGCGCATGGCGATCGGTGAGCATGCCGATATCCCCGGGTGTGAGCCGCGACGGGTCGACCGGATCGGTGACTGCAGTCCCCGGAGGCGGAATGGTCATCCCCTCCTGACGGAATGCGTCTGCGATCGGCGTCCCAGTCGCTGCCGCCTGGATAGCCGCTGCGAGTTGAGGATTGGCCGCGGTGACGGTCTCCCCGTTGGGCAGTGAGATGGTCGTTGGGCCGGCGGTCGGCTGCACCGCCGCGGGGTCCGCGTCGTGGTGGTCCGTCTGCTCATCGCCGTCCGTATCCGCCGATAGCTCGTCTTCAGGGTCGCCTGCATCCAGCAACGCATCGTCGAGGTCTTCCGGTGAACGTTCATCGTCGGCGCCCTGCAGTGGCCCGGAAAGCGGAAATCCGCCCGGCAACCCTCCCCCACCGAATGACGGAACACTCGGCATCGCCGCCGGGGTCATCGGCGGTGATGGCGACGGCGCTTGGGCCGGCGCCTCTTCGGGCGGCAATCCGGAATCGTCGACGGGTAGCGCGTCCACGTAGGGGTCGGCTGCCGTATCGACTGCTGCGGGCCGGCTTTCCGCTGGGGAGCCGGCGGGCACGGCGGTGGACCGACGCTGTTCGTCGCCATCGCCTTCTGGCTTGGCGGAGTCGTACAGCGACGTCCATGCGGCCATCAGCGCTGAGTTCGACGTGTCGTCGAGGCTCGCGTTGGCCACCACATCGCGGATATCGCGGAGTTTGCCGATCAGGAATCGCTGGAAGTCGCGCGCTCCGGCCGGGGTGTCCAGATCGGATCGTGTTGTGACCGCCGCCTCGATATCGTGCTGCAGCTTGTTCAGCGCCCCCCTGCCCTCGGCGTTGCGCTGGTGCGCATTGAGAACTGCGGTGACGACTTGCAGGTCGACCTGCGCGGTCGCCGAGTTTTGGTGTGCGAGAGCAGCTTCCGCGTATCTAATGGCATCGGCGGCGGCGCCCTCTTGATGATCGGAGGGTATTCGCGACGGGACGATCATCGTGCCTGTCCTTGCGTCGAACAGATCCGGATGTTGTTGGCGGATTCTGGCGATGATGCCGTCGAGCCGTTGCGGGCTTGCCGTAGATACCGTCGTCGCATCCGTGATGTCTTGTGGTGTCAGACCGGTCAACCACGCTTTCGGGTTGCCAGTGCACCCGGTGACGTGTTCGACCGCGGCAAGCAGGTCATCACGCGTAGCCATTGCCCACCCGAGCGAACATGCTGGCGAGAGTAGCCAGCTGTCCGGGCGGCAGACAATTCACTCGTGTGGATAGCGATGACGCGATCGACCGCTAGCCGGTGGTGGTGGTGGTGGTGTAGTGCTCCGCCAACTTGTCCAACGCAGCCTTTTTCGCAACCGCGAGCTCGTGGGCATCAGACACCACTGCCAGAATCTCGCGTTGCTTGGCGATCAGAAACCTTTGGAGCTCGCGCGCACCGATCGCGGTATCAAGCCCGACGGCAGTCTGATTCGCGACAGCGCGGTCGATTTCGGCGGCGATAGCGTTGAGGCGCCTGACGCCTTCGACCGTAGCCGCATGCGCACTGGCGAGCGCTTCCGCGAGAGCGCGATCGGCATCAGCGGCTGCGCCGTGTTGTCTCGACAGCGCGGCTTGCCGTTCCCCGATGGCGGCGATCGACTGCCCGGCCTGCTCTGCCATGGCTTGACCGTACTCACGGCCCGGACCCTCAACAACCATCGCCTTACCCCCCTGGGCGCCTGATCTGCACGCCGCTGCCCAGCGGGCTGATCCGGACCGTCGCGCCGGAATGAGGTGCTTCGACGACCAGATTGTTGCCGATAGCCAGCTGCACGTGTCCGGCGCTGGGAAAGACAAGGTCGCCAGGACGGACCTGGGAACGCGGGACCGGAATTCCGTCGTAGATCTGCTGATAAGTCGTGCGGTCCAAGTGAATTCCGGCCCGCGCATAGGACCACTGGGTCAACCCAGAACAGTCGAATCGGTCGGGCCCGGTTGCGCCCCAGACGTACGGGCTGCCCAACCGCGACAGCGCCGCCCGCACCGCGATCCCGGCGCGGGTATTCGCCGACGGCAACCGCAGCCCGGCCCGGTGATTGGCGCGTCGCACGACTCGATAGCGCAACGCGCGCA
>NZ_JBAUZA010000375.1:0-5720 GCF_049585075.1 Mycobacterium sp.
CCAAACCCGACGATCCTCCCGTCCGGGGAACCGGTCGGCTGGGCTGCGTTCTGATTGGACGAGCCGGCGGCGGAGTCACCGGTCGGAGCGCGGTCGTCTTCGGGCTGGCGTCCGGGTGCCCATCCGGGATCCGGTCGAGGGTCCGCGGATTGCGCGGACCCGAAAACGCCGGCGCTTTGGCGACCCGGAAGGTCAACTGTGGCCCGCGCGGGCTGCCCAGCGTGATGCTCAGCCGGTCGCGGATGGGCACCGCTTGGGCGCGCGAACCGGAAACGTAGACGCCGTTTTGGCTTTTGTCGACGACAACCCACTGGTCGCGGTCGAACCGCAGGATCGCATGCACCCGCGATATCAGCGTGAGGTCGCCAGGATTGAGGTCGTGAAATCGGATGTCGCAATCGCGGTCGCGACCTACGAAAATGTCCCGGTCGGCCGGAAATGTGTACATCGCCGAGCCGAGCCAGACCGTCAGCGGCGGCGCGCCGACGTCGCCCGCCACGGCGAGCTTGGTCGTATCGCCGCCGTCCGACGGCGTCCGGCTGCGATCTGTCGGTGCCATTCCTGCCTTCTATACCCCTGGATCCTGTGCGCGACGCATACGAACATATAGCCGCAGCCTGCAACGACAGGTGCCGCGTCCGCGCGGTGATCGGATCGCAGCTAAACCTTTACTTGACGTCGGTCACGCTTGGCGTCGACGATAAAACGGTGCGCCGACTGCTGGGTTCGCTGTGCGCTACGGTGTGCACTACCTTTGTCGCCCTGGCCGCAGCTCCAACGGGTGGTGCAGTCGGCGCACCCTGGTTTGCCCCTTCGGTCGGCAACGCGACCCAAGTGGTTTCCGTTGTCGGCGTTGGCGGTTCGAACGCCAAACTCGATGTCTATCAACGTGGCCCCTCGGGCTGGCAGCCGGTCGCGGCCGGCATACCCGCCCACATCGGATCGGCAGGTCTTGCACCGCAAGCCAAAAGCGGATATCCGGCCACCCCGATGGGGGTGTACTCGTTGCCGTTCGCATTCGGGACCGCGCCCAATCCCGGTGGCGGACTGAAGTACGTGCAGGTTGACTCCAACCACTGGTGGAGCGGCGATGACAACAGCCCGACGTTCAACACGATGCAGGTCTGCCAGAAAGCTCAGTGCCCGTTCGATACCGGAGCCAGTGAGAACCTCGAGATTCCGCAGTACAAACATGCCGTGGTGATGGGCGTCAACCCGAACCGCGAGCCGGGCAAGGGCGCTGCGTTTTTCTTCCACACCACCGACGGTGGCCCCACCGAGGGTTGCGTGGCGATCGACGACGCGTCGCTGGTGCAGATCATCCAGTGGCTCAAACCCGGCGCCGTCATCGCAATCACCCAATAGCGCCGAGCCGCAGAGCAATTCAGGCCAGAGCGTTACCTGGACTCAGCTTGAAGTCGAGGTTCGCCAGCGATATCGTCGCTTCGTAGGTCCGGTCATATCCCGTCGCGCTGATCCGCCATCCGTCGGCGGTTCGGCGGTAACGGTCGCGGTAGAACCCTGCACCGATCAGCATGAAGTTGAACTCCGCCACGATCACGCGGTCCTGCAGATACCAGCGGCCCGTCGCCTCATCACCGGTCACGCTGATCTCTGGATGAGTCACTCGGTGCTCGGTGATGACGCCCGGGCCCAGCGACGACCGCATGAACTCCACCAGGTCGGCACGGTTGGTGAAGTGGTGCTCCTCGCCCAGCGACGCGGCGTAGTCGCCCTTGACGTCGTCGGTCAGCGTGTCACCGAAGTCGTCCCAGTGTTTGGTGTCCAGCCCCCACATGTAGCGGTACTTGACCTGTTCGATCGCAGTGACGTCGGCTAAATATGCGGCGTGATCCTGTGGGCTCATCTCGACATTGCAGCACACGGCGGCAGGTATTCTCCGGGCAGCCGGGCTATCCTCGGCCATCAGCAAGCGCCCGGATCGAAACGAAGGACATACGCCAGCATGTTGAGCGCCGGTTGGGTCTTCGCCGGCTACCGAATTGCTCAGGCCGAACGCTGACAATGGTTTTCCCCACCCCACCGTCGCCGCAACTGTGGACCATCGGCACACCGAATGACAGCGAGGGCACGCTGCGGATGACACAGCAATTGAACAGCGGGGGAGGCATGAAATGCCAACGCGCCCTGGCTGCGCACAACAACGTCGCGATTGACGTCTCGGCTTGTCGCTACGACGTCACCAACCAGGCCGCTGACATCGTCAACGCGATCGCCGCGAAAATCCCGCACTGAGGTAATGGCTGACCATATCGATCAGCGCACGTCGCTCGCGTTGCCAGTCGATCGAGGCGCCCACGATCATCTGCGCCAACACCACGCCGCGCAGCGTCGCCCAAATCACCTCCGCCACACCGTCATTGGACGGATCATCGGTTATCAGCCTGCCGAGTTCGGCGATCGCCGCATTCATCTCCAGTAGGTGACGCCGTGACGACCCGCCCGGGCCGCCGCGGTTGGCCCGCAGGATTTCGAACGCCGCCATCGACGTCGGACTGCTGTAGCAACTCCACGCGGTGTCAACGACCACCTCGATGCGCTCGCGCAGTGGCAGTTCGCTGACGTCGGCCGAGGACAGGCTCTCCAGCAGCTTGGCCACACCGTCGTCGACGACGGCCATCAGCAGGCCGTTGCGGTCGCCGAAGTGGTACTGGATCACGCCCCAGGTGACGCCGGCGCGTTCGGCGACGTGCTTTGCGGTCGCAGCGGCGAATCCTTCTTCCACGATGCAGCGGACGGTCTCGTCGATGATCTTCGCCCGGGTGTCATCCCCGCGCTTGCGTGGCGCCTTGGTCCGCCGAGTAGGAGCAATAGACATTGTTGACTTTATAACATAGTCACGACTATTTTTGGGTGGTGAGCCAATCCCGCTATGCGCAGCTGTCCCGTCAGGAACTGGCCGTGCTGGTTCCTGAGCTACTGCTGATCGGGCACATGATCGATCGCTCCGGCATGGCGTGGTGCATCCAGGAATTCGGCCGTGAAGAGATGGTGCAGATTGCCATCGAGGAGTGGGCCGGCGCCAGCCCGATCTACACCAAACGGATGCAGCAGGCGCTGAACTACGTGGGCGACGACGTGCCCACCATCTTCAAAGGCTTACAACTGGACATCGGCGCGCCGCCGCAATTCATGGACTTCCGCTACACCATCCACGACCGCTGGCACGGCGAATTCCAGCTCGACCACTGCGGCGCGCTGCTCGACGTCGAGCCGATGGGCGACGAGTACGTGTTCGGGATGTGTCACACCATCGAAGATCCGACATTTGACGCCACCGCGGTGGCGACCAATCCCCGCGCGCAGATGCGACCCATCCATCGCCCACCGCGTGTGCCGTCCGACCGGCATCCGCACTGCGCGTGGACCGTCGTCATCGACGAGTCCTATCCGGCTGCCGAGAGCATCCCGGCGCTGGACATCGTTGCGCAAACCCGCGCTGCAACATGGGAACTCGATGCGATCGACCGGTCCGACGAGGGGTTGGCCGACTATTCCGGCCCACTGGTCTCCGACCTCGACTTCGGTGCGTTCTCGCATTCGGCGCTGGTGCGGATGGCCGACGAGGTGTGCCTGCAGATGCATCTGCTCTACCTGTCGTTCGCGGTCGCCGTGCGAGCACGTGCCGGCTCGGACACCGCGCTGGCCACCTCGGTGGGAACCCGCCAGCTGATCGGCTTGGCCGGGCTCGGCGCAGAGCGCATCCACCGAGCGCTGTCGTTACCCAGCGGGATCGACGGCGTAGGACGGGTTTTCGAACTGCACCCGCTGTTCAACCCGCGCGGTTACGTCGACGCCGAGACGTCGGGCCAGCTTAGTGTTCACCGGTCACCGGCCCACGACGATGCCGCCTGGATCTCATTGTGCACACCAGAGTCGACCCAACCGTTGCAGGCGATCGCCACCGCGGTGGACCCGCATATCGAAGTAACGGTCAACGGGAACAGCACCGACTGGACCGTCGAGCTATCCGAAACCGACACGGCGACAACGGAGCTACCTGAGGTGTCGATCGCCAAGGTCAGCGGTGGGTCGACCTTCCAATTCCAGCCGAGGAAATCGTTGCCGCTGACAGTGGTCTGACGTCGACCGGATCTGTCAAGACGTCGGCGGTATCACTTCGGTGACACAACCGCATCGAGCGCATACCGATCATGTTGTGGCCGATCGCCGTAGCGCGGCCGCGGTTATGGTTGACGCTGGCCACCGACCGCTATCGACGAAAGTATTCGCTTTATGTATGACCCGTTGGGGTTATCGATCGGGACCACCAATCTAGTCGCGGTCCGCAGCGGGAAACCGCCCGTCTCGCGTCGTGCCGTGTTGACCCTATTTCCCGATCGCGCTCCGGAACTCGGTGTGCCGTTGGAAGACCCAAACGGCACGTTGATGACCGGCTTTGTCGAACGCGTCGGTGGGTCAAGCGCTTTGACTGCTAGCGAAGGATCCACCCAAGACCCAGCGCTGCTGCTGGTGGAGGCCCTCGACGCGTTGATCACCACAGCCGGCGGCGATGCGTCGACATCCAACATCACGATTGCCGTTCCCGCGCACTGGGAACCGCAAGCCCTGAGGAGACTGCAGGACGCGCTGTGCACGCATGCCGGGTTCGTCCGGGGAGGCACGTCCCCGCGACTGGTATCGGATTCGATTACCGCGTTGACGGCGTTGAACTCCGATGATCGTCTGCCCGTCGACGGTGTGGTGGCGCTACTGGATTTCGGCGCTGCCGGCACCAGTTTCACGCTGGCCGACGCCGCGGCCGGCTTTACTCCGATTGCCGACACAGTGCGCTACCCCGAATTCTCCGGCGACCTCATTGATCAGGCGCTGATGGTTCATGTGTTGGAACGCATCGGTCGCACCGATGGCGCCGATCCTGCCAGCACAGGCGTAGTGGGACAGTTCGGTAATCTGCGCGAAGACTGCCGGCTGGCCAAAGAACGGCTGTCCGATGAGATGCTGACCGAGGTGGCCGTTGAACTTCCGGGCCGGCGTACGTCCGTCGAAGTGACTCGGGCCGAACTGGAAAGCCTGATCGAAGCGCGGCTTACCCGCGTCCTCTCCGCGTTCGATGACATGTTGCGGCGCAACAGAGTTCGCCGCAAAGATCTCGCAGCGGTGGCGATGGCCGGCGGTGTCGCCAAGACTCCGCTTGTCGCCCAGCGTCTTTCGGCTCATGCCAAGACATCGGTGGTGACGGCCGTGCAGCCCGGGCTCGCGATGGCGGTCGGCGCGGTGATGGTCTCCGCCCGCCAGCCGATCGAGCAGCGAGAAGACGCGCCCGAATCGACGACGATGGCCGCGATGGTGGGTGCGTCCACCGGCAGCTTCGCAGCGTCCACTGGCGGTTTCACCGCGTCGACCGACACGCTCGGCGCCGCCACCGGCGGAGTGCTCTTTGACGACCCCTCGGAGACGCTTCACCAGTTGGCCTGGTCGGAGGCGGACGATTCGGTCAACGAGCCGGTGGCTTACACGGGCGAACCCTACGACGACGACGCGCGGGTTACACCGTCGCAGCTGCTGCAGGTGCCGAAGTTTGAGCCGCCCCCGCGGCCTTCCCGCGGCAATCGGCTGCCGCAACTTGTCTTCGGAGTCGCTGCTCTGGTCTCGATGGTCGCCATCGGCGGGGTGGCCTTCACGCTGACCAGCTCCACCAGCCACCCGCCGGCCCCGGCGCCGCCCAGCACCTCGGC
>NZ_JBAUZA010000376.1:0-13001 GCF_049585075.1 Mycobacterium sp.
GTCAGCGGGTTGACCGGGATCCAGCCGTCGACGCACATCCCGGACTGGGCAACACCCGCAGCCAGGTGGGCTGGTGCACGAAGCTGAAGTCGCCGTAGCCCGTCGTGGTCATGGTCTCGACGCTGAAGTAGAACGCGTCCACCCAGCTCATCCGTGGCGGGGGCCGGTAGTTGAAGCGCAACAACGCCGTGCAGGTGGTCAGCAGCAGCATCGAACCGGCCACGATCGGATAAAAGAGCGGGTTGAACTCGTTGACCAAGGCCCAGACGGCGTCGACCGCGCGCCGCGGCCATGGCCGATGCGACCGCGCACGGGTGGCGGGCGGAATCCTGATGCCCTGGGCGGCCACTTCGTCGGCGGTACCGACCATCATCGTCCAGTCACCGGCGTGGACCCGCTGATCTCGGCCGGGGCAGACATCCATCTCGCCGGGGGTGGAGGAGTTTTCGCCGTGAATCACCGCCACCGGCGCTAGATCGCCGAAGAGTTCACGCAGCGTCGCTTCGCGGTGCGCCTCGCGTCCGGCGACGACGAATTGGATTCCCGCGGCTTCGAATTGGTGAGTTCCCTGCTCCAGACAGGCCTCGACTATCGACGGCGCCGCGAGTTCGGCGACGTTGAGGATTGCGCCGGGCCCGTTGTCGTCAGCAACTGCTTCGCGCAGCACGTCGTTGGAGAGCCGTGCTACAACGCGCGCTCTCGGGTTGGCTTTCCTTGCCAGCAGCGCGGTTTCGAGATTTATCGCGTCGTCGTCGCCCACGCAGACTACGGCGGTCGCGTGAGCGACCTCGGCGAGGGTGAGCTCGCGAGCGACGCCGGCCTCGGACTGCTCGATGTTAGCCAGCCTGGCGACGGTCGCCCCGGCGTTCTTCAGCTCCTCGATGATCGTCGTGGCCAGCGCATCGTCACCGCTGACGACGATGTGGCGGTGCATTGACGCATTATGTCACCCGATATCAGCGCTTAGCCGCGCTGACACAGGCGGGCCAGCGCCTGCCGGTCGACTTTGCCGATTCCGCGCATCGGCAGCGCGTCGACGATATGCAGCTCGCGGGGCGCGGCGGTGCGGTCCAGGGTGCGCATGACGTGCGCCCGTAGCGTGTCGAGCGAAGGCGCGACACCACCGTCGGCCACCACGATGGCGGCGACCACCCGTCGGCCCAATCGTTCGTCGTCCAGCCCGAACACCGCGCAGTCGGCCACCGCGGGGTGGGTGCGCAGCGCCGCCTCGACGGGCTGGGGCAGCACGGTCAACCCGCCCGTGCTGATCGCCTCGTCGGCTCGGCCCAGCACACTGAGGGCACCCGAATCATCAACAGCGCCAATATCATCGGTGCGAAACCAGCCCGGCTCGGCGACCGGGTCAACATCGGGTGGGTTGCGATAGCCGTTGGCCAGTGTCGGGCCGCCGAGCACGATGCGGCCGTCGGCGTCGACCCGCAGCCGCACCCCGTCGAGCGGCACCCCGTCGTACACGCAGCCGCCGGCGGTTTCGCTCATCCCGTAGGTGCGGACCACCGTGATGCCCGCGTTCGCGGCAGCGTCCAGGACGGGTCGCGGGGCCGGGCCGCCGCCGACCAGCACGGCGTCCAAGTCGGCTAGCGCCGCTGCCGCCGCTCGATCGGTCAGCGCCTTGGCCAACTGGGTGGCCACCAGCGCTGTGTAACGGCGACCGGAGCCGAGTTGCTCTACCGCAGAGGGTAATTCGGTGATGTCGAAGCCGGTCGAGACGTCCACCTCGACCGGAACGGTGTCGGCCAGCAGGCTGCGTACCAGTACTTGGACACCGGCGATGTGGTACGGCGCTAACGCCAGCAGCCATCGGCCTGGGCCGCCTAACCGGTCATGGGTGGCGGCGGCGCTGGCGGTCAGCGCGGCGGCGGTCAGCAGCGCACCCTTGGGCGCACCGGTGGTCCCCGACGTCGTCACTACCAGGGCGATGTCGTCGTCGATGGCTTCGCCCACCCGCAGGGCCGCCAAGGTGGATCGGGGATCGCCATCGGCAGGCACCGGCAGCAGCGCGGATGCACGGCCGTCCAGAACCTGCTCGAGCGCCGCCAGCAGCGGGCGCGCCCAGGACCCTTGCGCCACGGCGAATGCGCGCAGGACGGCTATCCGGCCTCCTCGCCGTTGCGGGCATCGTCGAGCGGCCAACCCTTGGCGGCCAGCCGCCCCCGAACCCGCTCGATGTCGTCCGGCGCCGGCAGCTCGTCGGTGAGCTGGGTGATCAGCACACCGATGTCGATGTCATCGAACCCGGGCCGGCTCATCAGTTCGTGGGCCACCGCTTTGACTTCGTCGCTGCTGAGCCGACGCGACAGCAGGGCCAGCACCGGAAAGTAGTCGGTGGGCGGGATGCCCTCCGGATACCCCGCTCGCAGCCAGGCGACGATCGAGGTGAGGAATCGGTTCACACTGTCTCAACTTCCCCCGCACGGCCTTGTTAAGCCTGAACAGCGAATGAATCTTGATGTTACGCGGGTTTGGCTCCCAGGATGTACCAGCCGGTGTGGGCCCCGAGGAAGTCCCGGGCGATGTACAACACACCGAGCGCGACGAAGAACAGCGCCAATGCGTACAACGCCCAGCTGAGCGCGGTCAGCGCCGAATTCTTTGGCCACACGGCGGCATCGTCGTTGGCTGCGAGACCGGCGCCTACGGAGCCCGCCCTGACTGCGAGTGCGAACAGCGCAGGCATCCCGCTACCGAGGAGCAACCCGAAGATCAGGATCTTCAGCGAAGCCTCGTAGTTGAACCAGTGGCTCATTGCATGCCTACTTTCTTGGGTGGGGCGCTGTGCACTGCATCGGAAACCGCGCCGTTCCCGGCAGGGACTCCCGCGCCGACGGGGACCGAGGTTTGATCGATTTCGTCCAGCCCGGTGGTCAGGTCGCCCTTCCACTCGGCGTTGACGTTCGTGTGGTCGACCTTCGTCTTGCGCGAGCGCAGGTAGATCGCCGAGGCCACCGCCACCAGCAGCGCGAAGCCAATGATCGCGCCGGCGAAGCCACCGATACCGTGTGTCACCCAGTAGGTTATGGCGCCGACCAGACCGGCCGACGGCAGCGTGATCAGCCAGGCGGTCGCCATCCGGCCGGCAACGCCCCAGCGCACCTCCGCACCGGGCTTGCCGACCCCGCTGCCGAGCACGGATCCGGTTACCACCTGTGTGGTGGACAGGGCGTACCCGAAGTGAGCGGACAGCAGAATGATTACCGCAGAAGATGATTCGGCGGCCATGCCCTGTGGCGACTTGATTTCGACGAGTCCCTTACCCATCGTGCGGATGATTCGCCAGCCGCCGAAGTAGGTGCCCAACGCCATCGCCGTTGCACAGGCCAAAATGACCCAGAACGGGGGCAAGGCGGCGGTCCTGCTGACCGCACCGTAGGAGATCAGCGCCAGGAAGATGATGCCCATCGTTTTCTGCGCGTCGTTGGTGCCGTGTGCCAGCGAGACCAGCGACGCCGAGAAGATCTGGCCGCGGCGGAAAGCGGCCTCGCTGCGCTGCTCCGGGACGCCGCGATTGAGCCGGTAGACCAGAAAGGTGCCGATCGCGCCGACCAGGCCGGCCAACGCCACCGACACCAGGGCCGGGATGAGCACCCTGGACACCACGCCGGTCCAGATAACCCCGTGTCCGCCGACCGCGGCGATCATGGCGCCGACCATCCCGCCGACCAGGGCGTGCGACGAACTCGACGGGATACCCAGCAGCCAGGTCAGCAGGTTCCAGACGATCCCGCCGACGAGACCGGCGAAGACCAGGTCGAGGGTCACCAGATGACCGTTGATCAGATCCTTGGCGATCGTCGCCGCGACGGCGGTGGACAGGAATGCGCCGAGCAGGTTCAGCACCGCTGAGAGCGTTACCGCGGCTTTCGGCTTGAGTGCGCCGCTGGCGATGGACGTGGCCATGGCGTTGCCCGTGTCGTGGAACCCGTTGGTGAAATCGAATGCGAGGGCAGTGATCACGACGATGATCAGAAGGAACAACTGAAGGTTCACGGCGCTAATTCTGATGGTATGAGGGCGCGGTTGTCGAAAGAACGAGGCTTGGAAACGCAGGTATATTTCACTCGTCGTCAGATGTTCGCTTGGGGTTAACCTGCGGCCTTGGGACGTTCACCGCGGGTGTCTCGGCGCAGCGGGTGATCGCCGGGTATTTGGACGAAGATCAGGGTGACGCCGTCGGGATCGGTGACATGCATTTCGTGCAGACCCCATGGTTCGCGGCGGGCCTCGCGGGCGATCGCTACTCCTCTGCTCTCTAGCTCTGCTTGCGTCGCGGCGACGTCACGCACCTGCAGCCACAGTGCGCCCGGGAACGGCCCGGCGGGGTGGTCCGGCGCGCCGTGGCCGGCCAACTCGATCAGTGACTGGCCAGCGTAGAACACCGTGCCCGCGCCGTACTCGCGGGCGATCGCCAACCCCAGCTCGTCGCGGTAAAAGCTCAGCGACCGCTCATAGTCCGCCGGCCGGAACAGCATCCGGCTGGCAAGAATCTCCATGACCTCGTGTCTATCACGCGCTGGGCTTGTTCGGCTGAAGCCGCTGCCGTCTTATCAGCGTGGTCGCCAAACCGGGGCCAATGGTGTCCAATGCCTTGGAGACGACGGCCATCCGCGGCGCGATGCGGACCGGCCGGGTGCGGGCGGCGGTCACCATCCAGCCGGCCGCCTCCTGTGGCGTCAGCGCCGGTAGCCCTTGGTATTCCTTGGTCGGCGCGATCATCGGGGTGGCCACCAGCGGGTAGTAGAGCGTGGTCGAATGCACACCCTTTGCGCCCCATTCGGTTTCGATTACCCGGCTGACCGCGGAGAGCGCCGCCTTCGACGCGTTGTACACCGAGAACAGCGGCGACGCCTCGCTGAACACCCCCCACGTCGCGACGTTGATGATGTGCCCGTCGCCGCGCTGCAGCATCCCGGGGGCGATCGCGCGGATCAGCCGCAGCGGCGAGTTGTAGTTGAGCACCATCGTCCTTTCGACGTCGTGCCAGCGTTCCAGCGACTCGATCAATGGCCGGCGGATGGAGCGACCGGCGTTGTTGATCAGGACGTCCACCCCGCCGAGACGTTGCTCGACGTCGGCGGCCAATGCGTCGACGGCGTCCATGTCGGACAGATCGCAGGGGATCGCGATCGCGGTGCCGCCGCGGTCTTCGATCCGGCCGACCAGCGCATCCAGCAGGTCCTGACGGCGGGCCACGGCGACCACGGTGGCGCCCCGCTTGGCGAACTCCTCGGCGGCGCTCTCGCCGATGCCCGACGACGCCCCGGTCAGCAGGATCCGCTTGCCGTCGAGGTCGATCGCTTTGGCGGCCGGCCGGTACGCCGCTAGTTGCCCCGCGATGGGCGGGCGCATGGTGGCCAGTACGAACCGGTCGGTCAATCGTCTCAGCGGACTTCTACTCACCCGGGAAGTCTATGGGCGGGCGTTTGCCTGCGACATTTGCCACCGGAGTTTCGCCGGGGAAGTCGGAATCCGATGTGCCCGCCTCCGAGCGACAAACCCTGCGTTGCAATCTGTTGTCGCTCAGAGGCGGGCACATCGAACGTCGCCGCCTCATGTCGTTGCTAGAAGTAGCGCGGGAACTGGCTCCAATCGGGCGGCCGCTTCTCCAGGAAGGCATCGCGGCCCTCGACGGCTTCGTCGGTCATGTACGCCAGCCGGGTCGCCTCGCCGGCGAATAGCTGCTGGCCCACCAGCCCGTCGTCGAGCAGGTTGAACGCGTACTTCAGCATCCGTTGTGCCTGAGGCGATTTCGCGTTGATCTCAGCCGCCCACTGCACACCGGCCGATTCCAGTTCGGCGTGGTCGATAACGGCGTTGACCGCTCCCATCGCGTGCATCTGCTCGGCGGTGTAGTCGCGACCCAAAAAGAAGATCTCGCGGGCGAACTTCTGGCCCACCTGCCGGGCCAGATAGGCGCTGCCATAACCGCCGTCGAAGCTGCCGACATCGGCGTCGGTCTGCTTGAACCGGGCGTGCTCGCGGCTGGCCAAGGTGAGGTCACAGACCACGTGCAGGCTGTGGCCACCGCCCGCCGCCCAACCGTTGACCAGGCAGATCACCACCTTGGGCATGAACCGGATCAGCCGCTGCACCTCCAGGATGTGCAGTCGGCCGGCGCGCGCAACGTCAACCGTGTCCGCGGTCTCACCGGCGGCGTACTGGTAGCCGCTGCGCCCGCGGATGCGCTGATCCCCGCCGGAGCAGAACGCCCAACCGCCGTCTTTCGGCGATGGCCCGTTTCCCGTCAACAGCACCACCCCGACGTCCGGCGACATTCGGGCGTGATCGAGCACTCGGTAGAGCTCGTCGACGGTGTGCGGCCGAAATGCGTTGCGCACCTCGGGCCGGTTCAACGCCACCCGCACGGTGGCGTCGTTGACGTGCCGGTGATAGGTGATATCGGTCAGCTCGGCGAACCCGTCGACCGGTTTCCAATCCTCAGCGTGAAAAGGGTTGTCGCTCATCGGATTACACCGGGTCCAGCCGAAACACCGCGCAGCGGCCGGCCAGCGCCTCGAATTCGTCGGGACGGCCTTCGGTGACCAGCCCGGCCCGCTTCATGAAGCTGACGCCGGTGGGCACCTCGATCGGGTAGACCCGCAGCACCGGCCGCGCATCGTCGGCGGGCAGCTCCACCATCTTCACCCGCCGTACCTGACGGCCGCGGGCGAGCTTGGCCTGCCCCGCGGCTCGCACATTGGCCACCCAGTCGGCGCCGGGGAATCCGGCGACGACGTATTCCTGGCCGTCGACGCTCATCGGGGTGACCGGGGTCGAGCGCTCGCGACCCGATTTACGGCCGGGGACGGTCAACACAACCGGGCTCTCGCCGCCGAAACTCATGCCCAAGCGCGACATCTGGATGAAGACCTTGTTCGCCGGTTTCAGCCACCACGGCGGCCGGACGGGTTTGCTGCTGGCCATAGGGCGACCGTACCCTGTTGCTCCGTGCCCAGGTCACATCCGCATGAGCCGCACTCGGGTTCGGTTTCGGCCAGGTTGAATTGGCTACGCGCCGGGGTGCTTGGCGCTAACGACGGGATCGTGTCCACCGCAGGCATCGTCGTGGGTGTTGCCGCGGCGACCGTCGCACGCGCCCCGATCATGACCGCGGGCGTCGCCGGTTTGGTGGCGGGCGCGGTCTCGATGGCGCTGGGCGAATACGTATCGGTGAGCGCGCAGCGTGACACCGAGCAGGCGCTGCTGGGGGAGGAGCGCCGCGAGCTGAATGAGGACCCGGTCGCCGAGCTGAACGAACTCGCGGCGCTGTATGAAGCCAAAGGATTGTCGGCGGCGACGGCACGTACCGTCGCCGAGGAACTCACCGACCACGATCCGATCGCCGCACACGCCGAGGTCGAGCTGGGGTTCGATCCCGATGAGCTGACCAACCCCTGGCAGGCGGCACTCTCGTCGGCGCTGTCGTTCAGCATCGGCGCGCTGCTGCCGCTGATCGCGATCCTGGCTGCGCCGATCGCGCTGCGGATCCCGGTCACCGTCGCGGCGGTGCTAGTGGCCCTGGTGATCACCGGGGCGGTGTCGGCGCGGCTGGGCGGGGCGCCGAAGCATCGCGCGGCGCTGCGCAACTTCGTCGGTGGCGGACTGGCGCTGGCCGTCACCTACCTGATCGGCCATCTGGTCGGCGCCATAATCAGCTGAGCCTCAACGGCTTTCGCTGACCGCGTCGAGCCGCGCGAGCGCCTCAGCGCTCAGTGCAAGCTTTGCTGCGCCGATGTTGTCTTCGAGATGTGCAATCGACCGGGTGCCGGGGATCAGCAAGGTGTTCGTCGCGTGCGCCAGTAGCCAGGCCAGCCCGACTTGGGCCGGGGTCGCAGCAAGCTCATTGGCGATCTCGCGCACCACGTCGTTGTCGGTGACCTTGGGGAAGCCGGGGAATGCCGACCCGAGCGGGAAGTACGGCACCCAGGCGATGCCCTCAGCCGCGCAGAGGTCGAGTGTCGCTTCCTCGGTCCGGTCCAGCAGGCTGTGGGGGTTCTGCACGCAGACGATGCCCGCAGGTAGCGCGCGCTGCACAACGTCGACTGGCACGCTGCTGATCCCGATCGCGCCGATCTTGCCCTCGTCGCGCAGCGCAATCATCTCGGCGAGTTGGTCGTCGACGTCGACGATCTGATCACCCTCCGGCGTCACACCGAGCCCGAGGTCCATGCGACGCAAGTTGACCACCGGGACACAGTCCAGGCCGAGATCGCGCAGATCGTCTTCGACCGCGGCGCGTAGCTCGGCCGGCTTTTGCGCCGACGCCAGCGGCATCGGTTCTTCGCCGGTGTATCGCGCCCCAACCTTGCTGACGATGACGAGGTCGTCGGGGTAGGGCGCCAGCGCCTTACGGATGCGTCGGTTTACCTCGCCGGGGCCATAAAACGACGCGGTATCGATGTGGTTGACGCCGAGCTCGACCGCGCGACGCAGCACCGCTGCCGCGTCGTCTGCGGACACCGCGTCGTCGAGTTGCATTGCGCCGTAGCCGACGCGGGCAACGGTCCTGGTGCCGATCCGGCCAAGGCCCCCGGGCGTTGGGTGGTCTGTCATGGTGCTCCCGTCGTGAGACACTAGGTGATGCGGAGGACCCTCCGCTTAATCAGAGTAGCAGAACCGGAGGAGCCTCCGCTTTGGTGCACAGTGTTCGGGCCGACGCGCGGCGTAATCGCGAACGGCTACTGGCAGCCGCGACCGAGGCATTCGGCGCCAGCGACGGCGCACCGGTGTCGCTCGAGTCGATCGCCCGCGACGCCGGAGTGGGGATCGGCACGCTCTACCGCCACTTTCCGAGCCGCGACGTGTTGGTCGAGGCGGTCTAC
The DNA here is from genome assembly GCF_049585075.1 of Mycobacterium sp. Classification (GTDB taxonomy): domain Bacteria; phylum Actinomycetota; class Actinomycetes; order Mycobacteriales; family Mycobacteriaceae; genus Mycobacterium. The sequence continues at coordinate 8,841 of NZ_JBAUZA010000376.1, forward strand.
CGGTCCGAGATGGCGGAGGTGGCCGCAGCGGCGGGGCAGCTGTTGAAGCGGCACCCGCCCAAGGTTGCCCTGCGCCGCTGGATGGATCGGTACGCCAGGTTCGTGGCCGCCAAGCGGGGCATGGCCGAATCGTTTCGCGCCATGCTCGAGTCGGGGGCCATCGAAGGAAGTCAGATCCGCGCCAGCATTGTCTGCGCGGTCGAAATACTGCTGAAAGCCGGCGCCGACGACGGCAGCCTGCGCTCCGACGTCCGCGCCGACGACGTGGTGTCCAGCTTGCTCGGCATCTTTTTGACCAGCACATCGCCTGCCCAGACTGGCCGTCTGCTCGACCTGCTGGTGGCCGGCGTCGCGCGCTAAGCACGCCGAGTGTGCGCCCAGCCGCACATTGGGCAACGAGCGTGCGGCGAGCCGCACGCTCGCGCAAGCAAACTAGCCGACCGCGCGGCCTGCGCCCTCCCAGAACTGCGCCCGGACGGCCTTCTTGTCCGGCTTGCCCAGCCCGGTCAGCGGCAACGCGTCGACGACCACCACCCGCTTGGGCGATTGCACCGAGCCCTTGCGATCCTTGACCGCCGCCTGAACCTCGGCGGTCATGGCCTCGATCGCCGCGTCATCGCGGGCGGCGTCGGCGCGTAGCACCACCACCGCGGTGACGGCTTCGCCCCACTTCTCGTCCGGTGCGCCGACGACGCACACCTGCGCGATTGAAGGATGTTCGGCCACAACGTCTTCGACTTCACGGGGGAACACGTTGAAGCCGCCGGTGACGATCATGTCCTTGACCCGGTCGACGATGAAGTAGAAGCCGTCCTCGTCCTCGCGGGCCATGTCGCCGGTGTGCAACCAGCCGTCCTTGAAGGTGTCTGCCGTCGCGTCCGGCAGATTCCAGTAGCCGCCGGCCAAAAGTGGTCCGCTGACACAGATTTCACCCGGCTCCCCCTGCGGCACCGGCTTGCCGTCCTCGCCGAGCAGCGCCACCCGAGCGAACAGCGTCGGCCGCCCACACGAGGTTAGCCGCTTCTCGTCGTGGTCGGCCTTGGCCAGGTAGGTGATCACCATCGGCGCCTCGGACTGCCCGTAGTACTGGGCGAAAATCGGGCCGAACCGCCGGATCGCCTCGGCCAGCCGAACGGGGTTGATCGCCGAGGCGCCGTAGTAGACGGTCTCCAGCGACGACAGGTCGCGGGTGTGCGAATCCGGGTGGTCCATCAGCGCATAGAGCATCGACGGCACCAGCATGGTGGCTGTAATACGTTGCTCTTCAATGACTTTCAGCACCTCAGCGGGATCGAACTTGCCAAGAACGATCATCTCGCCGCCCTTGACCAGGGTGGGCGTAAAAAAAGCCGCACCTGCGTGCGATAGCGGAGTGCACATCAGGAACCGCGGGTGCTCCGGCCATTCCCATTCCGAGAGCTGGATCGACGTCATGGTGGCGATGTTCCCAGTGGTGCCGATGACGCCCTTGGGCTTGCCGGTCGTACCACCGGTGTAGGTCAGGCCGCCGATATGGTTCGGCGGGAGGTCGGCGACAGTAAGCGGCTTCGGGTCGTATTTGGCTGCCTCGGCCGACACGTCGACCGCCACATCTTTCAGGGCTTCGGGCACCGGGCCGATCGTCAGGATCTGCTTGAGCGAGTCCACTTTTTCCATCAGGCCGAGCGCGCGCTCGACGAACATCGGGTTCGGGTCGATGATCAGCGAGGTGGCGCCGGCGTCGGAGAGCACATAGGCGTGGTCGTCCAGTGAGCCGAGCGGGTGCAGGGCGGTGCGCCGATATCCCTGGGTCTGGCTGGCGCCGAGGATCATCAGCACCTCGGGACGGTTGAGCGACAGCAGGCCGACGGTCACGCCGGTGCCGGCGCCCAGCGCGTCGAACGCCTGAATGTACTGGCTGATCCGCTCGGCCAGCTGACCACCGGTCAGCGTGGTGTCGCCGAGAAACAGCACCGGCCTGTTCTTGTGGCGCTTGAGCGCGCCCACCAGCAAGTGGCCGTTATGGGTCGGGTTGCGCAGCAGCTCGTGCGTCATAGCGCCACTCCTCCTCATCGCATCGCTGAAGCATCGTCGCCGGCGCGACTCATGTTGCCAGACTAGAACGTGTTGCAATTCGCGTGAGCTGGACCCTCGCACCCCAGTGCGATCACTACTATCCGAGCACATGGCCGATGCAGATGTCGTCATCACCGGGACCGTGTTAACCGTCGACGATGCCCGGCCCACCGCCGAGGCGCTCGCCGTCGCCGACGGCCGCATCATCGCCGTGGGCGACCGGTCCGATATCGGCAAGCACATCGGTGCCGCCACCCAAACCATCGACGTCGGCGACGGCTGCGTGATGCCGGGATTCGTTGAGGCGCACGGGCATCCGCTGATGGAAGCCATCGTGCTGTCGGACCGGCTGGTTGACATTCGGCCGGTCACCATGCGCGGCGCCGACGACGTCGTTGAGGCGGTCCGCCGCGAGGCGGGTCGGCGCGGAGCCGACGGCGCCTACCTCAACGGCTGGGATCCGGCACTACAGATCGGGCTTCCGCAGCCGACGCAGAGCTGGCTGGACGAGATCGCACCCGACGGGCCGCTGGTCATCGTCCACAACTCCGGGCACAAGGCCTACTTCAATTCGCATGCCGCCCGACTCTCTGGCCTCGACCGCGACACCCCCGACCCCAAGGGCGCCAAGTTCGGCCGGACCGACGACGGCGATCTGGACGGCACCGCCGAGGAAACCGGCGCGGTGTTTCCGCTGCTAACCGGTGCCATTTCGCCCGGTGATTACCCGGCGATGCTGCTGGCCGAGTGCGCCCGGCTCAACCGGGCCGGGCTGACCACCTGCTCGGAGATGGCTTTCGACCCGGCGTTCCGGCCACTGATCGGCGGCCTGCACGACCGACTCACCGTTCGGCTGCGTACCTACGAGATCTCCAATCCGCAGATGACCACCGACGCGACGCCCGGCCAAGGTGACGACACGGTGCGCCAGGTCGGCATCAAGATCTGGGTGGACGGTTCGCCGTGGATCGGCAACATCGACTTGAGCTTCCCCTACCTCGACACGGCCACCACCCGAGCCATCGGCGTGACGCCCGGTTCGTGCGGGTGCGCCAACTACACCGCCGAACAACTCAGGGAGATCGTCGGTGCTTACTTCCCGCTGGGCTGGCCGATGGCGTGCCATGTCATGGGTGACGCCGGCGTGGACACCATCCTCGACGTGTATGAAGAGGCGCTGCGCCAACATCCCCGCGACGACCACCGGTTACGCCTCGAACACGTCGGCGCCATCCGCAACGAGCAACTCCAACGCGCCGCCGACCTCGGCGTCACCTGCAGCCTCTTCGTCGACCAGATCCACTACTGGGGTGACGTGCTCGTCGACGGGCTGTTCGGCGAAGAGCGCGGATCCCGTTGGATGCCAGCCGGTTCCGCGCTGGCCACCGGCATGCGGATCTCGCTGCACAACGATCCGCCGGTCACGCCCGAGGAGCCGCTGCGCAACATCAGCGTGGCCGCCACCCGCACTGCGCCCAGCGGACGGGTGCTCGCACCCGAAGAGCGGCTGACCGTCGAACAGGCCATCCGCGCGCAGACCATCGACGCGGCGTGGCAGCTGTTTTCCGACGACATCATCGGCTCGCTGGAGGTCGGCAAGTACGCCGACATGGTGGTGCTGTCGGCCGATCCCCGCACGGTGCCGCCCGAACAGATCGCCGACCTCGACGTCCGCGCAACGTTTTTGGCGGGCCGGCAGGTCTACGCGCAGTGACGCCAGCCCTGGAGGACGTTCTCGACCGGCTGCACGTAGTGGCCCTGCCGATGCGGGTGCGCTTCCGCGGCATCACCACCCGCGAGCTTGCGCTGATCGACGGCCCGACCGGCTGGGGCGAATTCGGCGCCTTCCTGGAATACGACCACCCGGAAGCCGCGCACTGGCTGGCCGCCGCCCTCGACTCGGCCTACTCCCAGCCGCCGCCGTCGCGACGGGACCGCATCGCGATCAACGCGACGGTCCCGGCCATCCCCGCCGCGCAGGTGCCAGAAATCCTGGCCCGCTTCCCCGGCGCCGGCACCGCGAAGGTGAAGGTCGCCGAACCCGGCCAGACCCTCGCCGACGACGTCGCCCGGGTCGACGCGGTCCGCGCCCTGGTTCCCACTGTG
>NZ_JBAUZA010000377.1:0-30252 GCF_049585075.1 Mycobacterium sp.
GCCGCCCAGCCCAGCCGGATCACCATCGGCTACACGATGGGACTTATCGTCACACCGGCGGTGCGAGAGATGCGCCGCGAGCACCCGGACGCCGACGTGCAAGCCGTGCATGTGGATTGGAATCAAGCGCGTGAGGCGCTACTCGACCATCGAGTCGACGCGGTGGTGACCCGGCTGCCATTTCCCACCGACCAACTGCACGTGACAATCCTCTATGACGAGCCGCGGGCGTTGGTGGTGCCAGTGGACCATCGGCTGGCCGGCAAGGAATCGATCACCCTTGACGACATCGCCGACGAACCGATGCCACGAGTCCGGGATTCCGACCCCGCGTGGAGTGCCTACTGGCGCGTCGATCCGCGTCCTGACGGCCGGCGCGCGCCAGACGGGCCGTTCATCGATGCACTCCAAGACAAGTTTGAAGTGATCGCAGCCGGCCAGGCGGTGGCGATTTCGGCCGGAGTTCACGCAAACGCGTTGCGGCCTGACCTCACCACGATTCCCCTTGAGGGCGTTGAGCCCAGCCATGTCGTGTTGGCCAGCCGCGCCGACGACCGGAGCCGCCTCGTCTCGGCCTTCCGCAAACTGGCTCGAGCCCACCTCACCGGTCCAGATTCCGCAGGCTAGACCAACTCCGGTGGCGGACGATAGTCCGGCTGGTAGCCGTCCACCCTGATCGGGTTGCCGACCAAGCGGAAATGGCCTGCGTTAACCACGATTTCCGGTGTGGCCTGCAACGCTTCGGGCAAGGTCCGCACCGCCGCCGCGGGCACCCCGAGCGGACGCAGACGGGCTTCCCAATTGGCGGCGGTATCTGTCCCGAGAGCTGTGGTAACTACGGCGAGCACCTCGTCGCGTCGGGAAACCCTATCTGCCATCAGTACGAAGCCATGGATGCCCGCCTCGGCGGCGAAGGATTTCCAGAACCCGTCGTGCGTGATGAACAGCGCAAGATATCCGTCGGCCGTCGGAAAGAGTTGGGCTGGAACGTAATACGAGTGTGCGCCATTCTGCCTGCGGGTCGGTTCGACGCCATTGTTGAGGTAGGCGGAGGCGTGGTAGTTGAGCTGCGACAGCATCACGTCACGCAGCGACACATCGACTTGTCCGCCGGTGCCGGAGATGATTTTGGCCAGAAGCCCCAGCGCCGCACACATTCCGGTGGAATTATCGGCCGATGAGTAGCCCGGCAACGTGGGTGGGCCATCCGGGTCGCCGGTCAACGCGGCGATGCCGACGCCCGCCTGAACCACGTAGTCGAAAGCTGGGTCGTCGCCGCCATATAGCCCGAAGCCGGTGATCGCGACGCAGACGATCCGCTCGTTCCAGCGCCGCAGCTGCTCATAGGTCAGGCCCAGCCGGCGGATGGCCGACGGTTTCAGGTTCACCAGCAGCGCGTGCGATTCGGACACCAGTTCGCCCAAGTGCTGCTGGCCCGCATCGGAATTCAGGTCCAGGCAGACGCTGGCCTTGTTGCGGTTGAGGCTGGCGAAGTAGCTGAGCCCGACACTGCGCGAGATCTCACCACCGGTGGGTTCGATCTTGGTCACCTCGGCGCCGAGGTCGGCGAGCAGCATCGTCGCGTACGGGCCCGCGAGCATGGTGCCGACTTCGAGAATTCGTATTCCCGCCAGCGGTGCAGCGGTCGTCACCGCAGTTCCGTTGCCAGCGCGGCGATCATCTCACGGGTGCGTTGCTTGGAGGCGATGAGCTCGTCGCGGTTGTCGCCAATCGGCAGCAGCCGCACCGACAAGTCGGTCACCCCGGCGTCAGCGAACCGGCGCATCCGTGCCAGGATGGCCGCCTCGTCGCCGGCCGCGCACAGATCGCCGACATCGCGGGCATCGCCGCGTTCGAGGAGGCGTTGGTAGTTGGGCGAGACCTCCGCCTCGCCCAGCACGCGGTTGGCTCGCTCCTTGGCCTCGTCGACTTGGGAAGGCGCACACAGGCATACCGGGATACCCGCGACGATCCGCGGCGCGGGCCGTCCGGCATCTGCCGCCGCCTTGGTGATCTTCGGCGCGATGTGATCGCCAATCGCACGCTCGTCCGCCATCCATAACACCGTGCCGCCGGCCAGTTCGCCGGCAAGCTGCAGCATCACTGGCCCGAGCGCGGCAACCAGCACCGGCATTGGGGTATCGGCCCCGATCGCCGTCGGATTGTGCACGGTGAACGAATCATTCTCGACATCAACAGATCCCGGACCGGCGATGGCGGCGTTGAGTACCTGCAGATAGTCGCGCGTGTAAGCGGCCGGCTTCTCATACGGCAGGCCGAGCATGTCACGGATGATCCAATGATGCGACGGCCCGACACCCAACGCCAGCCGTCCGCCAGCCAACGCATGCGTCGAGAGCGCTTGGCGAGCAAGAGCAATCGGATGCTGAGCCTGCAGCGGCACAACTGCCGTACCTAGCTCGATGCGGGAGCTGTGCGCCGCCATCAGCGCAACCATGGTCATAGCGTCGAAGTCGTTGGGCACCTGCGGCATCCACGCGGTGTCCAGTCCAACGGCCTCTGCCCATTCAATATCGGAGGCCAACTTGGCGACCTTGCGGGCCATATCGCCACGCTCCGCGCCGATCATTACTCCGAGGCGCACGGTGTTTCCTTTTGCTCGGGGTCCGGGGTGCCGGTGAGCGCGCGAATGTCGCGCACAAGAACGTCGAGCGAAGTGCCCGTTGGAAATACCGCTGCCGCCCCGGCGTCCAGCAGCTTGGGCACGTCGCTCTCAGGTATCGTCCCGCCGACTACAACGGCGATATCGGCAGCCTCGGCCGCTCGCAACGCCTCGACGGTGCGGGTGGTCAATGCGACATGCGCGCCGGACAGAATGCTCAACCCGACGACTGCCACATCTTCTTGTACGGCGATCGACGCGATGTCTTCAATGCGCTGCCGGATCCCGGTGTAGATCACCTCGAAACCGGCGTCGCGCAGAGTGCGGGCAACGATCTTGGCCCCGCGGTCATGTCCGTCGAGACCGGGCTTGGCCACCAGGATCCGCACTGCCATCTAGAACACCACCGGCTGCTGGAATTCGCCCCAGACCGCTTTGAGCGTCGAGACCATCTCACCGACCGTGCAGTAGGCGTTTGCGCAGTCGATCAGCTTGTGCATCAGATTGTCGGTTCCTTCGGCCGCTCGTGACAGCGCAGCAAGGCTGGATTGCACTGCAGCCACATCCCTTTCAGCCTTTACCTTGGAGAGACGCTTGAGTTGGAAATCGCGACCTTCAGCATCAAGCTCGTAGGTGACGATTTCGGGCGGCGGCTCCTCGGAGACAAACCGGTTGACGCCGACGACCGGGCGCGTGCCGGCTTCGATGTCTTGGTGGATCCGAAAGGCTTCATCGGCGATCAGCCCTTGCAGATAGCCGTCTTCGATGGCGCGGACCATTCCGCCGTGCTGCTCGAGGTCATGCATGATCTCGACGATGCGGGCCTCGGTGGCGTCGGTGAGGGCCTCGACGAAGTAGGAGCCGCCGAGCGGGTCTGCGACGCGGGCGACACCGGTTTCATGGGCCAGGATCTGTTGGGTGCGCAACGCAAGCGTGGTGGACTCCTCGCTTGGTAGCGCAAACGGCTCGTCCCACGCGGCGGTGAACATCGACTGCACACCGCCCAGCACGGCAGCCATCGCCTCGTAGGCCACCCGCACCAGGTTGTTCTGCGCCTGCGGCGCATACAGCGACGCGCCCCCACACACGCAGCCGAACCGGAACATTGACGCCTTGTCGGTAGTGGCGCCATAGCGTTCCCGCACGATCGTCGCCCAACGTCGCCGTCCGGCACGGTATTTGGCGATCTCCTCGAAGAAATCGCCGTGCGTGTAGAAGAAGAACGAGATCTGCGGCGCGAACTGGTCGATGGTCATGCGGCCGCGTTCCACCACGGTGTCGCAGTAGGTCACGCCGTCGGCCAGAGTGAATGCCATCTCCTGCACCGCGTTGGCCCCGGCGTCACGGAAGTGCGCCCCGGCCACCGAGATCGCATTGAACCTAGGAACCTCTGCCGCGCAGAACTCGATGGTGTCGGCGATCAGCCGCAGCGACGGCTCCGGCGGCCAGATCCAGGTGCCGCGCGAGGCGTACTCCTTGAGAATGTCGTTCTGGATGGTCCCGGTCAGCTTGGCGCGCGGCACACCCTTGCGCTCGGCGGCCGCCACGTAGAACGCCAGCAGTATCGCCGCGGTGCCGTTGATCGTGAAGCTGGTGCTGATCTTGTCCAGCGGAATGCCGTCGAACAGGATCTCGGCGTCGGCGAGGGTGTCGATCGCGACGCCGACCCGGCCGACCTCCTCACCGAACTCGGGATCATCGGAGTCATATCCACACTGGGTCGGCAGATCCAGCGCCACCGACAACCCCGTCCCGCCCTGGTCCAGCAAGTAGCGGTAGCGACGGTTGGATTCCTCAACCGTGCCGAATCCGGAGTACTGCCGAAATGTCCACAGCTTGCCTCGGTAGCCACTGGCGAAGTTTCCCCGGGTAAAGGGATATGTTCCTGGCGGCGGCGGCTCGGTACCACGATCCCCCGGCCCGTAGATGGGCTCCAGCGGGATGCCGGATGAGGTTTCGGTGTGGTTATCCATCGATTGATAACGTACTTGCAAAAAAAGAGAATGCCAATCCCGCGGCTTGACCAGCCTAAAGAAGGCTCAGCGGATGCGCCTAGGCGCGGCAGAGAAGCTCGCCATGCGGGACCGCCAGCCAGCCGTTCGGAGCGGCCGCCCAGTCCCGCCATGCCGATGAGATCTCGTTGAGCTCAGCGACTGTGGCGATCCCCGAGTCCACCAGCTGACGGGCCAGGGCCGACTCGACAATCCGGTCGGACCACATCCGCCCCCACCAGTCGCGGGTTTCCGGCGTCGCAAAACACCACATGCTGCCCGTGGGAGTAATGTCATCGAATCCTGCCTCCTGGGCCCAGGACAACAGCCGCCGCCCCGCGTCGGGTTCGCCGCCGTTCGCGCGGGCCGCCTCGGCGTAGAGCTCGCTCCAGCGGTCCAACGCCGGAAGCTGCGGGAACCAAGTGAATCCGGCGTAGTCGGCGTCGCGCACCGCGACGATTCCGTTAGGCACACATACCCGCCGCAGTTCGCGCAGCGCTTGCACCGGATCGGCCAGGTGTTGCAACACCTGGTGGGCGTGCACGACGTCGAAAGTGCCGTCGGGAAAATCGAGCGCGTGCACGTCAGAAGTCACGAACTCGATGTTGGACTGGTTTCGCGTGTGCGCCTCCGCGCGGGCCAAATCCAAAGCCGCAATCGGTGAGTTCGACAGCGGTGACCCGGCCGGGCGCAACGCGAGCTGCGAGGTCGACGGTGATGGTCCCGGGGCCGCAGCCCACGTCGAGCAGCGACATCCCCGGCTGTAGGTGCGGCAGCAGGTAGCCGGCGGAGTCCGTTGCGGTGCGTCTGCGATGCGCGCGCAGCACCGACTCGTGATGCCCGTGGGTGTAGACGGCCTGGGGATAGCTGTTCATCGTGTGGCTCCTTGCGATCGAATGCCCCCGAAGGCTACGCCGCGTGTTCCACGATGCGAAATAGCTATCTCATATCATGGGATAGTCTAATCGACTGGAACGTTGAGGATCGGGCGTTGCACACCGGCCCCGGGCCCGTCGAAATGCCACCATTCACCGGAGTACACCGCCAGCCCGCCGGCACCCATCGCGTCCTTTAGCCGGGCCCGGTTGGCCTGCTGGTCTGCACTGACGCCGTCGGTGGCGAAGGCGAGGGCGCGCGGCGAAAAGTCGTCGAAATCGGTGCCCATATCGGCCAGGCAGTGACCGGCCAACTGCCGCGCCGCCGGGCATTGTTGTTGTGTGCCCGCCATCGTCACGTCAACTGAACGCCCCGCCTCATGGCTTTTCGCATAGGGGCCGGGCCTGGCCACCCACGCCGGGTTCGGCACCACGTCGAACATCTTGACCTGCACGGCGTGCGGTCGATAGCAGTCCCAGAAGACGAGCTGCTGTCCTTGTGAACCCAATGCCTTTGCGGCCGCGGCAAGTCCGGGCGCCATCGATTCGTGCACCAGGCAGCGGGCATCGCCCGGATACAACGGCATGCCGGTGAAGTTGTTCGGCGTCGCATAGCGCAGATCGATGACCGCGTCGGGAATTACGGAACGGACGTCGACGAATCCGGCTGCGCGCGCCTCGGCGCTCAGCGGCGGCACGTCGGCGTTGGCGGGTGCACTCCAGCTGGTCGCGGACACGGCCACAACCAGCGCCGCTAACGACCGGAAGGCAGTCACCGTCTCATTATCCGCGACTGACGCCTTAGCTCCAGTCGATGGCCGCGGCGCGCCGGCTGGCATCCTCTACCCTGGCCGCGACTTGAGCGGCAACCGCGTGTTGATCGTGTTCCATTGTCTTGGCCAATGATTCGGCTTCCGTCACAATCTGCTTGAGCAGGTCCCGATGGTCCTCGATCATCGCGATGGTCGCGTTTCTGATGGCGACCACCGCCGAACCTCGAGCCTCTGACGGCGAGAAGCTCCCGGAGAGCAGTGGAGGCAGCGTCTGGCGCTCGAAGTCCGTCATGTCGCGGGACAGGTGCACCTCGAAAGTCGCTCTAAAAGGATCCCGATCGTCGAGCTCAACGCTGGAAATTTTGAGTGGGTCCATGGGCTGTTCCTTTGATCGGCGACGCCGCTTGCGCCGAATTACATGCTTGTAGTTTACCTTCGTTTTCGGATCACCGTGCAGGCCGCGAGCATCAGCGCAGAGTCGGTAAACTGTCGCCAACAGTTGCATCGGCTTACGGAGGAAAATGAAGCGCCCTGTATTAAGTGCCCAGCGCGGGGCAACTTTCGGAATTGCGGTCGCGGCGATGATCTTGGCCGCACCGCTTGCCCACGCACAGACCGATGTCGAGGACAATTGCAAGAGTTCCGGCGGGCAATACACGTCGGAACAGGTATCACCGCACTTTGGCCAGGCGCCCGCCCTGATCGAGACCTGTTGCACCGGCACTGGGCCATCGCAGAAATGCACTAGCTTTCGCGACGGCGTCCAAGGGCCTACCTACGGAGGGGGCTAGGCGACTGCCGCCGCAGAGCTCTCGGTAGATAAACCGCCCCGGGCCCGGCGACCGCCGCGGTATCCGCCGGGTTGGAGATCGCGCACCGCTTCAACGACAGGCAACCGCAACCAATACACGACTGCAGGTTGTCGCGAAGCGCGGTCAGCGCTTCGATCTGCTCGGTAAGACGAGTGCGCCACTGCCGGGACAAGTCGGCCCAGTCTGCGCGCGTGGGCGTACGGTTGCCCGGCAGCCTCGCCAGTGCCGCGGCCACTTCGTCCAGGCTGAGCCCCACGTTGCGGGCAGCACGGATGAATGCCAAGCGGCGCAAGGTATTTCGCTCAAAGCGACGCTGCCCGCCAGCCGTCCGTGACGCGCTGATCAGCCCCTCTTTGTCGTAGAAACGAATCGCCGACGGCGCGAAGCCACTTCTGCCGGCTAGCTCACTGACGGTGAGCAGATCCGCACTTTGCATCCGACCACCTTTCTGAAATTGATCCTTGACTTAAAGTTTACTTCAACTATCAGTATGCCTGTATGACCGAACTTCAGAACACTTCTCCAGTCGCAATCGTCACCGGCGGTTCGCGAGGCTTTGGCCGCGCACTCGCGGCCGCACTGCTGAGTCGCGGCTGGACGGTGGTGACCGACGCTCGCCGCATCGCCGACTTGGAGGCCACTGCCGGCGCGCTCGACTCGCCGCGGCTGATCGCGATCGCGGGCGACGTCACCGACGCATCGCACCGCGCCGCACTGCTCGACGCCGCCAGCCACGCCGGGTCGCTGTCGCTGCTGGTGAACAACGCCAGCCGACTCGGCCCCAGTCCGCTCCCCGAGCTTGCGAACTACGCCGACGACGAACTGCGGGCCGTCTACGACGTCAACGTCTTTGCGCCGCTGGCGCTGATCCGGGCGTCGCTGTTTGCCCTGGCCGAGACCCGCGGCGTGATCGTCAACCTGTCCTCCGACGCGGCCGTCGAGGCGTACCAGGGCTGGGGCGGCTACGGCTCGTCGAAGGCTGCACTCGACCAAATGTCGGCCATTCTTGCGGTGGAAACGCCCTCCGTGCGCGTCTATGCGTTCGATCCCGGCGACATGCGCACCGAGATGCATCAGGCCGCATTCCCAGGGGAGGACATCTCAGATCGCCCCGAGCCCGAGTCAGTCGTTCCGGCGCTTCTGCGGTTGGTGGACACCCGGCCGCCCGGCGGCCGCTACCGCTCCAGCGACCTGGCCGTGAACGGGGCACCGCGATGACACTCCCGGTCCCCCGCACCCGATTCGAACGTCCGCCTGGAACCGATGCCATCGAACCGCCGGAAGTCCACGGTCTCTCGCGCGACGGAGTCAAACTTCTTGTCGCGCAGGCGAGCGGGATCACCCACTCGCGCTTCGTCGATCTCGGGGACTACCTGGAACCTGGGGACCTGCTGGTCGTCAACAACACCGCAACGTTGCCCGCCGCGGTCGATGGGTGTCGCGACGGGCGCCCCGTGGCGGTCCACTTTTCCACGGCTCTCACTGACCGCATCTGGGTCATCGAGCTGCGGCCGGCAAAAAATGCGACCGGCCACCTGACGGACATACGGCCCGGCGAACGGATCGACCTGCCCGGCGGAGCGGCTCTCGTGGTCGGGTCGTCGTATCCGCGAGCAGGTATCGCGGGCAGCCGGCTATGGACCTCACGTCCGGTGATCGAAGGCGATGTGACGTCCTACCTCGCGCGCCATGGCCGGGCGATCCGTTACGCCTATGTACCGCGACAATGGCCGCTTAGGAGCTATCAGACCGTATTCGCCCATCTGCCCGGCAGCGCCGAAATGGCGAGCGCTGCACGACCTTTCAGTGCAGAGTTGGTCGCTTCGCTGATCGCGCGCGGGATCACCATCGCGCCGATCACGCTGCACGCCGGCGTATCGTCTGCAGAGCTCGGCGAGTCGCCGACGTCCGAGCCTTTCGACGTGCCGCCACGCACCGCTCAGCTGGTGAACCTCACCCGCGCGACGGGCGGGCGCGTCGTCGCGGTCGGCACCACCGCAACCCGCGCTCTCGAATCCGCTGCGGGCGCCGACGGCATCGTGCACCCGTCGCACGGCAGGACGGGGCTCGTGATCGGACCCGGCCAACCCGTGCGCGTGGTCGACGGATTGATCACCGGCTGGCACGACGCGGGCGCCTCTCACCTGCTGCTGCTCGAGGCGGTCGCCGGTTCCGAGCTGGTTGCCGCGGCGTACCGGGAGGCCGTTGCGCACGATTACCTGTGGCACGAGTTCGGCGACAGCGCACTACTGCTGCCGCCCCGCATCGGACAGCGATAAGAGCTGCGCAAACATCTTGGTGGCCAGGGCCGGGATCGAACCGGCGACCTTCCGCTTTTCAGGCGGACGCTCATACCGACTGAGCTACCTGGCCGGAAGGCACCGTGTGCCTCGCGCGACGGCGACCCTGACGGGACTCGAACCCGCGACCTCCGCCGTGACAGGGCGGCGCGCTAACCAACTGCGCCACAGGGCCTTGCTGCTGCTCCGCGTCACCGCATCACGTACCCCCTACGGGATTCGAACCCGCGCTACCGCCTTGAAAGGGCGGCGTCCTAGGCCGCTAGACGAAGGGGGCCAGAACCGAATCTCTCCGGGGTACTCGCAACGTGGTTTCGCTGGGAGCCAAGCCAGCTTAGGGCACCATAGACCCAATCCTCAAACGAGCACGGCCGGTGCAACCAGTATCCTGTGCCTCGCGCCCCTATAGCTCAGTTGGTAGAGCTACGGACTTTTAATCCGCAGGTCCTAGGTTCGAGTCCTAGTGGGGGCACCGAGCAACGGGCGGCGCTTCCGCCGACGGGCCGGATTGCGGGTACTCCCGGCCCATGAGAGGAATATCACGGCGTTCATTCGGCCAGCTCGCGGCGGCGGCAAGCATGGTCGGCGCCGCCGGACTGACGGCCGCGTGCGGCTCCAGGCAACAAGCCGGCCCGCCATCCACGACGCCGTCGTCGGGTCCGGGTGTCGGCTTCGTGCTATCCCACGAACAATTCAGCACTTCCCAACTCGTCGACCAGGCCCAGGCAGCCGAGCAGGCCGGATTCCGTTACCTGTGGGCCAGCGATCACCTTCAGCCGTGGCAGGACAACGAGGGTCATTCGATGTTCCCTTGGTTCACGCTGGCGCTAGTAGGCCAACGCACCAACCACATCCCGTTCGGCACCGGGGTGACGTGCCCCATCTATCGCTATCACCCGACCACTGTCGCGCAGGCGTTTGCATCGCTCGCGGTGCTCTATCCAAACCGCGTGTTCCTCGGCGTCGGCACGGGTGAGCGGCTCAACGAGCTGGCGGCCACCGCCCAGTTTGGGCCATACCGGGAGCGCCACGACCGGTTGGTCGAAGCCGTCGCGCTGATCCGGCAGTTGTGGAGCGGTCAGCGAATCTCATTCCAGGGACGCTACTTTCAGACCAGTCAGCTCAAGCTCTATGATCCGCCACCGTCGCCCCCGCCGATCTTCGTCGCCGCGGGCGGCCCCAAGAGCGCGCACCTGGCCGGCCGATACGGCGACGGCTGGATCAGTGAGGCTAGCGGCATCAAAGACCAAAAGCTGGTGGCCGCCTTCAACACGGGTGCACACGAGTCGGGCCGAGATCCCGGCAAGCTGGGCAAGCGAGCTGAAATGTTCGCCGTCGTCGGCGACCAGAACGAAATCGTCCGCGCCGCAGAGCTGTGGCGGTTCACCGGGGGCGCCGTCGACCAACCCAATCCCGTCGACATCCAGCGCGCAGCGCAAGCCAATCCGGTGGATAAGGTCATCCACGGCTGGACCACCGGCACCGATTCCGCCACCCACATCGCGGCGGTGCAGGCGGTTCTGGACGCCGGTGCGACGCCGTTTATGCATTTCGCGCAACGCAATCCGCTTGCCGCGATTGACTTTTACCGCACAGCGGTGCTGCCGCGGTTGCACTAGCGGGTGGGTCAGCCCAGCACGGCGTTGAGATAAACCATGTCGGCGAAAGCCGCGGCGACGTGATCGTCTGGGTAGACGAAGCCGTTAGCGGCATGCAGTTGGGCGATCTCGCGGTGCGAAACCTGCCAGCCATGCCGGGTCAGGTATTCGATGATGTGACTGCGCTCGAAATGGTAGACGAGGTCGTTGAAATCGATATCGAATCCGAGCTCACTCAACCGGTCGTGATGCGCCCGATAACGCGGGTCGGCGAAAATCCTTGTGTCAGGGACAAATTCGCAAGCCAGTCGGCTTTTGGCTGCGCTTAACGCGGTGACGTTGTTGAACAGGCCGTCCTGCGCCTCGGGCGGTAGATAGACCAGTAATCCCTCGGCGCTCCACACCGCGGGCGCCTGCGGGTCAAAGCCTGCAGTCTGTAGGGCCGCAGGCCAATCGTCGCGCAAATCAACAGCAACAGTTCGACGCTCGGCCGTCGGCTCCGCACCGAGCTTGCTCAGCGTCGAGGTTTTGAAATCGATGACGGTCGGCATGTCGACCTCATAGACGACGGTGCCTTCCGGCCAGGGCAGGCGGTAGGCACGCGAGTCCAAGCCGGCCGCCAAGATGACCGCCTGGCGGATACCGCAGCGCGTGGCGTCGATGAAGTGCTGGTCGTAGAACCGGGTGCGGACCCCCATCCCGCGGGCCATCCGGTCCGGATCGAATTCGTTCCCGTCGGTGGCCTGCATCTCGCCGTTCACCAGCCGGGTGTAGACGTCGATGCCCACCGCGCGGACCAACGGCGCAGCAAACGGGTCGTCGATCAGCCCTGCGGCTGTGGCCAGCGCCCGCTGGGCGGCCACCATCGTCGCGGTCGCCCCCACGCTCGTCGCGAGATCCCAGCTGTCGCTCTCGGTACGCCTGGACATCGCGGCTCCCATCTCGGGGTTTTCCGAACAATATAGGTCACCTAGTTATTACCAGCGGACGGCGTCCTTGACATAATCGGCGCTTGCGCTACTATCTGCGTATGCATGCAGATAACGAGGATGTCCGGTTGCCGGACGACCAGGCGAGCCTGGTGGTCGAGGTCTTCCGGATGTTGGCCGACGCCACCCGGGTTCAGGTGCTGTGGTCGCTCACCGACCGCGAAATGTCGGTCAACGAACTCGCCGAGCATGTCGGCAAACCGGCGCCGTCTGTGTCGCAGCACCTCGCCAAGTTACGGATGGCGCGGCTGGTGCGCACCCGCCGGGAAGGCACGACGATCTTCTACAGCCTGGAGAACGAGCACGTACGTCAGCTTGTCGTCGACGCCGTTTTCAACGCCGAACATGCCGGCCCCGGGGTTCCGCGGCATCACCGCACCGACACCCCACTGCAGGCAGTTTCCCAACCAACCGCACAACGAAGGAAATGAAAATTATGTCGCACCACGAACACTCGCACGAAGCACCGCATTCGCACGAGCACGAACACGGCGCGGTCGCTCACACGCATGCGCACACCGAACATGAACACGAGCACGTCGAGCACGAGCACACTCACACCCACGACGACGGGACCGAGCACAGCCACGGACACGTGCATCAGGCCGGCCTCGAAGAACCCCACAACCACGCGCACCGCTGATCACGCGTGTCGACGGACTGTTGACGTCAGACGTTGGGGCAGTAGTGCTTTGGGCTGTCGCGCTCGTCGAGCGGCGGCAGGTTGCGCGCGGGAGTGTGCACCAGCGGCGTCGCGGCCGGGATGCGACCGGTGGCCCGGTCCCACCCCGCCCGGGCCCGGGGGTGCATGCGGGCACGCCGCGGCAAGCAGGTAAACACCAGCCGCACAACGTCACCGAAGCGGCGGTGTAACCACTCGTCGCGACGCGACCAGGTGTAGCCCATCAGCTCGCGCACCGGCGGATCGTAGAGCCCGACCGTCAGCCAGACGAAGAACGGCGCCAGCAGTTTGCGTTGCAGTGCCCACAGTCGGTCTGGAACCCATTGCGCAAAAGGCGGTTTGGGCAATTCGGTCAGGTTGAGCACTTCGCGGGCGGCGAAGTTGTTCTCCAACACATCGCGGCACATGTGGTCCCAGTAGACCTGGAAGTCTTCCCACGTTTCTGGGACTGGACGCATGCTCATGCCATACATCCGGTACCACTGCACATGCTCATCGAACAGCCGACGCTTCTGCGCCTCGGTCAAGCCACCGCAGAACCGCTCAGCGACATGCAACGTGCCGACAAAGAAAGTGGAGTGCGCCCAGTAGAAGACGTCCGGGTTCAACGCGTGATAGCGCCGGCCCTGGCTGTCGGTGCCCTTGATGTCCACGTGGTAGTCGCGCACCTCGGCGCCAGTCAGCGGCGCGCGGTCGCCATCGAAGACCACACCACCGATCGGATACAGCGACCGCAGCAACCGCGGCCAGCGTTCGCGGAAGAACGTCGAGTGGTCTTCGACCGCCGCACCCAATTGCGGATGCATATTCTGCATCGACCCGGCCCACGGGCCCTGCAGCATGCCACGCCAGTCACCGAAGTACCGCCAGGTCAGCGAGTCCGGACCAAGCGGCGGGGCGTCATACCCCTCCGGCGAAACCGGGCAACCCGCCGCGACCGGGGACGCCTCAGACGTATCTTGAGTCACTGGTGAGGTTTCCTGTCCGTGTCAGCCAATCTGACTACATGCGTTGTCATTGTAGACCTTAGGAGGGACGTGCCGTCCGGTCAACGTTCGCGCCGCTGGTCCGGCGTTCCTTTGGAGGATCGCCAGGCCCTGCGACGCGACGAACTCATCACAGCGGGTGTGCAGTTGCTCGGCGGGGAGAGCGGACCGGGAGTGACGGTGCGGGCGGCCTGCCGGCAGGCCGGGCTCACTGAGCGCTACTTCTACGAAAGCTTCACTGACCGTGACGAATTCGTTCGTGCCGTCTACGACGACGTCTGCACCCGCGCCATGTCGGCGCTGATGTCTGCGACCACACCGCGCGAAGCGGTGGAGCAATTCGTCGCGTTGATGGTCGACGACCCGGTGCGGGGCCGGGTGCTGTTGCTGGCCCCGGCGGTGGAGCCGGTGCTGGTCCGCTCCGGCGCCGAGTGGATGCCCAGCTTCATCGACCTGCTTCAGCGCAAACTGACCCAGATCGGCGATCCGGTGCGGCAAACGATGATCGCCACCAGTTTGATCGGCGGGCTGACCGCGCTGTTCACCGCATACCTGGACGGACGGCTTGCGGCCACCCGTGAGCAGTTCATCGACTACTGCGTGGAAATGCTGCTCAACCGGGCTGCGACGCACTAGAGACTCAGTGGGGAGGCACCTGCGGCCGACACGAAATAATCTCACCGGAGCGAAACTTGATGCTACCGGTATACACAGATATATTGACTGAAACCGACAGACACAGATAACTGGGAGGCGCTGTGCCGGACCCGCAAGACCTGGACCTGTTGCGTGAACTCGAGCCGGTCGTCGAGAAGTACATGAACCGGCACCTGAGCATGCACAAGGCCTGGAACCCGCACGACTACATCCCGTGGTCGGACGGCAAGAACTTCTACGCGCTCGGCGGCCAGGACTGGGAGCCGGGCCAGTCGAAGCTGACCGACGTCGCGCAGGTCGCGATGGTGCAGAACCTAATGACAGAGGACAACCTGCCGTCCTATCACCGCGAGATCGCGATGAGCTTCGGCATGGACGGCGCCTGGGGCCAGTGGGTGAACCGCTGGACGGCCGAGGAGAACCGGCACGGCATCGCGCTGCGCGACTACCTCGTCGTCACCCGCGCCGTCGACCCGATCGAGCTGGAAAAGCTGCGCTTGGAGGTGGTGAACCGCGGGTTCAGCCCAGGCCAGAATCGCCAGATTCGAGACGACCTGTTCTGCGAGAACCTGTTCGACTCGATCGTCTACGTCACGTTCCAAGAGCTCGCCACCCGCATTTCACACCGCAACACCGGCAAGGCCTGCAACGAGCCGATCGCCGATCAATTGCTGGCCAAGATCTCGGCGGACGAGAACCTGCACATGATCTTCTACCGTGATGTCACCGAAGCGGGCATGGAGATCGCGCCGGACAAGGCAATGGCGTCGTTGCACAAAGTGCTGCACAACTTCCAGATGCCCGGCTACCAGGTGCCGGAATTCCGCCGCAAGGCCGTGATGATCGCCGTCGGCGGTGTCTACGACCCGCGCATCCACCTCGAGGAGGTCGTGATGCCCGTGCTGAAGAAGTGGCGCATCTTCGAGCGGGAAGATCTCACCGGCGAGGCAAACCGGCAGCGCGACGAGATCGCCGTGCTGATGAAGGAGCTCGAGGCGGCCTGCGACAAGTTCGAGATCTCAAAGCAGCGGCAGCTCGACCGCGAAGCCCGAACGGGCAAGCGGGTCACTGCCAAGGAACTGCACCACACCGAGGGCACGCTCACCCTGAGCCGGCGGTAGCCCGCCTTGCGTATCGGGCCGATCACGCTGGCCAGCCCGGTGGTGTTGGCTCCGATGGCGGGTGTGACGAACGTCGCATTCCGCACGTTGTGCCGCGAGCTCGAGCAGGACTGGGTCGGAACGGTCAGCGGACTTTACGTCTGCGAGATGGTGACGGCGCGAGCCCTCGTCGAGCGGCATCCAGTCACCATGCACATGACGACGTTCTCCGCCGACGAATCGCCGCGGTCGCTGCAGCTCTATTCCGTCGATCCGGCGACCACCTACGCGGCGGTGAAAATGATCGCCGACGAAGGCCTCGCCGATCACGTCGACATGAATTTCGGTTGTCCGGTGCCCAAAGTCACCCGTCGTGGTGGCGGGGCGGCGCTGCCGTTCAAGCGGCGACTGTTCGGCCAGATCGTCGGGGCGGCCGTGGCCGCCACTGCAGGCACCGACATCCCGATCACCGTGAAGTTCCGGATCGGCATCGACGACGACCACCACACCCACCTGGACGCCGGCCGGATCGCGGAGTCCGAAGGCGCGGCCGCCATTGCATTGCACGCCCGCACGGCAGCTCAGCGCTATTCCGGGGCCGCGGATTGGGAGCAGATCGCCCAGCTCAAGCAGCATGTGCGGACGATCCCGGTGCTCGGAAACGGCGACATCTTCGAAGCCAGCGACGCGCTGACGATGATGGCGGTCACGGGGTGCGATGGCGTCGTCATCGGCCGCGGATGTCTGGGCCGACCGTGGCTGTTTGCCGAGCTCTCGGCGGCCTTCACCGGCAGCCCGCCGCCAACCTCGCCCAATCTCGGCCAGGTCGCTGACATCATCCGCCGGCACGGAGAGCTGCTGGTCGCCCATTTCGGCGAAGACAAGGGCATGCGCGATATGCGCAAGCACATCGCCTGGTACCTGCACGGTTTTCCCGCCGGATCGGAGTTGCGACGGGCTCTGGCGCTTGTCAAGACGCGCGACGAACTCGGCGCTTTGCTGGACAAACTCGACGCCGGCGTGCGGTTCCCGACGGCGGCAACCGGCCCGCGCGGGCGGCAGGGTTCACCCGCCCGGGTCACCCTGCCGGAGGGCTGGCTGGTCGACCGCGATGACTGCACGGTCCCGGCTGGGGCCGACATCATGCACTCGGGCGGCTAATCGAGCACCTCCCGAGATCGCGTTTCGGACGATGTCTCAGTACGATGTGGATCTTGTTGTGTCGCGCGTCGGTGGCCAAGCCCCAACAAGCTCGACCACCCGGCATTGCGCTGATGTAAGCGCACAGCATGTGCACCTCACCAGATTCGGAGGCCGGTAGGACATGAGTGACGGCGACTTTGGCGCCGATAAAGCCACTCCTGATGCCGCTTCCGGCCATCCGCGCGCTTCGAGTGCCTACGGTGACGATGTAGGGCTGACCGCGGCGACGACGGGAACGCGAGGCGCCGCGCCGTGGGAGCGATTCGGAGCGCATTCGCAAACGGTCGCCGTCGCCCATCGGTGGTCGCCCCCGACGGCGCCGACGTCATCGGGCCCGCCAACCGAGCCCGACGACGGCCCACACGGGTGTCACACCGACGGTGGTCTCACCGTCGCCGAATTGATCGCCAAGATCGGCGGCTCGACCACCGAAAGGCCACGGCATCGGCGCGCGGCTCCCGATCCCGAACCGCCAGAGCCGGAACCGCCTCAGCCCGACGACGGATATGACGACGCCTACGCCGTGTCCCCGGCCTATGCCTTTGCGCTGACCGACCTGGAAGTCAGCCCACCCGAGCGTCGCCGCGGCCGCGCCGACGCCGAGCAGACCACCGTCCTGCCGAAAACGCCGGTTCGGTCGCGACCGGCGCAGCCCGTCGACGACCCCGCGGCTGGCGAAGATCCCAACCCGAAGGGCAATCGCAGACGCCACGCGATGCTGCTGGCCGGCCGATTGATGGCCGCCGCGATCGCGGCCGTGGCACTGGCGCTGACCGGCGGCGCTTGGCAGTGGAGCGCGTCAAAGAACCACCGGCTCAACATCGTCAGCGCATTGGACCCGCAGTCGCGCGACGTCGTCGACCCGAGTGCGCAATACGGCGATGAGGACTTTTTGATCGTCGGCATCGACTCTCGTGCCGGGGCGAACGGCGCCATGGGCGCAGGCGACACCGAGGATGCCGGCGGCGCGCGTTCCGATACCATCATGCTGGTGAACATTCCGGCGAACCGCAAACGCGTAGTGGCAGTTTCGTTTCCGCGCGACCTGGCGATCACGCCGATCCAGTGCGAGGCGTGGAACCCTGACACCGGCGAGTACGGCCCGCTTTACGACCAGGACACCAAAAAGTACGGTCCCAAAAACGTCTACACCGAGACGAAGCTGAACTCGACATTCGCGTTCGGCGGCCCGAAGTGTCTGGTGAAGGAAATCCAAAAGTTGTCCGGGCTAAGCATCAATCGCTTCATCGCGGTCGACTTCGCCGGTTTCGCCAAGATGGTCGACGCGCTGGGCGGCGTCGAGGTGTGCAGCACGACCCCGCTGAAAGACTACGAATTGGGCACCGTGCTGGCGCGCGCCGGTCGCCAACGAATCGACTCGAAAACCGCGCTGAATTACGTTCGCGCCCGCAACGTCACGACAGAGAACAACGGCGACTACGGACGCATCAAACGTCAGCAGCTATTCATGTCCTCGCTGCTGCGCTCGCTGATCTCCCAGGACACCTTCTTTTCGCTGAACAAGCTCAACAACGTCGTCAATACGTTCATCAAGGACAGCTACGTCGACAACGTCAAAACCAAGGACCTCGTCCAGCTCGGCCAGTCGGTGCAGGGCATGTCCGCCGGCCACGTCTCCTTCGTGACCGTGCCGACCGGCGAAACCGACGCAAACGGCGACGAGCCGCCCCGCACCTCTGACATGCGGGCAATGTTCGACGCGATCATCAACGACGACCCGCTGCCCGGCGAAAACGACTTGAACGCGACCACGAGCCCGCCGACAAAGTCGCTGGCCAGCAAGGCGCCCAAGACCACCAGCCCGTCGGCCGAGCCGCATTCCGAGCAGGTGCAGGCGGTGACGGCCTCGCCGCACGACGTCATCGTGCAGGTGTCGAACTCGACCAGCAAGTCGGGGCTGGCCACCACCGCCAGCACCCAGCTGAAGCGCCACGGCTTCAGGGTCAAGGCGCCGGACGACTACCCGAGCTCACTGAAGTCCACGACAGTGCTCTTCTCAGCCGGCAACGAACAGGCCGCAGCTACGGTCGCGGCGACTCTTTCGAATCCAAAGATCGAGCGCATCACCGGGATTGGGAAAACCGTCCAGGTGGTGCTCGGCCCAGACTTCTCGTCGGTGGGCGCACCGCCGCCGACGGGATCGTCGGTCAGCGTCCAGATCGACCGCAACAGCAACAGCCAACCGACCAAACTTCCGGACGACTTGTCGGTGACCAACGCCGCCGACACCACATGTGAATAGCCGCAACCACGCTCGACGATTTGACTGCAAACCGCCATTCACCGCGAGTTCACACCCCACTTCATCCCGGTCCGGCGAATGAGAACGTAGGCTTGCCAACATGCGTACCGCTTACCACGAACAGCTCGCTGAGCTCTCCGAGCAGCTCGGCGAGATGTGCGGGCTGGCCGGCGCCGCGATGGAACACGCAACTCAGGCGCTGCTGCACGCAGACCTGGTGTTGGCCGAGCAGGTCATGTCCGACCACGAGAAGATCGCACAGCTGAGCGCCCAGGCCGAGGAAAGCGCCTTCGTCTTGCTCGCCTTACAAGCACCCGTCGCCGGCGATCTGCGCTCGATCGTCAGCGCAATCCAGATGGTCGCCGACATCGACCGGATGGGGGCACTGGCACTGCACGTCGCCAAGATCGCCCGCCGGCGGCATCCACAGCACGCGCTGCCCGAAGAGGTCAACGGATACTTCGCCGAGATGGGCCGATTGGCAGTGGAATTGGGCAACAGCGCACAAGAAGTGCTGTCGACCCGCGATCCGGAAAAGGCCGCGCGCATCCGCGAAGAAGACGATGCGATGGACGACCTGCATCGCCATCTGTTCACCGTGTTGATGGACCGGGAGTGGAAGCACGGGGTTGCCTCAGCGGTCGACGTGACGTTGCTGGGCCGGTTCTACGAGCGATTCGCCGATCACGCCGTCGAGGTGGCGCGACGGGTCATCTTCCAGGCGACAGGTCACTTCCCCGAAGAGGGCACGGTCGCCAAGTCGAGCTAGCCGAAGCGGCCGGAGATGTAGTCTTCGGTGGCCTTCTGAGTCGGGTTGGAGAAGATCTTCTCGGTATCGTCGATTTCGACCAATCTGCCAGGTTTTCCGACCGACTCCAGGTTGAAAAACGCGGTGTGATCGCTGACCCGCGCAGCCTGCTGCATGTTATGGGTGACGATGACGATGGTGTACTCCTGTTTCAGCTCGGCGATCAGGTCCTCGATCGCCATCGTCGAGATCGGGTCCAGAGACGAGCACGGCTCGTCCATCAGCAGCACGTCGGGTTGCACGGCGATGGCCCGCGCGATGCACAGCCGTTGCTGCTGACCGCCGGATAACCCGCCCCCGGGCCGGTCCAACCGGTCCTTGACCTCTTCCCACAGGTTGGCCCCCCGCAGCGCGTATTCCGCGGTGTCGTCGAGCCGCTTTCGGTTGCGCATGCCCTGCAGCTTCAGCCCGGCCACCACATTGTCGCGAATCGACATGGTGGGGAATGGATTTGGTCGCTGAAACACCATTCCGATCGCGCGACGCACGCCGACCGGGTCGATCCCCGAGCCGTAGATGTCGTCGTCGTCCAGCAAAACGCTGCCGTGCATTCGGGCACCAGGGATGACTTCATGCATCCGGTTCAGGGTGCGTAGCACTGTGGTCTTGCCACAGCCGGACGGGCCGATGAATGCCGTCACGCTGCGGGGCAGAACCGATAGCGAAACGTCAGCGACCGCATGGAACGCGCCGTAATAGATGTTGACGTCCTTGAGGTCTAACCGCTTAGCCACTCCAGCTCCTGCCTAGCTTTTCGGGCGCAACGAGTTTCGCCACCACCCTGGCCACCACATTAATGACGGCGATCAGCAAAATCAGCGTTAGGGCAGCGCCCCACAGCCGATCGGTAGGAATGGGGTTGGCGCCCGCGCCTGCCGAGGTTTGGTCGTACATCATGCCTGGCAGCGACCCCATGAAGCCGCTGAACATGTCAAAGTTCATCGCTTGCGAATAGCCCACCAAGATCAGCAGCGGCGCGGTCTCCCCCATCACCCTGGCCAGCGCCAGCATGACGCCGGTGATGATGCCTGACAGCCCGGCCGGAAGCACGATGCGGGTGATCGTTTTCCACTTGGGCACGCCCAGCGCGAAGCTGGCTTCGCGCAGGTCTACCGGGACGATCCGCAGCATCTCCTCGGTGGCACGAACGATCACCGGAAGCATCAGCAGCACCAACGCCAGCGACACCGCGAAGCCGGACCGGGGAAGGCCAAGGGTGGCGATGCACAGTGCATAGATGAACAGCGCGGCCACGATCGAGGGGACCCCGGTGAGAATGTCCACCATGAACGTGGTCAGCTTGCCTAATCGGGTGCCGCCGCCGTATTCGACCAGATAGATGGCGACGAAGATGCCGATCGGTATCGAGATGACCGCGCATACCAGTCCCTGCATGACCGTGCCGACAATCGCGTGGTAGGCGCCCCCGCCGGGTAAGAACGCGGTCAGCTGGGCTTGGGAATGCGTCCACCACTCGCTTGACCTGACGGCCGTGAGGCCTTTGGCCGATACCGCAAAGAGCACCCAGACCAGCGGGATCAAGGCCACCATCACCGACAGCGTGACCAGCACGGTCGCCGTGCCGTTGGCCAGCCGTCGGCGCCGGCTGACGCCTGCGAATGTGCGCGCTTTGAGCGGGCGGTCCAGGATCGACGTCATCGCTTGCCCTTGCCGGCAACGGCGGCGCGGGCCATCGCATCAACCACGAAAGTGAGCAAGAACAGCACCAATCCGGCCGCGATGTAGGCCCCGGCTTTGTACGGGTTGTTGAACTCTGACGCGGTGGCCGCGATCTTCGTCGCGAAGGTGTAGCCGCCGTCGAACAGCGACCAGCCGAACGCCGTCTGGGTGCCGCGCAGAATGATCAGCAGCGCCACGGTTTCACCCAGGGCTCGGCCCAGACCCAACATCGCGCCGCTGATGTAGCCGGAGCGTCCGAACGGCAACACCGTGGTCTTGACCACCTCCCAGCGGGTGGCGCCGAGCGCCAGCGCAGCCTCGATGTGGCTCTGCGGCGTCTTCAAGAACACCTCGCGGGTCACCGCGGCAATGATCGGCAGAATCATCACCGCCAAAACGATCCCGCCGGTGAAGATCGTGCCGCCCCCGGAAACCGACGCATTACCGGTCGCGAAAAGAAAAAGCCCGCCCAGATGTTGGTTGAGCCAGGTCGCGATTGGTCGCAATCGCGGCGCCAACACGTACAAACCCCAGACCCCGTAGATGATCGACGGCACAGCGGCGAGCAGGTCGACCACATAGGAAAGTGGTGCCGCGATACGGCGCGGTGAGTACTGGGTGAGGAAAATCGCGATACCCAGGGCCACCGGCATCGCCAGGGTCAGCGCGAACAGCGCCACAAACACCGTGACCTGCAGCAGGTCGAGGATGCCGAAATGCATCGCCGATGTATTAGTGGTGACCCAGTTGCCGCCATAGGTGAGGAAGTTTTCCTGATTGCGCGCCAGGGCTGGTATTGCCCGCATCAGCAGAAACACCGCGATGGCGGCGATCAGTACAACGATCAGCACGCCCGAACCCGTCGACAGGCCACGAAACAGCTGGTCACCGTGACCCGGTTTGGTGTTGGCCCAGCGCAAGGAGCGGACAGCCGCGGACGGCGGCCTCGTTGCGGCCACGCCCCCACCCGAGCCGGCATCGGCTGGATTTGGCGTCGTCACGGTATTCCCATCAGGCAAAAGACCTCGACCCCAAGTCAATCAGATCGATCACTGGATCGCGTTGATCGCGGCCACCAGGCGCTGCTTGAACCTATCCGGTAACGGAACATACCCGGCGGCCGAGAGACCGCTTTGCGCGTTAACGGCGGCCACCGTCAACAGCGATTTGATGGCGGCCGTAGTCGCAGCGTCGTAGCCCTTGGAGCAGACGATCTCGTAGGTGGCGAGCACCAGCGGGTACGCACCGGCCTCTTTGGTGCTGTAGAGCGATTTCAGATTCAGTTTCAAGTCGTTGCCCCGGCCTGCGAAGGTGGCGCTGTCGATGGCCTTGCGGGCCGCGTCATCGGTGAGCGCCACCGGACCGCTGCCGGCATTGATCTGCGCGTAGGGCACGCCGCTTTGATCGGCGAAGCCTTTCTCGACATACCCAATGGCACCCGACGTGGATTGCACGGCCTGGACGACACCGGCCGACTTCTGGGTGCCTTCACCCACGCCGCCCTGAAACTCGCTGCCGGTGCCCTTGGTCCAGCTCTTCGGCGCCGCCGCGGCCAGATACTTCTGAAAGTTGTCGGTGGTACCCGAGGAGTCCGACCGGTAGATCGGCCAGATCTTGGTGTCGGGCAGGGCCACGCCGGGGTTGAGTGCGACGATCTGCGGGTCGTTCCAATCAAAGATCTGGCCACTGAAGATCTTGGCCAGCACGTCAGCACTGAGAACCAGCCGCTCGACACCGTCCAGGTGGTAGACAATCGCGACCGGCCCGAAGACCATCGGCAAATGCCACGCCGGATTTCCGTGGCAGCGCTCGGCGGCCGGATCGATCTGGTCGCGGCTCAGCGGTGAGTCAGACCCGGCGAAGTCCACATGCGCGGCGATGAACTGCTCGCGCCCGGCGCCTGACCCGGTTGGGTTGTACGCCAGCTGCTTACCGGAGCACAGCTGAGCCCAATCCGTATTGAACAAGGCAATGGCGTTTTGCTGAGCCGTGGATCCCTCGGCGGTCAGGTCGGGCTTGCCGGCACAGTTCACCGGTCCAGTCGGTGCCGACATGCCGTGCAGGTTGCTGTCGCTGCCACAGCCGCTCGACGTCAGGCCCGCGATCAGCGCTATCGACACCGCGGCCACCAGCGCTCTGCCTACCGGGTCGAGCTTCACCGATCTCGCTTTCTGAAGGATTTTGTCCACGACTCACCCTCCCGCCAGGGTGTGCGCGGCTAACCGAAACGTATTCGCCGGGCGTAGACGGTATCCCGCAGCTACGTGAACGGCCAATGAACAGCTCAGCGAGCGCCCGTGCCGGTGGCGGTCGGGCTGGATGTGGCCACCGCATAGGCGGTGTCGACACGATGCTCGGTGAAACCCAGGCGCCGGTAGGTAGCCAGCGCGGCGGCGTTGTCCGACTCGACATAGAGCATCACTGTGGGTTGGGCTGCCGTTGCCAGCTGCCGCGCCAGGAACGCGACGCCCACCGATGTCAGCAGCCCACCCAGACCACTGCCCTGCGCCGACGGATCGACGCCGACGACATAGACCTCGCCCAGTCCGGGCTCCTCGGGGTGCACTTTCGTCCAGTGGAAGCCAAGCAGCGCGTCCGTCTGTTCGTCGAAGGCCAGGAACAGCCCTTCGGGATCGAACCACTTTTCGGCGCGTCGCTCAGCCAGATCAGTTGCCGCCCAGCCGCCTTGTTCGGGGTGTTTTGCGAACGCGGCGTTGTTGACCCGCAGTAGTTCGGCGTCGTCGTCGATGCCGGCGTAAGTCCGGATGCGTATCCCGTCGGGCACGGACGGCTCGGTGATGCCGCGCAGCGAGCGGCGCATCTGTACGAGCTCGCGAACCGCTACCAGACCTAACGCCGACGCGGTCGCCCGCGCTGGAGCCAGCGTGCCGTGCGCCCAAAAGTAGTTTCTCCCAGCGGTTTTCGACAATGCGGCACGAATCAATTCAGTGCCGATACCGCGACGGCGGGATTGCGGATGTACCACCAACTCCGCCATGCCGAACCCATCTTGCTGGCTCGAGGAGAGATTCAGATAACCGATGATTCGCTCGCCGCCGCCTGGATGACGACCAGTGGCCAGCAGGTGCCCGGTGCGGCGATGTGCCAACTCCCGCAGAACTTGCTCGCCGACAGGTGCCACTTCATCGAATTCACCTGCCGCACTGACCAGTTCACGTATCTGTTGCTGTTCTTCCGCGGCTAGCTCCGCCCGCCACTCGGGTTGTGTCACTGGCTGCGCAACGGATCGACCAGCGACTCCTGGCGACTCTCTGCCTCGGGCTCGTCGTCGGCGGGGGCGGGCTCGCCGCTCGGTGGCCGGCCGCGGCTCGGCCGGACCGCCTTGTAGCCCACGTTGCGCACCGTGCCGATCAGCGACTCGTACTCCGGCCCGAGTTTGGCCCGCAGCCGGCGCACGTGCACGTCGACCGTGCGGGTGCCACCGAAGAAGTCGTATCCCCATACCTCGTGCAACAGCTGGGCCCGGGTGAATACCCGGCCGGCATGCTGCGCCAGATACTTCAGTAGCTCGAACTCCTTATAAGTGAGGTCCAGCGGACGTCCACGCAACCGCGCTGTGTAGGTGCTCTCGTCGATCACCAGTTCACCGAGGCTGATCTTGCCGACGCTTTCCTGGTCCTGCAGGCTGCCCTTGCGGCCGATCAGCAGTCGCAGCCGGGCGTCGATCTCGGCCGGCCCGGTGCTGGGAAGCAAGATCTCGTCCAAGCCCCAGTCGGCGTTAACGGCCACCAGGCCGCCCTCGTTCACCACAACCACCGCCGGGATCGAGCGGCCCGTCGAACTCAGCAACCGGCACAGCCCACGCGCTGCGGGCAGGTCAAGTCGCGCGTCGACGATCAGGATGTCGGCGCTACCTGCTTCCAGCAACGAGGAAACATCGGGCGGCGCTGTACGCACGTGGTGCGCTAGCAGCGACAACGAGGGTAGGACCACGTCCGGGTGCGGCTCCGCGGTCAGTAGTAGTAGATCCAACAAGCCCCTCCAGCGTCGTGGGAAAGGCGCCTCCCAAATTCATGGCGAGGTGTGAAGTTATCGGCCTGGTTATTAAACGATAGCGTGAACCCCGCAAGTCAGCGCGGTGACGATGCAGACCGGGGGCGGTCTGAGCGCGAAGCGCGCAATTAGACCCAGCGCGGTGACGATGCAGACATGGCGCCGAGGTACGCCACAATATGCGGATGCGTAAGGTGCTGGTCGCTGCGGTAGCGGTGGTACTGGCCGTCGTGATCGTGGCAGTGGGAGCCGCGGGCGTCGACTTCGGGACCACGATCTACGCCGAATATCGCCTGGCCCGCACAGTGCGCCAGACAGCCAACCTGGGTTTCGATCCATTCGTCGCGATCCTCGGCTTCCCGGTAATCCCGCAGGCGATGCGCAACCACTACCGAGAGGTGGAAATCAAGGCCAGCGCAGTCGACCGTCCGGTGATCGGGAAAGCCACGCTGGAGGCGACCATGTATTCGGTCGACTTAAGCGACACGTCCTGGCTGATCGGGCCGAGCGCCAAGCTTCGGGTCGGCAAACTGGAGAGCCGGATCATCATCGACTCCCTGCATCTTGGCCGCTACATGGGTATCCGCGACCTGATGGTCGAGGCGCCGCCGCAGGAGACCAACAACGCGACCGGCGGTACAACCGAATCGGGGATCTCGGGCAGCCACGGTCTGGTGTTCACCGGCACCCCCAAATCAGCCCAGTTCGACAAGCGGGTCAGCGTGTCCGTAGACCTGTCGATTGCCGGCGACGACAAGACCACCCTGGTGTTCACCCCGACCGGCGTGCTGACCGGCCCGGATACCGCCGACCAGAAGGTTCCCGACGACAAGCGCGCCGCAGTGCTGGCCGCGTTCGCCGGAAAGCTGCCCGACCAAAGGCTTCCGTTCGGGCTGACGCCCACGAGTCAAGGCGCTCGTGGCTCCGACGTGATCATCGAGGGCATCAACAAGGGATTAACGATCACGCTCGACGGGTTTAACCGGGCATGACCCCCTCGATCGTGGCCATGGTGGCTGCGCTGGCAGTGGCAGCCGTCGTCGGCTGGCTGCTGACCCGGCGCACGGGCGCTGTCCGGCCCACCGATTCCGGGGTGGAACTGGACACCAGCGACTTGGGCCTGTCGGCTGCCGGGCCGACCGTCGTGCATTTCAGCGCGCCATGGTGCTCGCCGTGTACCCACGTGCGCCGCGTGGTCACCCAGGTGTGTGACGACCTCGGTGAGGTCGCGCACGTGGAAATCGACATGGACGCCAATCCAGCCGCCGCGCGACGTCTTTCAGTTTTATCGCTGCCCACTACTTTTATCTTCGACGCGCACGGACGTCAGCGATACCGCACCGCGGGTGTGCCGAAGGCCGATGACCT
Organism: Mycobacterium sp.; assembly: GCF_049585075.1. Lineage (GTDB taxonomy): Bacteria > Actinomycetota > Actinomycetes > Mycobacteriales > Mycobacteriaceae > Mycobacterium. The sequence continues at coordinate 26,723 of NZ_JBAUZA010000377.1, forward strand.
GCGGTCGGCGTTGACTCCGCTGTTGGCTTGATGGCGTGGCCATTGGGTAAGCTGTCCGACGTGTCCACCCGCGTTGAGCTCCTGCTCACCAAGCGCCGCACGGTTGATCTGTGCCGCGTCGCGGGTTGCTGCTGTTGTTGTTGTAGTTGCTGAGTAGCCGCGCTTTCGCGCGCCGCGCTCGGAGCAGCCAGGAACAAACACCTTGGCGCGCGTCCCCCATACCCCTGCACAGAGCAGCTAGGAGCCCCATCATGTCGAGCACCAGCACCATCGACCAGGTCGATGTTCGCGGGCCTCGATTCGTCGCCTGGATCACCACCGTCGTGCTGGTGATCACCCTCGTCGTCTCCGGCGTCAGCAACCCCGCCGCCGCGATCATCCTGGGCCTGCAGGCCGTCATCTTCGCAATCGGCGCCACGGCCGGCCCGCGCCGCCACCCCTATGGCCTGATCTTCGCCAATCTGGTGGCCCCGCGCCTGGGACCGGTCCGCGAACGCGAGCCGGCGCCGCCACTGAAGTTCGCTCAACTGGTCGGCCTGGTCTTCGCCGTCATCGGCGCGGCCGGATTCGCCTCCGGTACGCCGCTGGTCGGCCTCATCGCTACCGCAGCAGCATTGGTGGCGGCTTTCCTCAACGCAGCTTTCGGGATCTGCCTGGGCTGCCAGCTCTACCCGCTCGTCGTGCATCTGAAGCCCACTTCCAGGACTTCCGAGCCCGCATAACCCCCGAAAGGATCCACCACATGGCACGCTCCGACGTCCTGGTCTCCACCGACTGGGCCCAGAGCAATCTCGACGCCGCGAACACGGTCTTCGTTGAAGTCGACGAGGACACCAGCGCATACGACGTCGGTCACATCCCCGGCGCGGTCAAACTGGACTGGCGTACCGATCTGCAAGACCCCGTCAAGCGTGACTTCGTCGACGCCCAGCAGTTCTCCAAGCTGCTGAGTGACCGCGGCATCGCCAACGACGACACCGTGATCCTCTACGGGGGCAACAACAACTGGTTCGCCGCCTACGCGTACTGGTACTTCAAGCTATACGGCCATGACAACGTCAAGTTGCTCGACGGCGGCCGCAAGAAGTGGGAGCTCGACGCGCGGCCGATGTCGACCGAGCCAGTGCAGCGGCCCGCGACGTCCTACACCGCCAAGGCGCCCGACAACAGCATCCGGGCGTTTCGCGACGAGGTCATCGCGGCCATCAACGCCAAGAACCTGGTCGATGTCCGCTCACCGGACGAGTTCTCCGGCAAGATCCTGGCGCCGGCCCACCTGCCTCAGGAACAAAGCCAGCGGCCCGGCCACATCCCCAGCGCGATCAATGTGCCGTGGAGTAAGGCCGCCAACGAAGACGGCACGTTCAAGTCCGATGAGGACCTGGCCAGGCTCTATGCCGACGCCGGTCTGGACGGGTCGAAGGAAACGATTGCTTACTGCCGAATCGGCGAGCGCTCGTCGCACACTTGGTTCGTTTTGCAGGAATTGCTCGGCCACAGGAATGTCAAGAACTACGACGGCAGTTGGACGGAATACGGCTCCCTGGTGGGCGCCCCGATCGAGTTGGGAAGCTGATATGTGCTCTGCACCGAAGCAAGGACAGACGTTGCCGGCCAGCGTCGATCTGGAGAAGGAGACGGTGATCACCGGTCGGGTTGTCGATGGTGACGGCCAGGCCGTCGGCGGCGCGTTCGTGCGACTGCTGGATTCCTCCGACGAGTTCACTGCGGAGGTCGTCGCGTCGGCCACCGGTGACTTCCGGTTCTTCGCCGCACCCGGATCCTGGACGCTGCGCGCCTTATCGGCGGTTGGTAACGGCGACGCGGTGGTGAACCCGTCGGGTGCCGGGATCCACGAGGTCGACGTCAAGATCGCCTGAGCGGTCTCCCCGACGAGTCCGAGCATCGTTGTCGAACTAGACTCGTTCCCGTGGTTTTGCTCTTCGAGATCATTCTGGTCGGGATGACCGTGTTCATCTCATGGTTCGCGCTGTACATGCTCTACCGGCTCATCACTGACGAGTCGTGACCTCCGAGGGCCCTGACGGACCGGCCGGTTCCCGTGGTTCCGGAGATCGTGCCGTGGCCGCAGCCGCCGAACGCGCCAAAGCGACCGCGGCTCGCAACATCCCGGTCTTCGATGATCTGCCTATCCCCGCTGACACCGCGAACCTGCGCGAAGGCGCAAATCTGAATGATGCCCTGCTGGCTTTGCTTCCGCTGGTTGGCGTTTGGCGCGGCGAAGGAGAGGGCCGCGGAGCCGACGGCGACTACCGGTTCGGGCAGCAGATCGTGGTTTCACACGACGGCGGCGACTACCTCAACTGGGAGGCACGGTCGTGGCGGGTCACCGATACCGGCGACTACCAGGGACCCGACCTGCGAGAAACCGGCTATTGGCGCTTCGTGAACGATCCCCACGACCCCACCGAGTCCCACGCCATCGAGTTGCTGCTGGCGCACTCCGCCGGCTACGTCGAGCTGTTTTACGGGCGGCCCCTCAACCAGTCGTCGTGGGAATTGGTCACCGATGCCTTGGCCCGCAGCCGATCTGGTGTGCTGGTCGGCGGCGCTAAGCGGCTCTACGGCATCGTCGAGGGCGGCGACCTGGCCTACGTCGAAGAACGGGTGGACGCCGACGGCGGGTTGGTGCCGCATTTGTCGGCGCGGCTCTCGCGGTTCGTCGGCTGACACCGCGTCGGCAGCTGCATCCGAATGCTGCCCGGCCGGAGCGATGATGCGTTATCGTCGCATCGCAGTTTGCCCGTTCGCCCCCGTGCCGGAGGAGACTGCTATGGGGCTATTTGTCAGCTACTCAAGCCAAGACCGGTCGGCCATCGAGCCGTTGACGACGGCGCTTCGGCGGGCACGCCAGCAGGTTTGGTTCGATGAAGACCTCGGTGGCGGGCAAGCCTGGTGGAACGAAATCCTCGAGCAGATCCGCGCTTGCGAGGTCTTCATCGTCGCGCTGTCGAATCACTCGCTGGAGTCCAAGCCCTGTCAGGCCGAGTTGCGTTACGCACAGGCACTGCAGCGACCCATCCTTCCTGTTCGGATCGGCCCGGTCGACAGTATGCGGGCCAATCCGCTTGCCGCACTGCAGGTTATCGACTACCAGAACCCGACCGTTGACACCGGTATCCAGTTGGTCACCGCTGTCCACGCGTTGGCCGCCCAGCAGCCGCCCCTTCCCTCGCCGCTGCCCGACGAACCGCCGGTGCCGTTTGCCTACCTGATGCGGCTGTCCACTACCCTCGCCGAGCAAGATCTCGACCCTCGTCAGCAAACCCACTTGCTGACCGAACTCAAATCCGGGCTCGAAGAGGACGGCGACGATCCCACGGCCCGCAACGACATCGCCCGTCTGCTGCGAATGCTGCGCGACAGAAGCGATGTCACCTACCGCACACGAACCGAAATCGAGGAACTGCTCGCGTCGGTCGATACCAAGGCCGCGGTCGCGGATGCCCCGACCGTGGCAGCGCGGCCGCAGCACGAGCACCCGGTGGCGCGAGCTGCCACTCCCGCAA
>NZ_JBAUZA010000378.1:0-3006 GCF_049585075.1 Mycobacterium sp.
GTACCTGCACGGCGGTGACAATCGCCAGGCTGGTGAACAGCAGCACCGTCAACGTGATCTGCGCAGTTGGCTGCTGGCGGGTCAACGCGATACCGATCAGCATCTGACCGCCGAGCAGCGCCGCCACCGCACCGGTACCGGTGAATGAGCGCAGCATGTCGGCCCGCAGCGCCTGGCCCTCGTCGAACGCGTCCCACAGCGCCACCGCCACACCCAGGCCGAGCACGTCGCAACCCGTCGACGCCAATGCCAGCCAGCTGGGCACCACGCCAAGCGGGATGATCAGGATGGCGTTGGCCAACGCAAAGAACAGCGTCGCCGTGACGACCAGCCCGACGACGGGGATCGTCTGCACCCGGCGCCGCACGGCGGCGGCCATCGCGCCCAGCGTGGACACCGAGATCACCACGCACATGACCACATGCCCGAGCCGCAGCGGCCCGTCGACGCTGCCGGCCAGCGTCGCACCCACCAACGTCAGCGAAGCGACGACACCGACCAGCAATAGCTCGCCGGCGCGTGCGCGCCCACTGTCAGACGGCCGGGCCAGCTCGACGAGCACCGCGAACCAGGCCACGCCGGGAATCGCCACGACGTAAATCTCGACGTGGCTGAGAAGCGCGGAGTGCGTGACGAGCCGCACCGCATCCAGCGCCACCGCCGTGGCAAAACTACACAGTCCGACCGCCGAGAGCGCGAGCACAGGCTTGCGTGGGTCCCGGGCCAACAAATACAGGCCCAGCCACCAACTCAGCGAAAACACCAACGCTGAAAGCGCAGCCATGCTTTCAGTGTGACACGGCTCCAGATCGTCCGCGGCGACCCGCTGCGCCCGGCTGCGCCGCGCTTGCGATCGCCGCTACGTGCCGTAACGGCGGTGGCGCTGGCTGTAATCGCGCAGTGCGCGCAAGAAGTCGACCCGGCGGAAGGCGGGCCAGTGCGCTTCGGTGAACCACATCTCCGAGTAGGCGCTTTGCCACAACAGGAACCCGGATAGTCGCTGCTCCCCCGACGTTCGGATGACCAGGTCCGGATCCGGCTGCCCGGAGGTGTACAGGTTCTCCGAGATCGCGTCGACGGTGACGGCATCGACGAGATCCTCGCCGCTGGCTCCGTTGGCAATCTCCTTGCTCAACAATGCGCGCACGGCGTCGGCGATTTCCTGGCGCCCGCCGTAGCCGACGGCGACGTTGACGTGAAAGCCGGCGCTTGCGTTGGACGCGGTGCCTGCAGTGCTTGCCACGGCGTCGCGCAGCCGTCGCGCGGGCTCTTCGCCGATCAACTCCAGATCACCGACCGTGCGCACACTCCAGCGGTTGGCCGGCGCGCAGATCTCCTCGACGACATCGGTGATGATCTCGATCAGCGCGGCCAGTTCGGCGGGATCGCGTCGCAGGTTTTCGGTGGATAGCAGGTAGACGGTGGCCATTTCGATGCCGGCTTCTTGGCACCAGCGCAGCATCTCGGCGATCTTGGCCGCGCCCATCCGATACCCGTAACTGACGTCGTCGTATCCGGCGTCACGTGCCCACCGCCGGTTGCCGTCGCACAGCACCGCGATGTGTCGCGGCAGGGTCGGTTTGGATGCGGCCAATCCTTGCCGCAGCCGCAGCTCATAGATCCGATACAGCGGTTCCTTAAGGCGCGGCGGGATGATCTCCACAGGGATCCAGATTACTGTGGGGAGCAGCACTTACCTGCGATCCGACTGCAAGTTAGGGAGGGATCTTGAGTCGCGCTACCAACTCGGCCACCAAGCCCGGCACTTCCGGGCCGGTCGACGCTGTCGAAGAAGTCGCCGGTCAGGCCCTGGAATCTGCTGCTGACGTGCTGACCAAGCCGAAAGCACGCGGCTGGATCCATTTGGTGTCGGCCGTTTTCGCCGTCGCCGCCGGCGCCTCGCTGATCTCGGTGTCTTGGCCGCTGGCGGGGCTCAAAGCCGGAATGGCGACCTTCGTCTACGTCGGCGCCGTGGTGGGGATGTTCACCGTCAGCGCCACGTATCACCGGGTCACCTGGAAATCGGCGAAGGCCCGGATCCGGATGAAGCGGCTCGACCATTCGATGATCTTCGTGCTGATCGCCGGCACCTATACCCCGTTCGCGTTGTTGGCGATGCCGCCACAAGCAGGGACGCTGGTGCTGTGCGTCGTGTGGGGCGGTGCGGTGGCCGGGGTGTTGCTCAAGATGTGCTGGCCGACCGCCCCGCGCTGGGTCGGAGTGCCGCTGTACCTGGGACTCGGCTGGGTCGCCGCGTTCTACATCGCGGTGATCATGCACATCGCCGGGGTGGCCGCGATGGTGCTGCTGGTTGTCGGCGGCGCGCTATACAGCATCGGCGGCATTCTGTACGCGATGCGCTGGCCCGACCCGTGGCCCAAGACGTTCGGTTACCACGAGTTCTTTCACGCCTGCACGGTGGTGGCCGCGATCTGCCACTACATCGCCGTTTGGCTGGCGGTCTTCTACGTCGGCCACCCGGCCTAGCCGTGCGTGACGTTGTCCGCTGACCAGTAGGCCTTCATCGCGGTCACCTTGCCGTCGTCGCCGAACACCATCACGTCGATCGGCTCGATCAGCATCCGGTGCTCGCCGGCGATCACGGTCAACTTGAACTGGAACGCCGCCTCGTTGCCGGCCACCCGCAGCGTCACCAATTCGCATTCGCGCTCGGCGTTTTCGACCGCGGAGTAGAACCCGCGGATCGCCTGCCGGCCGATGTGCACCTCGCCGCCGACCGGATCCTCGACGGTGGCGTCGTCGGCGTACAGCTCGGCGATATCCTCCGCGCTGCCCTTGGCCACCAAGCTGATGTAGCGGTTGACGGTGTCGGCGATCTGCTCGCGGCTCGGCATGACTGGCAAGGCTACCGTCACCGGGCCAGCGCCGCCGCCAGATCCTCGGCGCTGGTGACCGGCAGATCGCACACCTGCCCGCGGCAGAGATAGGCCGCGTCGACACCGGCCACCCGGTCCCGGCCGACCAGCAGCTCCGACGATCCCGCTG
>NZ_JBAUZA010000379.1:0-1865 GCF_049585075.1 Mycobacterium sp.
AAGGGCATCGCCGGCACATGATGGCGTCCCACAATGGGATGGTCGAGGTTTTCGAAAAAGCCTCGTGCGGCGAGCTGCGGGTGCATCGAACCAACCCTGGCGTCTGCCAAATCCGCAGCTGGAACCCCAAATTCAACGAGCAACTCTGCAGCGGCCGAGGAATCGTGGTGGCCAGCCCACTCCTCAAGATGCTTATCAATCAGATCATGCGCCCGCACACGTCCTTCGTGAGTGTCCAACGCGGGGTCGTCCGCCCAGTCCGGTTCGCATAGAGCCGACTTCAATTGGCGCCACTGCTCGTCCGTGGCGACCGAAATCGCCAGCCACCGCTCGGTCCCCACACATTGATAGAGCCCTTGTGGGGCGGCGTCACGGCTACGATTTCCTAGTCGCGATATCAGGTTGCCGTACGCAGTGAATTCGACAACCTGCTCGGCGGCTGCGTTGAGCGCGGACTCAACCATCGATACTTCGATGAAAGACCCTTGGCCAGTCTGGTCACGTTGCCGGAGTGCTGCGAGCATCGCGAACGCGGAGTGCATTCCTGCAAGCGGGTCGCAGGGGCCGCGGGGGATTCGCGGCTGGTCGTACTCGTGGCCGGTCACCCAAGCCATTCCGGTCATCTGTTCCATTGTTTGCGCGAAACCGACATTGTTGCGCCACGGCCCGTCGAGGCCGAACGCAGGCATGCGGACCATCACTATTCGGGGGTTCTGCTCACTGACGGCCTCCCACGTGATGGCGAAATTGTCGAAGACGCGGGGCGAGAAGTTCTCGACCAGAATGTCCGAGCGCGTGACGAATCCGAAAAACAGCTCCCGGCCTTCGGGAGAGGACAGGTCGAGGGTGAGCCCTCGCTTATTGGTGTTAGTCGCCAGGTACATCCCCGACCGTTCCCACCACTGAGTCTGATCGGCGAACGCTGCGGCGGCCATCCGCGCGCCGTCAGGGTGTTTTGTCGACTCCAGGTGAATGACCTCAGCGCCTAGTGCGGCGAGAATGTGCGTCGAGGAGGGGCCTGCCCACCACGCTGTCGCGTCGAGAATGCGTACACCCTCCAGGGGGAGTCCGGGTGCACAGTCGGCATCGGTGCGAATCCTGCTGTGGGCATCTACTTTTGCCATTTCGCCGAGCGAAGGAGCACTGACTGTGGGAGTGGGTCGTCGGCCATTGATCCGGTAGGCGGCCAACGGGTGAGTAAAGCTGCCGTCGGCATACTGGCCCCACACGCCGCGCGTTGCGAACTGAGGGTGGTCCAACACGGTCTGGCCATTGTTGACTGGTGAGACGGGAATCCGCAGATCGGAGGCCAACGCGACGATTTCGTCTGTGGAACGCCTCGTCGTCCATTCCCGCACAATCTGATTCCACTCCTCTCGGCGCTCCCAGCGGGTCGTTGCGAGTGCCCACGCCGGGTCGTCGTCGAGCAGATCCAGTCGGCCGATCATTGCTAGGAACGACTCGAATTGTTGGCGGGTATTGGTGTTAAAGCCCACCCATCCATCTGCGGTTGGTTCGATAGAAGGGATCTCAACCTGTCGGGCTGGCACGGTCAAAGGGGGACGGCCGGCAAGCTCGTCGTAGAGATCGGCGAATCCGCTGGCGCTGAGGTGACACGTCTCCAACAACGAGCAGTCAACGACTTCACCTGCGCCGCCGAGTTGAACCCGCCGCAATGCGCCAAGCGCCGCGACCGCGGCATAACTGGCCATCACCCATTCGAAGACTCGACCACCCGCTTGAATGGGCGGTTGGTCGGGACGACCCCGCAGCGCCAGGGTGCCGCTCTCGGCCTGGATCGTGAATTCCGTTGAGGGCCGGTCGCGGTATGGTCCGGTCAACCCGTACGCAGACAACGCTACGAT
>NZ_JBAUZA010000380.1:0-10738 GCF_049585075.1 Mycobacterium sp.
GGTTTGCCGGGCGCGGCGGTCGGGTGGGCGGTAGTTGCCTGCGGCGTCTTGGCGACGGTCGAGTCGCCCGACCCGCAGCCGCTGATGGTCGCGGTGATCAGTGCGGCGGCGGCCAGCTCAGTCAACCGCAGGACACCGCAGTGACGTGTCCACACAAGGTCGCACCGTACCCCGACCGGTGCGGCCGACGTGGCAGGCGTGGCCGGGTGTGTTTGACCACTAAACTCTGTGTTCAAATGACCTCCCCGGATAACGCCCCGACGACCTTTGCCGACCTGCAAATCCACCCCTCGGTCTTGCAGGCCGTTGCCGACGTCGGTTACGAGTCGCCGTCGGCGATACAGGCGGCGACGATTCCGGCAATGATGGCGGGGTCGGACGTGGTGGGGCTGGCTCAGACCGGGACCGGTAAGACGGCCGCTTTCGCGATGCCGATCCTGTCCAAGATCGATACCGGCAGCAAGGCGACGCAAGCGCTGGTGCTGGCCCCGACCCGCGAGCTGGCGTTGCAGGTGGCCGAGGCGTTTAGCCGGTACGGCTCCCATTTACCGCAGATCAACGTGCTACCGATCTACGGCGGGTCGTCCTACGCGGTGCAATTGTCCGGGCTACGGCGTGGTGCACAGGTGGTGGTCGGCACCCCTGGCCGAGTTATCGACCACCTCGAACGCGGAACGTTGGATCTTTCCCGGGTGGACTACCTGGTGCTCGACGAGGCCGACGAGATGCTCAACATGGGCTTCGCCGAGGACGTCGAACGGATCCTGTCGGAAACGCCGGAGTACAAACAGGTCGCTCTGTTTTCTGCGACCATGCCGCCGGCGATTCGCAAACTGACCACCAAGTATCTGCACGATCCGACCGAAGTCAGCGTCAAGGCGAAAACTGCTACTGCAGAGAATATTTCGCAGCGCTACATCCAGGTCGCCGGCCCGCGCAAGATGGATGCGCTCACCCGAGTGTTGGAGGTTGAGCCGTTCGAGGCGATGATCGTGTTCGTCCGCACCAAGCAAGCCACCGAAGAGGTGGCCGAAAAGCTTCGCGCCCGGGGGTTTTCGGCAGCAGCCATCAACGGTGATATCCCGCAGAGCCAGCGCGAGCGGACCATTGCTGCGCTGAAAGAAGGCGGCTCAAAAGGACTGGACATCCTGGTCGCCACCGACGTTGCTGCCCGAGGGTTGGACGTCGAGCGGATATCGCATGTGCTCAACTACGACATCCCAAACGACACCGAGTCTTACGTGCACCGGATCGGGCGCACCGGCAGGGCCGGGCGCTCGGGTGCCGCGCTGTTGTTCGTCTCGCCGCGAGAGCGCCACCTGCTCAAGGCGATAGAGAAAGCAACCAGGCAAAAGCTCACCGAGGCCGAGCTGCCCAGCGTCGAAGATGTCAACGCCCAGCGGGTGGCGAAATTCGGCGATTCCATCACCGACAGCCTGGGCTCAGCGGGCATCGAGTTGTTCCGCAGGATGGTCGAGGACTACGAGCGCGAGCATGACGTCCCGATGGCCGATATCGCGGCGGCGCTGGCGGTGCAGTCGCGCGACGGCGAAGCCTTCCTGATGGCACCCGAGCCGCCGCCGGACCGCCGTCCCAAACAGCGCGAGGACCGGCCCGCCAAATCCACCCGCAAAGCAGGCGAGGGCCCCCGGAAGGGGTTCGCCACGTACCGCATTGCGGTCGGGAAGCGCCATAAGATCGGCCCGGGCGCGATTGTCGGCGCCATCGCCAACGAAGGCGGCCTGCACCGCAGCGATTTCGGCCACATCACCATCAAGCCCGATTTCTCACTGGTCGAGCTGCCCGCGAAACTTCCGCGCGAGACGCTCAAAGCGCTTGAGCGGACCCGTATTTCCGGTGTGCTGATCAACTTGCAGCCCGAGCGCGGTCGAGACAACGCCAAGCGTCCTGATCGCGGCGCAAAGCAGCGGGATCACAGCGGATGACCCGGGCCGACGCCACGGCTGCCCAGGGCGGACTCGAACAGGTCTCTGGGCCGGACCGGGTCGCGTCGCTGACCGGTGTCCGTGCGGTCGCGGCGCTTCTCGTGGTAGGGACCCACGCGGCGTACACCACCGGCAAATACCCGCGCGGCTACTTCGGGCTGGTCTGCTCCCGGATGGAGATCGGTGTGCCGATCTTCTTTGTGCTGTCTGGCTTCCTCCTGTTCCGGCCATGGGTGAAATCGACCGCGACGGGCGGCCCAGAGCCGTCGGTCCGCCGCTACGCCTGGCACCGGGTCCGGCGCATCATGCCGGCCTACATCGTCACCGTGCTGATCGCGTACGTCATCTATCACTTCCGAACGGCCGGGCCAAATTTCGGCCACACCTGGATCGGTTTGTTGCGCAACCTGACGTTGACGCAGATCTATACCAGCAACTACTTGAAGGGATATTTGCATCAGGGCCTGACCCAGATGTGGAGCTTGGCGGTGGAAGCCGCGTTCTACGTGGTGCTACCGCTGCTGTCGTACCTGCTACTGGTGGTCCTGTGCCGACGGCAATGGCGACCGAGGCTGATGCTGGTCGGCCTCGGCGCGCTCGCGTTGATTTCTCCGGCGTGGCTGATATTGGTGCATTTGACGACCTCGGTGCCGAACGGAATGCGGCTGTGGCTGCCCACTTACCTGATCTGGTTCCTCGCCGGCATGGGCCTGACTGTGCTGCAAGCGATGGGGGTGCGCTGTTACGCATTCATCGCGCTACCGCTTGCCGTCATTTGCTATTTCATCGCTTCTACGCCGATCGCGGGGGATCCGACGACATCACCACTGGGCCTGTCGCAAGCGCTGTACAAAGCGGTGTTCTATGCGGCGATCGCCGCGCTCGCGGTGGCGCCGCTCGCGTTGGGCAACCAGGGCTGGTACTGCCGGTTCCTCGCGACGCGGCCGATGGTGTGGTTGGGGGAGATCTCCTACGAGATCTTCTTGATCCATTTGGTGACAATGGAATTCGCGATGGTCTACGTCATGCGGGATCACGTTTACACCGGTTCGATGGTTGGGCTGTTTGTATCGACGCTGGTTTTGACCGTCCCGTTGGCGTGGCTGCTGCATCGCTTTACGCGGGTGCCGCCTTCTGGGTCGGTACCACAATCGGGACGACGAACTCCTCAATCATTGCCTGCTCTTCGGCTACGTCGCGGCCCGGGAAGATCAGCAGCGACGTGATCACCCGGACCAGCCAGCGGCCCCGGCGTTGGGTGGCAGTCGGGTCGTCGGCGCCGAGTGAGTTGACGAACGCTGCGGCCAGCGCCGCGATGACGTCGGAATGCTCGGCCACTTGCGCACCGATCGGCGGCTGCGTGGTGGCAAACCACGACGCCAGCGCTGGGCTTTCGCGTACCAGGCGAAGGGTTGTGGTGATGCCTGCGCTTAGCCGTTCGCGTGCGTCGGCGATGCCGCTGATCTGCTCTTTGATCGCGGCGGAGAGCCGATAGGTCTCGCGGTGGACATAAGCGCTGCGCAACGCTTCGCGATTTTCGAAATACCGGTACAGGGTCGCGCGGGAACAGCCTGCGGCCTTGGCGATTTCATTCATTCCCACCGAACCGGGATCGTGCCGGGTGAACAGCTCCTCGGCGGCATCGAGGATCCGGTCCGCAGCTACCTCGGTGCGACGCTCCGAGAGCCAGTCATTGGTCGCCATCAGGACGCCACCCGGAACGGAACTGACAGCGGACGCCGTACATAGCTCCCGCCGGCCCACACGATGCGAGCCTCGTCGATCTCGAAATCTGGGCAGCGCGAAAGCAATTCGGTCAGCGCAACCCGCGACTGCATCCGGGCCGCGGCTGCACCCAAACAGTGGTGTGCGCCGTGGCTGAACGTCAGGATGTTTCGCGGGCACCGCCGCACGTTGAGCTCAGCGGCGTCAGGCCCATACTGCCGCTCGTCGCGGTTGCCCGACCCGTAGAGCAGCAGCACCCGGCGGCCGGCCGGCACCCCTGCGTCGCCGATCGTGACGTCGCGGGTGGCGGTGCGGGCCAGACCCTGCACCGGTGATGTCAGCCGCAGCAACTCGTCGACCGAATCCGCGATCAGGTCCGGATTTTCGGCGAGCAGTCGCCGTTGGTCGCGCCGCTGGTGCAGCAGCTGCACCGAGCCGCCCAACATTCCTGTGGTGGTGTCGTTTCCACCGGTGACCATTGTGAACGTGAATGCCAGCACCGACAGCGTGCCGGCGATATCGCCGTCTGCGCCGACGCCGGCGGCGACCAGGTGCGAGATGGTGTCGTCCTCGGGCTCGCGACGACGCCGCTCGATCAGCTCGCTGAAGTAGGCCATCATCGACCCGACCGCGTCGCCCACTGTTTCCAGCGCGCCGCCGATGCCACCGGCGGAGGTGTTGGCCGCCACGATCGCATCAGTCCACCCGTCGAACTGGACGCGGTCTTCTTCAGGGACACCGAGGTAATGCGCGACGACCATCGACGGCAGCGGCTTGAACAGCTCGGCGACGATATCGCCGCCGCCATTGGCGCGGATCCGCTCGAGCCGCTCGACGACGAACTCGCGCACCTTGGGCTCCACCGCCTCCACCTGTCGCGGCGTGAAACCGCGCGACACGAGCTTGCGAAACTCGGTGTGCACCGGTGGATCTTGCATGACAAATGGCGGGTTGTCTTGCAGCCCAATGAGTTCCAGCTCGCCGTAGTTGACGGTCAGGCCCTGTGCGGAGGAGAACGTCTCGTGGTCGCGGGCTGCTGCCCAGATGTCGGCATGCCGGGACAGCACGTAGTAGTCCTCGTCAGGCCGACTTTCTGGCACCACGTGGTGCACTGGGTCGTGATCGCGCAGCGCGCGGTACATCGGCCACGGGTTGGGCCAGGTTTCGGCGGTCGCCAATTCGAAACGAGGCTCGTGAGACAGAGTTGCTGCCATGTCTTATTAGTACGACAACTATGACGATGTGTCAACTGCTTTGAGTGTCGAGGGCGCGGCCAGCCGGTACATGGTGGTGGTGTAGCTTCTCAAAATCGGTGTCACCGTCTCACTTCTGATGTCACCTAGATGTCACCAAGTGGTCGAATTTCTCAAAGCCGTGTCACCGCTGTTGTGGTGCAGTTGCATCATCGAAAGATGCACCACCGTATCGGTGAATCCCCCCGACGCCACCCTCGAATCCGCCAAGGGCTATATCGGTGAAAGTTGACGGCACCTATCCGAGCGCAGCGCTCGTGTACGGTGGCGCAACGTAGCGAGGCTGAGTTGTCTCGTCTAGAGAACCGCGACAGATCTTGTCAAAGGCGGGCGCGACTCGGGTCACGCGTCTTACACCACGCCTTGCGGCGCAGGAACGTTGTCCACTGGACACGCGCTGCAACCGTATAGATCCGTTCGACGAAACCCAGGAGGTAACCCCAAATGGCGAAGCCAAGCCCTTACAGCGCGGCCGTGGTGGTTCCGCTTCCCGACAACGCCGAGATGACGCGGCTGCTCGGCGATGCATACCAACCCGACACCGCCCTCAACGTCATGAAGATGATGGCCGGCACCGGCAACATGTTCCCTGCCCTTATCGGCATCGTGCAAGCCGTCTTCAATGAGCCGGACATTGACGCCAAACATCGGGAAGTCATCATCTTGCGTGCTGCGTCCCTGCTCAACTGTCCCTATGAGTGGCAGGCCAATGAGCAGATGGCCAAAAACGCCGGACTCACCTCCGCCGAGATTGACGCGGTCGCTGGGGAACTCGCGGATGACGGCCTTGACGCCGATTACAAGCTCTTAATCGCCGCCACAGACGAACTCCTTAGTTCGGGCACCCTCACCGATGACGTCCTCCAATCTCTACTCGACGCGTTCGGGGTCACAGTCACACGCAAGTACATCGCGACCATCGCCTGGTTCAGCCTCTTGAGTTTGTTCCTCAACGGCACCAGGGTGCCGATGGAAACCACCGACAAGATCGGTACACGGACCTCGCCGCTTGGATAATGCCATTTTTCGCCTCGGATCTGACAGCTGTGGCGTCTCGCCCCGCCCTGATGCGATCGCCAACCATATGGCAGGTCATCGTCCGCAATGTGCTCGCCGGTCGGACGCGACCCGTTTTCGGAGATCACCGATCGCGCAAGCCCACCCGGCTGACACCCGATGTCGTCAGTCGAAGATGCCCGCGTGCCCGAGCGTGGGGCGCGCTGCGGCACCCTGAGGTCGTCGCCGCGCGCGAGTCGTCGAAGGCCACCAGCGCGGCTGCGTAGAACTCGGGCAGAGCGTTGCGCTGTGAATTGGTACGCCGGTGGCGCGCCCAGGTCAGGGTCTGCTGGGCTCGCGAGCACCTCGATCGCCTAGGCAATACGGCTGTGGCGGTGAGCTGCGATGGTTGCGCCGATCGCTCGGCAATCGCGTCCGCCGCTGTGGCCGAGACAAATTCAGCGAGCGGCCGGCTGGGATGGTTCGCGAAGCCACGGTGCTTCACCGCGTGTTGCTTTCGTGGTGGACTCATCTGTTCCACGCCGGTCACAGGACGGAATCTGTCTGCAGTGGTCCCGCGGTGATCCGGATTGTTCGGATACGGGGCGGTTGGCATCCGTCGAGGTAATAGATGTGCATGAACGGCGCTTTGACGACGGTTTCGGGTGCGGCCTTCTTGGCCATCGTGGCCTGTCCGCGAATGATGTAGACACCCTCGGCTTTCCAGCACTCGACCACGTCGTGGCGGATGTATAGCGGTTCGTCGATTCTGATAAAAAACGCCTTGATCGCCTCGGCACCAACAAGATGCGCGATGCCGAAAAACATTTCCGTATCGGCATCCATGTGAGCGAACCCGGGACCGAAGGTGAGGCTGTCGATTTCGGCGATGATCTGTCGCAGCCACTGCGGCGGTGATGATGGTGTTGCGGTGTCGGTCACCGTCGTTCCTCCTGCTCGATAGGGGCCACCGATGTCCTCAGACAATTTAGTTGCGGCACGCCGACCCCTCCACCTGCGGTGCGATAGATACATTGACCGACTCCTCTAGTACTTCGGTCGATTTATCTATCCGAAAAGGACCTGGTGGTGTGGCCTCCCTCTGCGGAAGCCAAAGTGGGGGCAACTCTCAAGTCGCCCTGGACTTTGGCCTGAATCGGACAGCTCGCATGTCTTCCCGAACAACTCTCACCTTTTCGCGGATCGGACAAGCGCATAAAAAGTGACACGAAAATGAGAATGAACCCAGGTGACATGGCGTGAGACGACCAGCGGAACGGCAGGTCAGGGGAACATAAGGTGACACGGAGTTTGGAAACCTACATATGGTGCGCCCACCGCGACACGTACCGCATGGCTGTGCCCGACGAGCATCGTGCCAGGCCGCACGGGACGACGGTGCCGGCACCTCTGCGGTCGCCGCATCAGGTGTGGACGATCCAGCCCGCTTCGGTATAGCGAGGGGGTTGCTGGGGATCGTCGAACGTGATGTACAGGTCGCCTCCCGTAGGCATAGCGAAGCCGACGAATCCATGTGCGGTCTGCCCTTCGTGAAGGCCGCCTGATTGCAGCGCGGGCATCTTGTCGAGCCTCCGGTAGTCGACCGCCAACGTTCCCGGCTGGGGCGCATCGTCGGGATGGGTCCATGGCTGATTGCCGCCGCCGTATCCGGCAAACACATTGACGTAGTTGAACTCGAAGAACCGTTCGGACGTCCCGGTGATAGTCAGTTCCACCACGCTGCATGCAGAGCCAGACGTCGGAATCGCAAAATGAGTGGTGCACCCCGGCGGTAACCACGTTGCACTGTTGACAGTGATGTCGGCGGTCGCGCCGTCGGCCGCCCGCGCATGCACGGGCACGCCCATCTGACCGATCGGGAACGGTGGACTCTCGGACGCGGGGTCAGCCGAAGCGGCGGGACATGGACATGCGGCAATGACCACCGCGCCCGTGGCCGCAGCAATTACAGATTCCGCGCGCACCCCGGGAGGTTACCCGCAGCGCTGCTGCGAAAACGCGCGTCATCCGTTACCCCGGCGCGGATCAGACGCCCGCGCCGGGGTTCAGGATGCCGAGCGGGTCCAACGCGTCTTTGATGCGGCGATTCAGAGCCATCGCCTCAGGTCCGAGGTAGCCGGCCAGCCAGGGGCGCTTCAACCGGCCGACGCCGTGTTCGCCGGTGATCGTGCCGCCGAGGTGCAAGGCAAGGTCCATGATCTCGCCGTATGCCAGCTCAGCATGCTCGCTCATCACCGGGTCCGCGGGATCGTAAACGATCAGCGGATGGGTGTTTCCGTCGCCGGCGTGGGCGATCACCGAGATCAGCAGCTCGCGTTGGGCGGCGATACGCGCGATCCCGGTGACCAGGTCGGCCAGCGCGGGCAGCGGCACGCCGACGTCTTCGAGTAGCAGCGGGCCCTTTTCCTCCACCGCTGGAATCGCGAACCGGCGGGCGGCGACGAACGCCTCGCCCTCTTCTGGATCGGAGGTCGAAAACACTTCGGTCGCACCGTATTCGGTGAACACCCCGGCCATGAATTCGGCGTCTTGGGTCCCGCCGTCGCCCCGTTCGTCGGAGGCACCCAGCAGCAGTGCGGCGGCGCCACGGTCCAGGCCCATCCGCAGTTTGTCTTCCACCGCGTTGATCGCGACCGAGTCCATGAACTCCAACATCGCCGGGCGTAGCCGTGCGGTCACCGCCAGCACCGCTTCGGCAGCGGCCTCCACCGATGCGAAATTGGCGACCACTGTGCTCAACGGCCGCTGCGGCGGTACAAGTCGCAGCGTGACTTCGGTGATCACGCCCAGAGTGCCTTCGCTGCCAACGAACAGCTTGGTCAAACTCAGCCCGGCGACGTCTTTGAGCCGCGGTCCACCCAGCCGGACCGCGGTACCGTCGGCCAGCACCACCTGCACACCCAGCACGTAGTCGGTAGTGACGCCGTATTTCACGCAGCACAGTCCGCCGGCATTGGTTGCGATGTTGCCGCCGATGCTGCAGATCTCATATGACGACGGGTCAGGCGGGTACCACAGCCCATACTCCGCGACCGTCTTTTTCACCTCGGCGTTGAGCAGGCCCGGCTGGCACACCGCGGTGCGGGTGACCGGGTCGACGGTGATGTCGCGCATCTTCTCGGTGGATAAGACGATCCCGCCGTCCACTGCGGTGGCGCCCCCGGACAGCCCGGTCCCCGCGCCGCGGGTCACCACCGGGATGCGATGAGCGCTAGCCCACCGCATGATGGTCTGCACTTCCTCGGTACGGCGCGGGCGCACCACGGCCACCGGCTTTCCCGCGGACGGGTCGAAGGCACGGTCTTGTCGATACGACTCAGTCACCGCGGGGTCGGTGACGACCATCCCCTCGGGTAGCTCGGCGATCAGGCCGGCCAGCACATCGGCGCCCATGGAGGCGATCCTACGGAGGTAGTGCTATTTGACACCCGGTAGTCGGCGCAGCAGCCGCAGGCCAGTCGTCATCACCCGCGCATAGACGTCACCGCGAACGCCGTTGGGCGCTCCCACCGGCAGCAGACGCTCGGTCGCAATCGTTTGCGACTCGGTGTATTTGAGGATGCCGTGCTCGCCGTGGCGACGGCCCAGACCGGAATCCTTCATGCCGCCCATCGGCGCGTCGACCGATGCCCAGGCCGCCGCGTAGGCGCCGTTGACATTGACTGTGCCGGCTTGCAGTTGTGCGGCGACCCGACGCCCTCGAGCCGGGTTGCTGGTCCACACCGCAAAGTTCAATCCGTACGCGCTGTCGTTGGCTTTCTCGATCGCCTCTTGCTCGTCTTCGACCGGGTAGAGCGACACCACCGGTCCGAACGTCTCATCGGCGAACGCGGTCATGCCTGCGCGCACATCGGTGAGAATCGTGGGTTCGTAGAAGTACGGCCCGATGTCCGGGCGCGCCCGTCCGCCGGCCAGCACTGTCGCGCCCTTGCCTACCGCGTCGTCGACGTGGTCAATGACCGTTTGCAGCTGCTTTTCACTGATCAGTGAGCCCATGCCCGCGGAGTAGTCCAGCGCGGGGGACAGCGTCAACGATTTCGTTGCCGCGACGAACTTGTCGACGAACGCATCCCACGATGACCTCGACACGTAGATGCGTTCGACGGAAATACACAACTGTCCGGCGTTGGAGAACGCTGCGCGCGCCGCGCCCGATGCCGCTTTGGCGGGGTCAGCGTCGTCGAGAACCAGTAGCGCGTTCTTGCCGCCCAGCTCCATCGAGCAGTCGATCAGCCGCTCCGCGGCTTGCTTGGCCACGTTGCGGCCTACGTCGGTGGAACCGGTGAACATCAGAAAATCGGACTCTTCGATGATCGGTGTGCCCAGCTCCGATCCAGGGCCGGTGACCACTTGCACCAAACCCGCCGGCATCCCCGCCTCCTCGAGCAGCTGGACCGCCCACAGCGCCGAAAATGGTGTCCGGTCATCGGGTTTGGTCACCACAGCGTTGCCGGCGACGATCGCCGGGATTGCATCGCTGATGCCGAGCGTCAACGGATAGTTCCACGGCGAGATGATGCCAACTAATCCCTTCGGGTGATGGCGTTCCCAGACCTCGGTGAGTACCAACTGCACTCCTTGGCGGCGCTTGGGCCGCAGGTAGTCGTTCGCGGTATTCGCGTAGTAGCGCGCGGTAATGCAGACGTCGAGCACTTCCTCGAATGCGTGGCGGCGCGCCTTGCCGTTCTCCAGCTGAATCAGGTCGAGCACTTCGTCCTGGCGGCGCAGGACGAGGTCGTGGAAACGCAGCAGCACCGCCGCCCGCTCGGCGATCGGGCGTGCCGCCCAGGCGGACTG
>NZ_JBAUZA010000381.1:0-1641 GCF_049585075.1 Mycobacterium sp.
GCCTGATCCACCCCTCACCATTTGCCTGCCAGCACTTTCCGGAGAAACCATCCCATGAGCCCCGCCTCGCAGATCTACGCGAAGATTACCGGCCCCATCGTCATGGTTGGCTTCGGCTCCATCGGCAAAGGCACGTTGCCGATGATCGAGCGGCATCTCGATTACGACAAGTCGCGCATCACCGTGATCGATCCCAAGGACGAGGGCCGCAAGGCACATTGCGAGAAGCACAATGTACGCTTCATCCAGCAGGGCGTGACCAAGGACAATTATCGCGAATTGCTGACCCCGTTGCTCACTGAAGGCGGCGGCCAGGGCTTTTGCGTCAATCTCTCGGTCGATACCGGCTCTACCGACATCATGGAGCTCTGCAACGAACTTGGCGCGCTCTATATCGACACCGTCAACGAGCCCTGGCTCGGCTTCTATTTCGATTCTTCGAAGGGTCCGGAAGCGCGCTCCAACTACGCCCTTCGCGAAGTGACGCTGGCGGCCAAGAAGGCGCGCCCCTCGGGCTCGACGACGGCCGTCTCCTGCTGTGGCGCCAATCCCGGCATGGTCTCCTTTTTCGTCAAGCAGGCGCTACTCGATGTCGCCGCCGATCTGAAGCTCAATGCCCCCAAGCCGAAGACCAGGGCCGAATGGGC
Organism: Mycobacterium sp.; assembly: GCF_049585075.1. GTDB lineage: Bacteria > Actinomycetota > Actinomycetes > Mycobacteriales > Mycobacteriaceae > Mycobacterium. Next base: position 648 of record NZ_JBAUZA010000381.1, read on the forward strand.
GGATCTGATGCGGCAGGCCGGTATCAAGGGCATCCACATCGCCGAGCGCGACACCCAGCGCTCCAAGTCGCCGAAAGAGCCGGACGTCTTCGTCAACACCTGGTCGGTGGAAGGTTTCCTGTCGGAAGGCGTGCAGCCGTCCGAACTCGGTTGGGGCACCCACGAAAAATGGATGCCCGAGAATGCGCATACCCACGAAGCTGGCTGCGGCGCCGCCATCTATCTGATGCAGCCCGGCGCCAACACGCGCGTGCGCACCTGGTGCCCGACTCGCGGCGCGCAGTATGGCTTCCTCGTCACCCACAACGAGTCGATCTCGATCTCCGATTACTTCACGGTGCGGGACGCATCGGGCACGGCGATCTATCGGCCGACCTGCCACTATGCCTATCATCCGGCTGACGATGCCGTGCTGTCGCTGCATGAAATGTTCGGCCGCGCAGCGAAAATGCAGGAAAAGCACCACATCCTCGACGAGAACGAGATCGTCGACGGCATCGACGAACTCGGCGTGCTGCTGTTCGGCCATGACAACAACGCCTACTGGTACGGCTCGCAGCTCTCCATCGAGGAGACCCGCAAACTCGCGCCCTATCAGAACGCCACCGGCCTGCAAGTGACCTCCGCCGTGCTCGGCGGCATGGTGTGGGCGCTGGAAAACCCGAACGAAGGCATCGTCGAAGCCGACGAGATGGATTTCGATCGTCTGCTGGAAATCCAGATGCCGTATCTCGGCCCGGTGAAGGGTTATTACACCGACTGGACGCCGCTGCGCGATCGTCCCGGACTGTTCCCGGAAGACATCGACACGTCGGATCCCTGGCAGTTCAGGAACGTGCTGGTGCGGTGAGGTTTCTCACCTCGCCGCCGTCCGTAACTCTGCGTTAATCATATCGAGCCAATCTGGGGAATTACTTCTCATGCGAAGGCCCTGAGCCGTCGCGGCGGCTTCGTTCTTGCGACGGCTCCTCAGTGGAGCGGTGAGCATGCGCGC
>NZ_JBAUZA010000382.1:0-2199 GCF_049585075.1 Mycobacterium sp.
GTCACCGGCCGTCGACGACTTCCAGCCCGACGTCGTCGCGGCGCCAGACCCGCCGCCGCGGCCCAACGGCGAACCCCCGGCAGATCCCGTCGATCCGATGGGCTTCGACGCCCCGCACGATCTGGCGGCACATCCGTCTACGGGCCAGGACGAACCGCCGCTGGTTCCCGGTGCCAGCATCGCCCGCGGTCGCTACCGGCTACTCGTCTTTCATGGCGGCGCGCCGCACCTGCAATTCTGGCAAGCACTCGATACCGCGCTGGATCGGCAGGTGGCACTGACGTTCGTCGATCCGGACGCAACGCTGGCCGATGAGCAAGTCCGCGACATCCTGTCTCGCACCATGCGGCTGAGTCGCGTCGACAAACCCGGGATCGCCCGGGTGCTCGACGTCGTCCACACCGGCACCGGCGGTTTGGTGGTCACCGAATGGGTCCGCGGCGGTTCGCTGCAGGAGGTGGCCGACACCTCGCCATCGGCCGTCGGCGCTGCCCGCGCGATGCAAACGCTGGCCTCCGCCGCCGAGGCGGCCCACCACGCCGGCGTCGCGTTGTCGATCGATCATCCCAGCCGGGTGCGGGTCAGCATCGAAGGCGACGTGGTGCTGGCCTTCCCCGCGACCATGCCCCACGCCACCCCGGAAGATGACATCCGCGGTATCGGCGCCGCTCTGTATGCGTTGTTGGTCAACCGCTGGCCGCTGCCGGAAACGGGGGTCGGCAGCGAGATGGCCCCGGCGCCACGAGAGCCGGGCGGTCAGCCCGTCGACCCCAGCTCGATCGACCGCGCCATCCCCTACCAGATTTCTGCGGCGGCCACCCATTCCATTCAGGGTGACGGTGGGATACGCAGTGCGGCAACGCTTTTGAACTTGCTACAGCAGGCGACCGCGGTGGCCGATCGCACCGAGCTGTTGAGTCCACTACCCGACCTGCCGCCGGAACCCGCCCGACCGGACCGCTCCCGCCCGCCCACGCTGGAGGAGGCGCAGGCACGAGTCCGTCGTCGTCGCGCCGTAACAATCGGGGTCGGCGCTGGGGCCGCGATCATCGTGGTGGCCTTACTGGTCCTGGCGTCGGTGCTGAGCCACATGTTCGGCGACGTCAGTGGCCTGGACAAAGACCAGCTGGGCCTCAACGCGCCCTCGGGTAGTTCGAGCTCCAGCGAAACCGCAGCGGCGGGCAGCGCGGTCAAGCCAGTGAGTGTGAAAGTCTTCTCCCCCGGCCAGGAGGCCGACAACCCCAGCAAAGCCGCCCTGGCAATCGATGGCAACGCGGCCACGGCATGGGACACCGACACCTACCATGACGCCGTTCCGTTCCCGAGCTTCAAAAGCGGCGTCGGGCTGCTGCTGCAGCTGCCGCAACCAACCGTGGTGGGCGCGGTAACAGTCGACCTGGCCAGCACCGGAACGAAAATTCAGATCCGCTCTTCGGCGACGGCGACGCCGGCCAAACTGGACAACACCACGGCGCTGACTCAGCCGGTGGCGATGCATCCGGGCCGCAACAGCATCCCGGTCAAGGCTTCGGCCCCCACCTCGTATCTGCTGGTCTGGATTCCGACGTTGGGGACCACCAACGGCGAAAGCCGCTCGGGTATCTCAGAGTTAACGGTTCAAGCCGCGTCCTGACGCACCGGGCCGATCGGGTGAAGTGCCGGGTATGCACCGATTGGTTATTGTCCGGCCGTGGGGTTCGGGCGCAAAGTTCAACGTGACCTTCATAAACAAGCCAGTGACGCCGAATTGCTTGCCGCCCACGTCGCCGGCGATCGCTATGCCTTTGAGGAGTTGTTCTACCGCCACCACCGGCAACTGCACCGGGTTGCCCGGCTGACCAGCCGCAGCCCGGAGGACGCAGAGGACGCGCTGCAAGACGCGATGGTCTCGGCGCACCGCAATGCCGGGCGCTTTCGACATGACGCCGCCGTCAGCAGCTGGCTGCATCGCATCGTGGTCAACGCATGCCTGGACCGGCTGCGCCGCAACAAGTCTCATTTGACCACCGTGCTGGACGACGTCTACTCGGTGGCTGATCGGACCGCCCAGGTAGACACCGCGATCGCCGTGCATCGGGCGTTGATGCGCCTACCTGTCGAGCAGCGCGCGGCGGTGGTGGCGGTCGACATGCACGGCTATTCGGTCGCCGACACCGCAGCAATGCTCGGGGTGGCCGAGGGCACCGTCAAGAGCCGCTG
>NZ_JBAUZA010000383.1:0-1618 GCF_049585075.1 Mycobacterium sp.
GTCTTCGGCGATCCACGGGCGTTCCTTCACGGTCGGCATCACCGCCTCGCAAGTGCGAGGCGACGGAGGAATTACATTGCCCGGGGCTATCACCCGCCCACGGCGGTCGATCACAGCTGACAACGAAACGGCTCATGGTCGACCCTACGCCACCAGTCACCATCACGGCCGCAGGTGCCGGACGATTGCCTGCTTGTCGACCTTGCCAACTGCAGTCGTCGGCAATGCGGTCATCTGCGTCAACACATCCGGCCGAGCGTGCTTGGCCACGCCGCGTTGGTCGAGGAAGTCGTTCAACTCCATCAGCGTCACTGGCCGTCCAGCGAAAACAACTGCCGCGCAGATCTTTTCGCCAAGGTAGGGATCCGGCAGCGGTACCGCGACCGCCGATGAGATTGCCGGATGCGTACGCAGATGCTCTTCGAGGTCGCCGGCGGCGATGGTCTCGCCGCCCCGGTGGATGACGTCCTTGACCCGGCCCGTGACCTGCAGGTAGCCGTCGGCGCGTCGGCGGACCAGATCGCCGCTGCGGAAAAAGCCATTCGGGTCGAAGCAGCGGGCGTTGTCGCTCTCGGCCCGGAAGTATCCGTTGAAGGTGTATGGACCACGCACCAGCAGTTCGCCCTCGGCGCCATCCGGGACCGGGCGTCCTGCGTCGTCAACGATGCACAGCTCGTCGTCGGCGGACAGCGGGCGGCCCTGGGTGCGCTCGACCAACTCCGGCGGATCGCCGGGTCGTGTGTAGCACAGCAGCCCCTCGGCCATGCCGAAGACCTGCTGCAGCCCCGGCGTCAGTGTCTCGCGGATCCGTTGGGCGTCAGGGGCTTCCAGCTTCGCGCCGCCAACTTGCAGCAGCCGCAACGATGTTGGCGTCACCGGCTCCCAGTCGGTGGCCTGCGCCCACAAATTGGCCAATGCTGGAACCAGCGCGGTGACGGTCACACCGTTTCGCGCGATGGCGCTAAACGCCGATTCCGGGCTCGAGTCGGTGAGGAACACCGTCGTCGCACCAACAGCCAGGGCGCCAAGCAAACCGGGGCAGGCCAGCGGGAAATTGTGGGCGGCAGGCAATGCCACCAGATAGACGTCATCGCCGGTCAGCCCGCAGACTTCAGCGCTGGCGGTGGCGTTATAGACGTAGTCGTCGTGGGTACGGGGGATGAGCTTGGGTGTGCCGGTGGTACCTCCCGACACCAGCAGCAGGGCCGGGGACCCGGGATCGGCCTCACTCGGTCCGGGGTGCCGACTCGGGTGCGCACATACCTGCGACCACGACACGAACGGTCCCGGATCGCCGTCGACGATGGCGTGGCGTAACCCGCGGTGTTCCTGCGTAAGCGCCTTCGCCATCGGGCGGTAGTCGAATCCGCTTGCGGTATCGGGGATTAACAGAGCCTTCGCCTCGCTGAGCGCGGCAAAGTGTCCCAACTCCGCGGCCCGGTGGCCGGGTAGACACATCACCGGGATCGCTCCGGCTCGCAGTAACGCGAACAACGCCACTGCGAACTCGCAACCGTTCGGCAGCTGCAGCAACACCCGATCACCCGGCGTGACCCCCAGCGCCGTCAACCCGGCCGCCGCGCGGCCGGCGCGCTCATCGAGTTCGGCGTAGCTCAAG
>NZ_JBAUZA010000384.1:0-7811 GCF_049585075.1 Mycobacterium sp.
GTGCAATCGTTCATCGAGCGTCGCCAAGCCCGATTCCAGGGGCGCTGACGGCGTTAGGCTCGGCCCAGCGGGATCGGGGAAGGCGTCAGCCATGGGCCACTACAAGAGCAATGTGCGCGACTTGGAGTTCAACCTGTTCGAAATGCTCGGCTTGGAAGAGGTGCTGGCCGACGAAGGGTTCGGCGACCTGGACGGCGATTCAGTGCGGGAGATGCTTTCCGAGGCCGCCCGGTTGGCCGAGGGCCCGGTGGCCGAGTCGTTCGCCGACGGCGACCGCCACCCGCCGACGTTCGACCCCGATACCCATGTCGTAACCCTGCCGGAACCGTTCAAGAAGTCGCTGGGAGCGTGGCGCGACGGTGAGTGGTTCCGGGTCGGACTCAGCGAAGACGTCGGCGGTGTGCCGGCTCCGTCGATGGTGCAATGGGCGATCAACGAGTTTGTCCTGGGCGCCAACCCGCCGGTGTTCATGTTCATGGCCGGCCCGATTCTGGCCAACATCCTTTACAGCATCGGCAATGAGCAGCAACGGCATTGGGCCTCGATGGCAATCGACCGCAACTGGGGTGCCACCATGGTGCTCACCGAACCCGACGCAGGTTCCGACGTCGGCGCCGGCCGCACCAAGGCGACCGACCAGGGTGACGGGACCTGGCACATCGACGGCGTCAAACGGTTCATTACCAACGGCGACACCGACGACCTGTTCGAAAACATCCTGCACATGGTGCTGGCCCGGCCCGAGGGCGCCGCGCCGGGCACCAAGGGACTGAGCTTATTCCTGGTACCCAAATACATGCTCGACCCGAAAACCGGTGAGCCAGGGGAGCGCAACGGGGCGTTCGTCACCGGACTGGAACACAAAATGGGCCTGAAGGTTTCGGCCACGTGTGAACTGACATTCGGCCAGCACGGCGTCCCGGCGAAAGGATGGTTGGTCGGCGACAGTCACAACGGGATCGCGCAAATGTTCAAGATCATCGAGTATGCGCGAATGATGGTTGGCACCAAGGCCATTGGGACGTTGTCAACCGGTTATCTGAATGCGTTGGAATACGCCAAGACTCGGGTCCAGGGCGCCGACCTCACCCAGATGACGGACAAGACCGCGCCGCGGGTCACCATCCTGCACCATCCCGATGTGCGCCGGGCGCTAATGATGCAGAAGTGCTACGCCGAAGGCCTCCGTGCGCTGTACCTCTACACCGCCGCCCACCAAGACCCGGCGGCGGCTGCGGTGGTGTCCAGCGCCGACGCGGAGTTGGCGGAACGAGTCAACGATCTGCTGCTACCGATCGTCAAGGGCGTGGGCTCGGAGCGGGCCTATCAAACGTTGACCGAATCGCTGCAAACCTTCGGAGGGTCCGGCTTCTTGCAGGACTACCCAGTCGAGCAATACATCCGCGACGCCAAGATCGACAGCCTCTACGAAGGCACTACCGCGATCCAGGCACAGGACTTCTTCTTCCGCAAGATCATTCGCGATCACGGCAAAGCGCTGCAACACGTTGTCGCACAGATTGAGGCGTTCATCGAAAGCGACGACGCCCGACCCGAACTCGCCGACGCCCGCCAGCGGCTGACCACCGCACTCGAAGATCTGCAAGGTTGGGTCGCCACCATGACCGGCTATCTTGTCGATTCTCAGCAGAGCGCGCGCGAACTCTACCGAGTGGGCTTGGAGTCGGTGCCGTTCCTGCTTGCCGTCGGCGACCTGCTGATCGGATGGCTGTTGCTTCGGCAGGCGGAGATCTCGCTGGCAGCACTCGACGGCGACCCCGCAGCCGCCGATCGGGCGTTCTACAACGGAAAAGTCGCTGCGGCAAACTTTTTCGCCAAGAACGTGCTACCGCGGCTGACTGCTGATCGCGGTATCGCAGCTAATGTCGATCTGGCGGTCATGGATCTGCGCGAGGAAGCGTTCTAATCGGTTGCGGCGTACGGGTCGATCTCGACGGCGGCGGCGACTTGCCGCCAGAGGACTTCGATGATGCGATCGGGCCGCGGCCGCGGTGTGCGGCCCAGCGCGGTGACCATAACCCGCTGCATCGCGCCGAACATCGCCGCGCCGGCCAGTTCGGGATCGATGGATGACGCTAGTTCGCCACGCTTCTGGCCGCGACGGATGCTTGCGGCCGCGTGCTTAACGACGCTGTCGACGTGCCTGTTCTCGGTCAACGCGACCTCGGGCTCGCGAGATAGCCGGGTGTAGATGATGACAGCAACCGGATCGGTGTAGTGGAAATGCACACCCTTCTCAAGGCGGATGCGCTCGTGCTGTACCCATGTCCCCAGGTCGTCGAGATCGAGGTCGAGAACCTCGGCGTGTAGCCGGTGGTAGAAATCGTCCAGCAGTGCGCTCACGAGTCCTGCACGCGACCCGAAGTAGCGGTTGACCAGGCTCGGTACGACACCTGCTGCCTCTGCTACCCAAGCGATTTCGATATGACCATCGTTGGCGATTGCGGTGTCGCGGGCACAGGCGAGGAGTCGTTCCCGTGTAGCACGCCCCTTTTGGGTTCTCGGCTCAGCGGTCGTGATCACGCGGGACAGCTTACCAAAAAATAAATTGACGTCACTTCAGTTTTGCCCTATCGTTCGTGCAAAGCGCAGTCATCGAACCCAAACGGGAGGTTCGCTATGAGTCCCTTGACAACGCCGCTGGTCGCCGGCGATTTGGAGATCGTGCGCCGCATACTCGCTCATATCGACGCCGGGACCACCGATGAAGGTGAGGCGTGGCGCGAACCGGTGGAAAACTACCTAGACCCAGCACGATTCGCGGATGAACAGCGGTTGCTGCGCTCGCTTCCCAGCGTGTTCATTCCATCGGCGGCCATCCCGAACCCAGGCGACCGTGTCGAGCGCGTCTGCTTCGGTACGCCGTTATTCGCCGTTCGTGGCAGCGATCGGCGGGCACGAGTATTCCGTAACGCCTGCCGTCATCGCGGGATGGCTCTTGTTGAGGGCGCTGGATGCTCTCACGCGCTGGTATGCCCGTACCACGGCTGGACTTATCGTCTTGATGGCTCGCTCGCCCATGTTCCGCACGCGGACGCCTTCCCGGATTTGGACGTCTCGGCGCGTGGCCTGGTCGAAGTCACCAGCAGCGAGGTCGATGGCCTTATCGTCATCGGCGCGCTGGACCCCGATGCGGCAACTGCTGACGACGCGATGGCGGCACTGACGGACGGCAGTCCATGGCGCGACAAGCTGTTGCCCGCCCAGCGGCTCGTCGTCAACGAGTCCGCAGTGCGGAACATCAATTGGAAGGTGCTCATCGAGCAGTTCCTGGAGGGCTACCACATTCGCTCAACGCACCGTGAGACGTTCTTCCCGCTACAGTACGACGATCTCAACGTGGTGGAAACGTTTGGGCCCAACAGCCGAATCACGTTCCCATACCGCAACATTGAACGACTCCGGGACCGCGAAGAGTCAACGTGGACGACGAAGCAGCGCATGACATTCCTCTATCAGCTGTTCCCGAACGTGATGATCGCGACGTTTCCGGACCAGGTGAGTGTGGTGGTCGTCGACCCGATCGATGTCGAGCACTCGACGCTCACTACCTATACCTTCGTCACGCCTGAGTTTGCAGACGCGGCTCTGAACGCGGCCACCCAGCGGGACGGCGGCAGACCGCCGAGCCTGCTCGAGCAGGGTGTATTGGAGGACAACGAAATGTCGGCCGGTGTGCAGCGTGGCTTGCGCTCCGGGGCGAATGCGTTCGTGGAGTTCGGACGGCACGAAAGTGCCATCGGGCACTTCCACGCCAACCTCGATCAACGCCTCGCGCTGCGACCATGACAGCAACGCCTTTCAGCGGATGTCGCCTTTACCTGCGATTTCGTGTGACATCCTGAACCGGTGTTCGCGGGGGTGCCGCCGTCAGGGGTGGTGACCTTTCTGTTCACCGATATTGAGGGTTCGACCCGTCGGTGGGAGTCCGGCGCGGATGCAATGCGGGTGGCGCTGGCCGAGCATGACAAGGTGTTGCGCTGTGCGATCGAGGCCCATGAGGGCTTCGTCTTCAGCCACACCGGCGACGGGATGGCCGCGGCCTTCACCTCGCCGATATCGGCGGTGGACGCCGCCGTCGACGCGCAGCGCGAACTGGAGTTGCCCGTACGGATGGGGCTGGCGACCGGCGAGGCCGAGTTACGCGACAACGACTATTTCGGCACGGTGCTCAATCGAGCCGCGCGGGTGATGGCCGCCGGCCATGGCGGCCAGATCCTCGTGGCGGACTCGACCGCGGGTCTGCTCAGCGGTGTCGAGCTGGTGAACCTCGGACCGCGCCGACTGCGCGACCTACCCAACCCCATCGCGATTTTTCAACTCACCGCGCCGGGCCTGCAGAAGGACTTTCCACCGCTGCGGACGATCGATACCAGTCAAGGGAATCTGCGGCCTGCGGTCAGTAGGCTCATCGGTCGCGACGACGATGTTGACGACGTCGCATCGGCGATGCGATCGCATCGACTGGTCACGTTGGCCGGAGTAGGCGGCGTCGGTAAAACCCGATTGGCGCTTGAGGTCGCTTCAGTTCTGGCTGACGAATTCCCCGATGGTGTTTGGGTTTTCGAGCTGGCTTCGGTCGTTGATCCTGCAGCGGTTCCCGACGCCGTGGCGGCGGTCCTAGGCATTACCCAGCAGCCGGGCATGACGATGAGTGAGTCGATCGCTGCCGCTTTGGAGGGCAGGCTCCGGCTTCTGGTGTTCGACAACTGCGAGCACGTCGTTGACGCAGCGGCAGATCTGATCGACCTCATCCTAGCGAGGTCGGCCACGGTGAAGATCTTGTCGACAAGCCGTGAGGGGGTGGGCCTCGCCGACGAGCGATTGTGGCGGGTTCCCTCGCTGGAAGTCGTTGCGGCCGTGGCACTATTCCGGGAGCGAGCGGCGCGGGACTTGTCTGCTGAAGAATCCGCGGCGGTCGAGGAGATCTGCCGCCGACTCGATGGCATCCCACTGGCGATCGAGCTGGCCGCCTCGCGAATGGAGTCGATGACTGCGACCGAGATGCGCGACCGCCTCGATCACCGATTCAAGCTGCTCGTCCGCTCGCGGCGTGGACTCGAACGTCACCAGACGCTGCGCCAGGCGGTGTCCTGGTCGTATGACCTCCTGGAAGAACCGGAAAAGGTGCTGCTGGAACGGTGTTCGGTGTTCGCCGGTGGCTTCGACGTTCAAGGCGCCTGTGCCGTAGCAGGGTCCGATGATGTCGACGAGTTCGCGATCCTCGATCTGCTTGACACGCTGGTGCGCAAGTCCTTGCTCGTCGCAGACCGGTCGACGGGCAAGACCCGGTTTTCGACGCTGGAGACCATCCGCCAGTACGCCGAGGAGAAACTCGTCGAACGTGGCGAAGCGGCCGAAGCGAGTTCGGCCCACGCACAGTATTTCGCTGACCGTGGAACCGACATTCTCGTGCTGTGGGACAGCCCGCGCCAGCGCGAGGCGTACGACTGGTTCGCCACCGAACTCGCCAATCTGCGCACGGCATTCCGCTGGGTCGCCGACGGCGGTGACCTCGATATTGCCGCGTCAATCGCGACCTGCGGCTCCCTCCTCGGCTTTTTCGGCGTCGAGAACTATGAGCCCATCTCGTGGGCAGAAGAGCTGATCGAGCCCGCGAGCGCAATAGGGCACCGGGACCTGGCGACTCTGTATGTGTACGCATCGTTTTGCTGGATGACGGGCCGCGTCGATCAAGGGCTCGCGTACGCAGACAGCGGTCAGACGGTTTTGGCGAGCAGCCCGCATACGCCGCCGTACGGCATGGAAGGCGGCCTTGGAGGAGCGTATATGGGCCTCGGGCAACCCGAGCGGTGGGCGGAGTTGTGCCGCACTTCGCTCGAGCGCCGAGGCGACAACCACGTTGCCATTCGTACTTGCCGCGTCTTTGCCCTTGTTTTCGCTGGTTTCCTTGATGAGGCGAAAGCAGCCGCCGACGGATTGATCGAAGCAGCTATTGCCAGCGATAACCCGTATATGCATACGTTCGCGATTGCCGCCTACGCATACTCCCTGGGTTCAACTGGTTCCGAACGTGACCTCGCGCTCTGCAGGCAGGGGTTAGCGCTCGCGCAAGAAAGTGGGAATCGCTACATCGAAGCGATTCTTGCGACGGCTCTGGCCCGACTCGAATCCGAAACAATTGTTACCGTAACGGCGCTCGATAATCTGGGGCTCGTTATTCGGCGTTGGCACGACTCGGGGAATTTTGGGAATTTGGTCGGCCCGCTCGCAATGCTCGGTACATTCTTGGATCGCCTGGGGCGGTTCGAGGCTGCCGCGACAATAGCGGGCTTTGCATGCGACCCCGTATCCCTGGCGTCGGTCCCAGAGTTGGCCGCCACCATTACGCACCTCCGCGAGATGCTCGGCGATCAGCCCTACGAATCGTTCGCCCGTATCGGCGAGGCGATGACCACGGCCGCCATCGTTGCGTACGCCTATGACCAAATCGAGCAGGCCCGAGCCGAGCTGGAAGCGGTCTCGAAATAGACCAGTCAGTTCGCCCGCTAGTCGGTGGTGTAGCCCATCGGCATCAGCACACTCTTCTGCTGGGTGAAGTGCTCGACGCCCTCGGGCCCGTTCTCGCGGCCGATCCCCGAGTTCTTGTACCCACCGAACGGACAGCACGGGTCGAACGCGTACCAGTTGATCGCGTAGGTGCCGGTGCGGATCTGCTCGGAGATCTTGATGCCGCGCGGCACATCGGTGGTCCACACGCTGCCGGCCAGCCCGTACGCCGAGTCGTTGGCGATCTTGATCGCGTCCTCTTCGGTGTCGTAGGGAATGATGCTCAGCACCGGGCCAAAGATCTCCTCCTGCGCGATCGTCATCTTGTTGTCGACGTCGGCGAACACGGTCGGCTGGAGGTAGAAACCGTTGTCCAGTCCTTCGGGTCGGCCACCGCCGGTCACCAGTCGCGCGCCCTCCTCGACGCCCTTGGCGATGTATCCCTCGACGCGGGCCCGCTGCTTCGCCGAGATCAGCGAACCGATCTGCGCGCCCGCGTCCGACGGCGGCCCAACCGGCAGCGAGGCCGCGAAATTGCCCACCGCTTCGACGATTTCGTCGTACCGCGAGCGCGGAGCCAGGATGCGGGTCTGCGCCACACAGGCCTGCCCGGTGTTCATGAGCCCGGAGAACACCAGCATCGGGACCGAGGCGGCCAGGTCGACGTCCTCGAGCAGGATGGCCGCCGACTTTCCGCCCAGCTCCAGCGTGCACGGCTTGAGCATCTCGGCGGCCCGCTTGCCGATTTCCTTGCCGACGGCCGAGCTGCCGGTGAACGAGAAGATGTCGATGTCGGGGTTGGACGTCAATGCCTGTCCGGTCTCGACGCCACCGGGAACGATCGACAGCACACCTACGGGCAGACCAGCCTCGGCGAACACCTCCGCCAAAGCATTTGCGCTCAGGGGTGTTTCGGCGGCCGGCTTGAGCACCACAGTGCAGCCGGCCAGCAGCGCCGGGCCCAGCTTGTTGATCGCCAAGAACAGCGGGACGTTCCAGGCCACGATCGCGCCCACCACACCGAGTGGTTCACGATGGACGATGGTCTGCCCGTAGCCGCCGTTGCGGACCTCCTGCCACTTGACCTGATCGACGGCGGGGCCGGCGAAGAAGTTCAGGCACCCGATGCCGCTCATCCACTGCATGGTCTCGACGGACATCGGCGGCTGGCCGGTCTCGTCGCCGAGCAGCTTGACGAAGTGGTCTTTGCGCTCCTCCATCAGCTTGAGCGCGCCGGCGATGACCGCCGCGCGCTCCTTCGGCGGCGTCGAGGGCCACGG
>NZ_JBAUZA010000385.1:0-11278 GCF_049585075.1 Mycobacterium sp.
AATGGGCTCCGGGGCGCCAACCGTTGTGGCCGGCACCGGTGTTCGAGGTCGTCTAACGCCGCTTAAGGACCTCAAAAACAAGCAATCGCCCGAGCAACTGAAGCGTCTGGTCGCACAGATATCGGAGAAGCCGGAAAGCGTGCAGCACCACACCGTCGACCAAGAAGGTCTTGACAGTCTGCTGGAACAGCTCGCGAAGAAACCCGGCATCCACGCCGTGCACCTATCCAACGGCGGCAAGGCCAACGTCGTACCGCCCGATGCTCAATTGGGTTAAGGAACAACAGGAAAGAAGGACGACTATGAAAACGCTACTTGTCGCAGTCAGCGTTTGTGCCGCGATCGGCCTCGCCGCGCCGGTGCACGCCGACCAAGACGAACCCGGCGGCGACGACGCAGGCTTCCTGTCCAGTCTGCAACAAGTCGGGATCCACTATCCCAGTCCGGCTCAAGCCATTACGGCCGGCAGGTCGGTGTGCGGATGCCTGAACAATGGCGAATCGGGGCTGGAGCTAGTCCACGACGTGAAGATCCGTAATTCGGGATTCACGATGGAGGAGGCATCCAACTTTGCCATGATCTCGGCAAAATATTACTGCCCTCAACAGCTTTCGAAGAGCTAACCGAAAAGCGGCACCCCGCGAGATGGTGGCTCGCGGGGTGCCGACTCCGACGATCTGATCCAGGTGCTACTTGAGGTCGAACCGGTCGTTGTTCATGACCTTGACCCATGCCGCGACGAAGTCCTCCACGAACTTCCCCTTAGCGTCGTCTTGTGCGTAGACCTCAGCCAACGCACGCAGCACTGAATTCGAGCCGAACACAAGGTCATTGGCGGTAGCCGTCCACTTGCGCTGACCCGACGAGCGGTCGCTTACTTCGTAGACGTTCTCGGCCGACTCCGACGCCTTCCACTCGTTACCCATGTCGACCAGGTTGACGAAGAAGTCATTGGTCAACACGCCTGGCTTGTCGGTGAACACGCCATGCTTGCTGCCGCCGTGGTTAGCACCGAGGGCACGCAGGCCGCCGACGAGCACCGTCATCTCCGGACCGATCACGCCTAGCAGGTACGCCCGCTCCAACAGCAGCTGCTCGAGCGGCGCCTTCTCGCCGGGACGGATGTAGTTGCGGAACCCGTCGGCCCGCGGTTCGAGCACCCCGAACGACTCCACATCGGTGTTCTCCTGCGAGGCGTCGGTACGTCCCGGCGCGAAGGGTACCGAGACCTCGTGTCCGGCATCCTTGGCCGCCTTCTCCACTGCCGCAGAGCCGGCCAACACGATCACATCGGCCAAGGAGATCTTCTTGCCGCCGGAGGCCGAGCCGTTGAAGTCCTGCTGAATCTTCTCGAGAACGGGCAACACCTTGTCCAGCTCGGAAGGCTCGTTGACCTCCCAGTTCCGTTGCGGCTCAAGGCGAAGCCGCCCGCCGTTCGCCCCACCGCGCTTGTCAGTGTTGCGGTAGCTCGACGCCGCCGACCACGCGGTCTTGACCAGCTGAGGAACGGAGAGTCCGGACTCGAGCACCTTCTTCTTCAGGGCCGCAACGTCTTTGTCGTCGACCAACTTGTGGTCGACCGCTGGAACGGGGTCCTGCCACAGCTGTGGCTCGGCAATCCACGGTCCGAGGTAGCGCGATATCGGTCCCATGTCGCGGTGCAGCAGCTTGTACCACGCCTTGGCGAACGCCTCGGTCAGCTCCTCGGGGTGATCGAGCCAGCGCTTGGTGATGTCGCGGTAGATCGGGGATTCACGCATCGAGATGTCGGTGACCAGCATCGTCGGGGCGCGACCCGGCCCACCGAACGGGTCGGGGATGGTGCCCGCACCGGCGCCGTCCTTGGCGACGAACTGGTAAGCACCGCCGGGGCTCTTGGTCAGCTCCCACTCGTAGCCGTACAGCGTCTCCAGGAAGGTGTTGTCCCACTTGGTGGGGGTGGGCGTCCAAACGACCTCCAGGCCGCTCGTGATGGCGTCCTTGCCCACTCCGCTGCCGTAGGAGCTCTTCCAGCCCAGCCCTTGCTGTTCGATCGGGGCAGCCTCCGGCTCGGGACCGACCAGGTCCCCGTCGCCGGCACCGTGGGTCTTGCCGAAGCTGTGGCCACCGACAATAAGCGCCGCGGTCTCCTCGTCGTTCATCGCCATCCGGCCGAACGTCTCGCGAATGTCGATCGCCGCGGCAATCGGATCCGGCTTGCCTTCGGGGCCTTCGGGATTCACGTAGATCAAGCCCATCGTGGTCGCGCCGTAGGGCTGAGCGAGATCCCGCTTACCGGAGTAGCGCTTGTTGGTGCCCAACCATTCGTCTTCTTCTCCCCAGAGGATCTCTTCGGGCTCCCACACGTCTTCGCGACCGAAGCCGAAACCGAAGGTCTTGAATCCCATCGACTCCAACGCGCAGTTGCCGGCGAAGATGATCAGGTCGGCCCAGGAGATCTTGTTGCCGTACTTCTTCTTGACCGGCCACAGCAGCCGACGCGCCTTGTCCAGGCTCACGTTGTCGGGCCAACTGTTGAGCGGGGCGAAACGCTGCATACCTTGGCCGCCGCCACCGCGGCCGTCGTGAATGCGGTAGGTGCCCGCAGCGTGCCAGCTCATCCGGATGAACAGGCCGCCGTAGTGCCCGTAGTCGGCGGGCCACCAGTCCTGCGAGGTGGTCATCACCGAAATCACGTCAGCCTTGAGTGCGTCAACGTCGAGCTTGGCGAACTCCGCGGCGTAATCGAAGTCGTCGCCGAGCGGGTTGGACTGAGGGGAGTGCGGGTGCAGCGTCGACACGTCGATCTGGTCGGGCCACCAGTCCCGGTTCGTCAGGGGCGCATGCGATTTCGGTTCCGGCGCATCGATTACCGGGTTTTCACTTTCGCTGCCCTTGTTTGTTGTATCAGATGACACAGCATTCCTTTCAGAGATAGTTGAATCGGCCTGTGATCACGGCTGTGATCCTTCAAATTGGTTCGAACAGTCGGGGCATAAACCCCAGTAGATGACCTCTGCCTCATCGAGAACGAAGCCATCCAACGCGTTGTCGTCGTCGAAAGGGGTCAGGCACGGCGCATCACCGACCGCACAATCGACGTCGGCGATCACGCCACAAGATCGGCATACGACGTGATGGTGGTTGTCGCCGACCCGAGCCTCATAGCGGGCGACCATCCCTGATGGTTGGATCCGTCGAACGAGACCTACCGCGGTCAGCGCGTTGAGCACGTCGTACACGGCCTGGCGGGAGACATCGGGCAGGCCGCTGCGCACCGCGGACAAGATCGTCTCGGTATCGGCATGCGGATGGAAATCCACCGCCTCCAGTACCGCGACCCGGGGCCGGGTCACTCGCAAATCGGCCATCCGCAGCTGCGCCGCGTAATCCGCCGACATTGACGACACCCCATCAATATGACGCTGTTGTTTGGAACGAGTCAAGACCTTATCTGGAGTCGGTCAAAAATTTAATCGCAGCGTCGGCCGCCCGTTCGGCGGCGAGGTTGGCATCCTTGGCGAGTCGGATCAGGCGGGGAAGGGCACCGGGGTGCCTGACCACGTAGCGGGCGACGGCCGATAAGTTCGGTCTGCCATCGGGGTGGGTGAGGCCGGCAATATCAGCGTCTACGGTGCCGTCGCCGACCCGGTCGCTGATTGCACGCACGACCGACCAGGAGACGCCGCGCTCGCTGCAGACCTTCGCGACGGCGGCCGTCTCCATGTCGAGTGCGACCACGCCGCGCGCCCGTAGATCGGCATGTAGCACCGGATCGAGCAGCAGCTGCTCAGTGGTGCACAACGTCCCGTGGGCGTTGCCGATGCAAAGCGGTGTGGGCCGGTACTCCGCACCGTCCGGGCCGCCCGTGACCAGCTGGGGGAGCACCAACGTTCCGATCGGCGTCTGGTTGTCGGTGGCGCCCGCGATGCCGACGACGATCACCAACTCGGCATCAAGCGTGTCCAGCAAGCGGGCGGTCGCGGTGGCCGCGAAAGCCGGGCCAATCCCGATCACTGCCGCGATCACCGCGTGGTCGCCGATCCAGCCGGCGTAGCCCGGTCCAGTCTTCCGAAGCCCGAGTCGCCGTCGCAGCGGCCGCAGTTCCATGGGCATCGCGCACACCAAGGCGATCACCCGGTCATCGTATGCAGCGCAGGGGAGGCGTCGACCGCAGATGAAAAAGGAACGGCGAGAAATAACTCCGTCCCACTTCACTGTATAGCGCACCTCGGGGCTTGCGGCAAGACCCGGGTCATGCTGCAAAATCGCTGGCCGAAGCCAGAACTCAGCAAAACGGGGGTTTGTGAGGTGAATGTCGAACACGCGGTGGTCGTTGCCGGGGGAGGCCCGACAGGCCTGATGTTGGCTGGTGAACTGGCATTGGCAGGAGTCGACGTTGCCATCGTTGAGCGGCGCACCAGCCCGGACCTGGTTGGTTCCCGGGCCGGTGGTCTGCATTCACGCAGCATCGAGATCCTCGATCAGCGTGGGATCGCTGATCGATTCCTCTCGCAGGGCGAAGTGGCGCAAATCGCGGGCTTCTCCCAGATTCGGTTGGATATCAGCGACTTTCCCACTCGGCATCCGTACGGCCTCGCGCTGTGGCAGAACCACATCGAGCAGATCCTGGCCGACTGGGCAGACCAGCTGGGCGTCCCGATCTATCGTGGGTGCGAGGTAACGGGTTTCGGTCAAGATCGCGCCGGCGTCGATGTCAAGCTGACCGGCGACAAGTTGCTTCGGGCGGAGTATCTCGTCGGGTGCGACGGAGGGCGCAGTGCGATCCGCAAAGCAGCAGGCATCGAGTTTCCCGGTTGGGATCCGACGATGAGCTACCTGCTCGCCGAAGTCGAAATAGCACCCGAACCGGACCAGTCGCCGGAATGGGGGATCCGCCACGACGCGCTGGGGGTCCACGCGTTCAGCAGGTTGGAAGATGGCGGACCGGTACGGGTCATGGTTACCGAGAAGCGCCTCGGCCCCAACAGCGAAGCCACCTTGGGCGAGCTGAGCGAAGCGCTCATCAACGTATACGGAACTGATTACGGAATCCACAGTCCTACATGGATTTTCAGGTCGACGGATATGGCGCGACAGGCGGGGGCATATCGCGACGGGCGTGTTCTGCTAGCCGGCGATGCCGCGCACGTGCATCACCCGATCGGAGGACAGGGGCTGAACACGGGTGTGCAGGATGCGATGAACCTGGGATGGAAGCTCGCCCAGGTGGTCAACCAGACATCGCCCGACAGCCTGCTCGATACCTACCATGCCGAACGGCACCCGATCGCCGCACGCGTGCTGCGTAATACACTGGCGCAGCTCGCACTCCTTCACCGTCCGACCGACGAGCACATTAAAGCCTTGCGCGACACAATGTCTGATCTTCTCAGCATGGACGAGCCTCGCAAACGTTTCGCCGCCATGATGACCGGCCTTGACATCCGCTACGACCTCGGTGCCGGACACCCGCTGCTCGGACGCCGCATGCCCGATCTGGACCTGCTCACTGAAAACGGCTCGCTGCGGGTTTTCGCACTGCTGCATGACGCCCGCCCGGTGCTGCTGAACCTCGGCGAGCCCGGCGACTTCGAGATCGAACCGTGGGCCAATCAGGTCAAAGTGATCGACGCGAAATACGTTGGTGAATGGAATCTTCCGTCCATTGGCGCGGTGACAGCTCCCACCGCTACATTGATCCGGCCGGACGGATATGTGGCCTGGGTAGGGGAGCACGATCAGCTCGGGCTCGTTGACGCGCTCACCACCTGGTTCGGGGCTCCCAGTGGGCGCTAATCGGCACTCTTCTTGATCTCGAGAACCCGCTTGCGCAAGCCCTCGGTGGCGGTCTCCATCAGCCCTTTAGCGCCCCTCTTGATCAGAAAGCCGGGAATCGGAACGATCGGATCGACAGTCAGCTCGAAGCTGACCCGAGTGGATTGCCCATCGGGAGTCAGCGTGTATCGAGCGTCTTGGGCGCGTTGCTGTTTTCCGCTGACCAGCGTCCAGCTCACCCCGTCATCGTGAACGGAGTAGGCCAGCACCTGCTCATCGGTGATACCGACAATCTTGACCACTTGGCGCGACTTGGTCGGATGGCCTTGATCGTCGCGCTCGAGCACTTCGATTTTTTGATGCGCAGGCGACCACTGCGTCAACGACTCGAGGTCGAACAGGACGTCCATGATTTCGTCGGGCGTCGCCTCAATGACGACCTGACGCGTCTCGGTGACAGCCATCCGCTCAGCCGTCGAGAGCGTCTTGCAGCTCCCGCACGTGGTCCTGCGTTTGCTGCAGCAACGGCCGCAAGGCTTCGGCAACGTCCGGTAACCCGAGATCGTTCGCCTCAGTCACGCGTTGGCGGTAGCGGTCCAATTGACGCTGTTCCAGTTCCATATCGGCTTTAAGCGCCGATGCCCCGTCCGGTGCATCGGGCACATCGGGGACTCTGACACTCGGCGTACCGCCTAAGAAGTCAATCTGTTGAGCGAGGATCTTGGCATGCTGCAACTCTTGGGCTAGGTGGTTGTCTAGCTCCTCGGCGATCGAGCGGTATTCGGGCCCTTTAATCGTGGCCCCGTGCTGGATGTACTGGATGATTGATTGGTACTCGGTGCCTAGGTCTTCGTTGAGCCGTTCGATGAATGTACTGGTATCCATGGACGTTAGGTTCACCCGAGAATGCGCGCCTGAAACATCGTGTACGAGGATGAAACAATGCGACTGCTGGTAGTGGTTGCGGTTGTTGCCGCGGCAATCGGCCTGGCCACGTCGGCGCAGGCAGACCCCGACCCTGATGCGGACTTTCTGGGTGCCCTTAACAGGGCTGGGATTACCTATCAAAGCGGAGCCGACACCATCGCCATCGGCAGAAGGGCGTGCCAGCTGATGGATCAGGGCGACCCGGAAGCCGACGTCGTCAAAAGCACGACGCAGCAGAATGCAGGATTCAGCACAGACGGCGCCACCCAGTTCACGAAAATCGCGGAAGGCACATACTGCCCGCAATACCTCGGCGGAGGGCCATCACCGGCGCCGCCATCATCGTCGGCACCGTGGGTCCCCCCATTCGATCCATTGCCGCCGCTGCCACCCGGAATGTAGGCGGAGCAGGCAGAGTCCTTGCTAGCTCGAACTCTTGACCAGTTCCGGATATTCTGCCAGGGCATCATCGGCTAAATCTTCGAGCTCTTTGCCTTTCGTCTCGGGTCCGAGCAGATACCCGATCACCGTCAACACCCAAAGGCCGGCCAGCGCCAAATAGGGCGTCTGCAGGCCGTAATGCATGATGGCCCAACCGATCACGGTCGGTGCCGCAATCGATACGATGCGACCACCGCCAACTGCGATCCCGAAGCCGGTGCCACGCAGAATCGTTGGGAAAAGCTCGGCGATGTACGTGTCGCCGACGCCCCAGAGCCACCCCAGGGTGGCGATCGCAATCGCGCCGAAGACCTGGTATTCGGCAAGCGAGTCGGAAGTGGCCGCCAAGATGGTCGCTACGACCTCGACCAGCGCGGCGACGATAGCCGAAGGTCGCCGTCCGATCCAGTCGGCGAGCGCCGTCCCGGCGTAAGCAAACACGGCTTGTAACAAGAAGAACACCAGCGCATAGCGAATCGCCTCGATCGGGGAAGCATGAAACCTTTTCACGATGTAGGTGGTCAAAAACAGCGTCATGCCCCAGTAGCCGACCGCGTTGGCGGTGTATATGAGCCAGCCCGCGACGAGGCGTCGGCGCACGCCGGGCAGTTGCCAAAGTTGAGGCCTGGCAACCCCGGTCGCCACTGTGGCCCGCACGTCGTTGTACCGATGCGACTCGGTGATACCTCGTCGGACAAGGAACAACAGAACTGCGGGCACAAGCGCGACGATGAACGCCGATTGCCAGCCAAAACGGGGCACCAGGGCCAGCGCGACGCCTGCCGCAAGGACGTAGCCCAGTGAGAAGAGCGAGAAGATCACCCCGCCGACACCGATCGCGCGGGTCTTCGCGGGCCAAACTTCCGCCGTGTACGGTGCCCCGACCGCAAGCTCGCCCGCGCCCCCGACGCCGGTGAGGAATCGCAGCCCGGTAAACGCGGCGATGTTGGTCGTGAGGCCGGCCAACGCAGTCGTCATGCCGTAAAGCAGGATGGAGGCTCCCAGAGTTGTTTTACGGCCCCACCTGTCCGCGGCTAATCCGAAGCCGATCGTGCCGATCGTGTAGCCGAGCAGGAAGATCGAACCTATATATCCGGCTTGGGCTTCGGTGATGTGCAACGTCTTCTTGATTTCTGGCAGCACCAGCCCATAGATGTTCACCGCGTATGAGTCGAAACCGTAACCCAATCCGGCGGTCACGGCGACAAAGAGCGCCTGCTTGAAAGTCGCAGGTATGGCTCGCTGTATCTGAGGCGCCGAGATACCGGTTGCGGTTGACGTCATCCGTGAACGGTAAGTAGCCCTGCGGCACTAGGAGAAGAATCAAGATCGTCGTGATCGCAAATTTAGTGCGGGTGCGGCCCTCGCGCTGCCCGCATACTAGTTGACATGAGTATTTCCAATGGCATGTCGAAGACGACCGCGGCGTTCTTCATGCAGACGGTAGTCGCCTTCGCGGTCAGCTTCCTCGCCTCGCTCGGCGGGATCCTTTTCCTTCCGCTGGACCCTTGGCAGCGCTTGTTTCTCGGCATCAGCGTGTTGTTTCTCGTCTCGAGCGCGTTCAGCTTGGCAAAGGTCGTTCGCGATCAGCAGGAAGCCACGACCGTACGTGTTCGCCTCGACGAGGCACGCGTGGAGAAGCTGCTCGCAGAACACAATCCGTTGATTGGCGTTAGCTGACAGTGGTCGTTCGGCAGCTACGCGGTGTTGTCGATCGAGTCGAAAACTGTGACGGCGTGAGCAAATGGTTGTGGCGTCACGCCGATTGGACCGAAGGGGTGATCGAGCGTGAAGACGAGATACAGAAGCAAGGCAAGTAGGACGGTCACGGCGCTCACCAGAACCATGTGAGTGCGGTCGCTCGCAAGCCGCAGAGAGCTGGTGAGCAAGATCAACACGGCTCCGCCGAAGATCAGGGAGCCCCAGAGCAGTGGGGGTATTCGTGATTTGGCGTTCAGGATTCTTGTGCTGCGTTCGGACGTCAAGACGGTTAGTTCGCTCAGAAACTGCTGATTGATCGGGCTCGATGCAACATTGGGCTGCGATCTTCCCGCTATGCGATACATTTCCGTGAGCGCGGACCGCCCCGTGTTGCTGATGCTGCCGAAGTCGTCCTTACCCCATCTTGGACCCTGAAGAGCTCCCGCATAGTTCCGCAGTTGCTTGCGCAACTGCGATTGCTCTGGCTGCGGCATTGCGACAGTCTGTCGGTACAGCGTCGTCAACGCAGATGCCTCGTTGGCGACAGTCACCTGGGCTGAGAGGAATTGCTGCCAACCAACGACGACAGTAAAGCCCAGCAGCGCACCATAGATAAGGCCGACAACCGTCAGAAATGGTGACAGGACCGCGTTGCCCTCTGGGCGCGTGTCACGCGCAAGGGCGTGGCTTGCCAGCCACACGCTGCCCACTGCTATCAGCACCGCGCCAATGACCACGATGACTAACAGCAGCCAAGCGCCGACTGCCCCGAAGTCGCCCATCGATCAACCATGATGTCAATCACCTCGATCCCTCAGCGCCGGATTCCGGCAAACAAGATCCGCGGTCCAGCGCATCGGAGCCGCGTCAAATCTCGAAAACGTCGAACGCTGTTCAACAACCCGTCGGTTTGGATCGGCTGGCCGGAAAGCAGAAAGCCTAAAATGCCCCGATATGAGCACTCCTGTGAGCACGCCTTCGCCTGGGCCCGGTTGGTGGCAGGCGTCAGACGGTAACTGGCACCCGCAGCGCTGGGAAACCACCTTTATCTACTCCACTCACGAGTCGCTGCAAACGGTGATAGAGGAGGCCAGCCGTCAGACGGAAGCGTATGGGCAGCAGGGCTGGGAGATTGTCGGCTCCTCGGTTCAGCGTGTCCAGGTCGCCCACCACTTCCGCGACTATGACAAGGGCGGAGACCTGTTATTCGAATGGAGCATCGTCTCCACATTGAAACGACCCCTGCCGCCCGGATAAACAGCCCCTAAAGCACTTGTAGCACAAGCCATCACGGGTTTGCCGGCCGCGAGGCCGGGTACGCGGAAAGCTGCGGAAGTTCAAATACGCCGGCGTGTTGTTGGGCCAACATCGCAATTATCGCTACGGTAGGGCACGCGGACGAGCCCAAACGCCCGGTGGCCAAACGCAACCCGCGACGATGGGGGAAGCAGACCCGTGACCTTGTACGGCATCGACGTGGCCAGCTACCAAGCGGGACTGAACCTTGCCGAGGTCAAGGCCGAGGGCTTCGACTTCATCATCGCCAAAGCTACCCAGGGCAGCGGCTACGTGGACCCTTACTGGGTCTCGTTTCGGGACGGCGCGAACGCGAACGATCTCATCCTGGTCGCGTACCACTACGTCACCCTCGACCCGGCGGCCGCCCAGGCTGACAACCTGGTCGGCGCTCTCGGCGATATCAGCATCCCGGTGATGCTTGACTTTGAGGCCGGCTCAGGCGACCTGGATAACTTTTGGAGAGTCGCAGACGCGATCACCGCGGCGGGCGCACACGTAGCGCTGTCCTATATTCCGCATTGGTATTGGCAGGAGATCGGCTCACCCGGCCTGACCGGCGTTCCCGGGTTGGTCGCGTCCGATTACGTCGGCGGCACCGGTTATGCCAGTTCGCTGTATCCCGGGGACGATTCCGGCTTTTGGACCGGTTACGGCGGCGTCGACCCGGTGATCCTGCAATTCACCGACGCCGCGCAGGTCGCCGGACAACGCGTCGACGCCGATGCGTTTGTCGGGACCGCCGAAGAACTTCAGCAATTGCTCACGACAGGAGAACACATGACACCCGAGCAGGCTCAGCAACTCCAGCAGATCTGGGTTCAGCTCCTCGGTCCGACGGGTCAGGGCTGGCCACAGCTCGGCAACCGCACCCTCGTCGACGCGCTGGCTCTTGTGCTTACCCAGTTGGTCGGCCAGGATGCGAGCGGGTTCGCAGGCTGGCCACAGACAGGCGGTCGCACGGACACCGACCTGATCGCGGCGATCGCCGCGGCGCTCAAGGTTCCGAATACCTACGACACCAAGAACCCGAGCAGCAGCTGAATCAGCCAGAGGCGCTGAGGATTTTGATCGCGAAGACCAGCGTGTCGCCCTTCTGGATCCCGGCGCTGGGCTGACCGTCGGGGTACCCGTCCGCAGAGGTCATCGCGACACC
>NZ_JBAUZA010000386.1:0-12122 GCF_049585075.1 Mycobacterium sp.
CCCTCGGTGGACGCCGCCTCGGCCACCTCCGGCAGCGCACCGACCACAGCGTCGAGCAGATCGGCCACCCCGCGACCGTGCATCGCGCTGATCGCATATGGCTCACCGAGTCCCAACGACCACAGCGCAGCGGCATCGGATTCGTTTCTTTCGCTGTCAACCTTGTTGACGGCCAGAAACACTGGCTTGCCTGAGCGACGCAGGATACGCGCGGCAGCCTCGTCACCGGCGGTCGCGCCGACCACCGCGTCGACCACCAGGATCACCGCGTCGGCGGTGCGCATTGCCACCGCCGCCTGCTCGGCCACCAGCTGCTGCAGACCCGTGGCGTCGGGTTCCCATCCCCCGGTGTCCTGTACGACGAACCGGCGTCCGGTCCACAGGGCGTCGTAAGACACCCGGTCGCGGGTCACACCGGGCACATCCTGCACCACCGCCTCGCGCCGGCCTAGGATCCGGTTGACCAGCGTCGACTTGCCGACATTCGGCCGGCCCACCACCGCGACCACCGGCGGTGGCCCCGCGGCCTCACCCTCGAAATCTTCGGCGAATTCAACTGATTCCCAGTCGCTTTCATCGACCCAGGTACCGTCTTGGCTCATCTGACCGCCTCGCTTCGCTGTTGCACCAGCTGCAGCAGGTGAGCGATCACCTCGGATTCGGTCATCGCGCTGGTGTCGACGACCACCGCATCCGAAGCGGCCCGCAGCGGCGACACGGCTCGCGTCGAATCCAGGTGATCGCGGCGGCGCACATCTGCCAACACACTCTGGTAGTCGTCGGGTAGGCCGGCGGCGACATTTTGATCGTTGCGCCGCCGCGCCCGGGTCTCAGCAGATGCGGTCAGGAAGATCTTGACGTCGGCGTCGGGCAGCACCACGGTCCCGATATCGCGGCCTTCGACCACGACGCTGCCCGGGCCCTCAGCCAGCCTGCGCTGCATTTCGACAAGCCGGGTACGGACGGCGGGAACTGACGACACCGCTGACACAGCCTGAGTGACCTCGTCGCCGCGGATCTCCGTTGAGACATCCTCTCCGTCAAGGTAACTGCGATCTTCACCGGGGTCGAAGCCCACCGATAACTTGACGGTGGCCGCAGCTGCCCCGACAGCCGCCGGATCGGCCGGGTCGATTCCAGCGCGCAACACCGCCAGCGTGACGATGCGGTACATGGCACCGGTGTCCAGATAGCGGGCCTGCAACGCGTGCGCCAATCCTCTTGATACCGACGACTTTCCGGTTCCGGCAGGGCCGTCGACGGCGACGATGACACCGCTCACAATCTGACCGCTTTGTAAAGGTCTCCGATCTCATTGCGGCGCAATGGACGGATGCTGCCCGGACGCTGCTCCCCCAGTGACACCGTGCCGATGTCGGTCCGGACCAATGCCTGCACTGGAAACCCGGCGGCCTTGAACAGTCGGCGCACAATGCGCTTACGTCCCTCGTGCAGAGTGACGCGAACCATTGTCTTGCCGGGGATGGCGTCTACGACGGCGAAATCGTCGACTGTCGCGGGTCCGTCGTCCAATTCGATTCCGGCGCGCAGTTTTTTTCCGAGCCCGCGCGGCACAGACCCGCCGACCGTTGCCACATACGTCTTGGGCACTTCGTAGGAGGGATGCATGAGGCGATGCGCGAGCTCGCCGTCGTTGGTCAACAGGATCAGGCCCTCGGTGTCGGCGTCCAGGCGTCCGACGTGAAAGAGCTTCTGGTTGCCGCGAACCCGGTGCTCGACCAAGTCGCCGATGCAAGGCCGCCCGCGATCGTCCGACATCGTCGACTGCATACCGCGCGGCTTGTTCAACGCCAGATACACCAGCGAGTCGTCCAGGATCACCCGCGCCCCGTCAACGCGGATCACCGACACGTCCGGGTCGACCCGAGTGCCCAGCTCGGTCACCAGCTCCCCGTCGACCTCGACTCGTCCGTCGGCGATCATCTTCTCGGCCAGCCGTCGGGACGCAATTCCAGCCTGCGACAAGACCTTCTGCAGCCGGACGCCACGCGG
Source organism: Mycobacterium sp. (assembly GCF_049585075.1). Lineage (GTDB taxonomy): Bacteria > Actinomycetota > Actinomycetes > Mycobacteriales > Mycobacteriaceae > Mycobacterium. Next base: position 2,014 of record NZ_JBAUZA010000386.1, read on the forward strand.
CTCGCCGGTCTCTACCATCATTACTGGTCCACGTCGAACGACATCGGCTGATCGTCAGACGCCGGGCCGCCGGAAAGCTTGACGAAACGTGGCTCGGCATCTAGGGATTCGCTCAGGTCGTCGATCATGTCGACATCGGGAAGCAGCGGCGCGATGTCAGGAAGGTCGGTCAGCGACGACAACCCGAGCCGCTCCAAGAACAGCTCGGTGGTTGCGAACGTCACCGCGCCGGTGTCGGGGTCGGTGCCTGCTTCGGTGATCAGCCCACGCGCGAGCAGCGTGCGCATGACCGCATCGACGTTGACGCCGCGGACCGCGCTTACCCGCGCTCGGGTCACCGGCTGGCGGTAGGCCACCACCGCCAAAGTCTCCAGCGCGGCTCGGGTGAGCTTCGAGCGCGACCCGTCCAGCAGCAGTCGCTCGACATACGGCGCGAACTGCGCGCGGGTGTACATCCGCCATCCGCCGCCGGCCTCGCGCAGGTCGATGCCGCTGTCGCGTTCGGTCAGCGCATCGGCCATCACCCGTAGTTTGGCGGCGACCCGATAGGCCGGCTGCTCGGTGGCCGCGGCCAGCGCCTCGACCGTCACGGGGGTGTCGACAACCAGCAGCAGCGCCTCGAGCACCGCGCCCAGCTCGTCGTCGTCGAGCTGGGGCGCGGTCGCGACGTCGAATAAGCGCCGCTCCTCCTCATCGCTCCGCTCTGCATCGTCGCCGGCGCGGATTCCCAGATCGGGATCGGGCGCTTCATCGCCGAAGTCCGGTTCGGGCGGCTGGTCGGTCATGAGTATTGGTCTCGCAGTTCTTGAGCTTCGAGCGACTCGGCTCTGAGCAACGCTTCGCTTGTCGGTCGTTCTCCGGTCCACGAAACCTGGAGCACACCAAGCGCTTCTGACTGGTCGAATGCTACCGCCCTCGACCGATACAGCTCGAGCAGCGCCAGGAAGCGGCCGACGATCTCGATCGGAACCCGGCAGTCGGCGACCAACTCCGAGAACGACGCCCATTGCCCCGCCCCGCGCTTTTCCAGGAGCGACAGCAGCTGTTCGGCTTGTTCAGGCACCGACACCATCAGCTCGTGCAAGTGTTCGGTGGCCACCGTCGGCACCGGCCGCGGCGTGAATGCGATCGCGGCGATCTGGGCGAACCGCTCGGCGTCTACGCCCAGCATCACCTCGGGCAGCAGATCCTCGTAGCGGTCTTCCAGCGACACCGCGCGTGGATAGCTGCGCAGCGCGGCGGCCTCCAGCTCCGCGAACATCTGCGCGACGTGCTTGAACGCCCGGTATTGCAGCAGCCGCGCGAACAGCAAATCGCGCACCTCCAGGAGCGCCAAGTCCTCCTCGTCGGCGACCTGCCCGGACGGCAGCAGCCGGGCCGCCTTGAGATCGAGCAGTGTCGCGGCGACGACCAGAAACGCGGTGGTCTCCTCGAGCTCTAGCGCGGCACCGATCGCGCGGGTGTAGGCGATGAATTCATCGGTGACCTGATGCAACGCCACCTCGGTGACGTCGAGCCGGTGGGCGAAAATCAGCTGCAGCAGCAGATCGAACGGTCCCTCGAAATTGGTCAGCCTGACCTGGAAGCCGGTCTGGGAAGACGCCTCGCAGCTGACCCCGCCAGTCACGCGCCGAACCGGTCGATCACCTCGCGAGCCAACGCGCGGTAGGCGGCCGCGCCACCTGACCTCGGTGCCCACGTGGTGATCGGTTCACCGGCGACGCTGGTCTCGGGGAATCGGACAGTGCGGGTGATGACCGTGTCGAACACCATGTCACCGAAGCGTTCCAAAACACGGGCCATCACCTCGCGCGAGTTCACGGTTCGCGGGTCGTAGCGAGTGATCAAGATGCCGCTGATCTCCAGCTTCGGGTTGAGCCGGTCGCGCACCTTTTCAACCGTGTCGGTGAGCAGCGCCAGGCCCCGCAGCGAGAAATACTCGCACTCGGTCGGGATGATGACACCGTCGGAGCCGGCCAGACCGTTGACGGTGAGCAGACCCAGCGACGGCTGGCAGTCGATGAGCACATAGTCGTAGCGGTCCAATACCGGATGTAAGGCACGGGCCAGGGTCTGCTCCCGGCCGACCTCGTTGACCAGCTGGATCTCGGCGGCTGACAGGTCGATATTGCTGGGCACCAGGTCCATGTGCTTGACGCGGGTGTTCATCAGCACGTCGTCGATCGACACCCGCGGCTCAATGAGCAGATTGTGGATGGTGTGCTCGAGCTCGTAGTGCGGCACACCGAGGCCCGCGGACAGCGCTCCCTGCGGATCCAGGTCGACCAGCAGTACGCGGCGGCCGTATTCGGCGAGTGCGGCGCCCAGATTGATCGTCGACGTGGTCTTGCCGACGCCGCCTTTCTGATTGCACATCGCGACGACCTTGGCCGGGCCGTGCGACGTGCGCGGCCTGGGTTCGGGGATGGCCCGTGGTGGACGTCCGGTCAAGCCGACTCCGGTGCCGCTGTCGGCGTCGTCAGTCACGAGCGCCGCGGCTGCGCGCACAGCGACCCGGTGTGCGCGGCGTTAAGGAAATGGCGGACATCGCAGGAGAGTCTAACGGGTATATGCGCCCGCGCCGGGAGACCCGCAAACAATGTAACCAGCCAATTTGCCAGTCGCCCCACTATGGTGGCGGCCATGAGTCTGAAGCAGCGCATTCCGTTGTTGCGATGGTCGGTATGGCGGATGGCGACCGGGGCCCGCAACATCACTACGACGGGCCAAATCGGTGATGGGCGGGAAGCGGCCGCAGTCGAATACGTGCTCAAACACGCGCGCGAGGGCGACATCGACGACGTCCTGGCAACCATCGACCGGTTCGCCTATGAGAAGTCGATGCTGATCAACGTCGGCGACGAGAAAGGCGCGCTGCTCGACGCCGCAGTCCGGCGCGCCGACCCGAAACTGGCTCTGGAGCTCGGAACCTATGTCGGCTAGGGCGCGCTACGCATCGCTCGCGCCGCGCCCATCGCTCAGGTGTACTCGGTCGAGCTTGCCGAAGCCAACGCCGCCAACGCCCGTCAGATCTGGGCGCATGCCGGCGTCGCCGACCGGGTGACGTGTGTAGTCGGCACCATCGGCGACGGCGGGCACACGCTGGATGCGCTGGGCGCCGAGCATGGTTTCACCGCCGGCGCGCTCGACTTCCTATTTCTCGACCACGACAAGGACGCTTACCTCGCCGACCTGCAGAGCATCCTCGACCGGGGCTGGTTGCATACCGGCTCGATCGTTGTCGCCGACAACGTCAAGGTGCCCGGCGCGCCCAAGTATCGCGAATACATGCGTCAGCAGCAGGGCAAGCACTGGAGCACCACCGAGCACAAGGCGCACGTGGAGTACCAGAGCCTGATTACCGACCTGGTGTTGGAATCGGAGTATCTGGGCTAGCGCGCCCGCGGATGGGCTTCTGCCCACACTTCGCGAAGGGCGTGCACAGTGACCATCGTGTAGATCTGCGTCGTGGTCACCGAAGCGTGTCCCAGCAGCTCCTGGACGACACGGACATCAGCGCCGCCGTCCAGCAGGTGGGTCGCGAACGAATGCCTCAGCGTATGCGGGGACACCCCGGCGGTGATGCCGGCCCGCTCGGCGGCATCTTGGAGCACCTGCCAAGCGCTTTGCCGCGACAACCGGCCGCCGCGCGCATTCAGGAAGATCGCCGCCGTGCCGCGTCCTCGGCGTGCCAACTCCGGACGTCCGCGCACCATGTAGGCGTCGAGTGCCTGCACCGCCGGCCGTCCGATCGGGACCAACCGTTCCTTGCCGCCCTTGCCTCGCAGCAGCACCGAGCGCGCATGCGTGTCAACGTCGTCGACATCGAGCCCGACCGCTTCCGAAATTCGGGCGCCGGTGGAATAGAGCAGTTCGAGCAGCGCGCGGTTGCGTAACGTCAACGGGCCATCGGATGGGCTGTCGCCGCCGGCGCCGGCCAGCAGCGCGAGCACCTGGTCGAGGCTCAGGCTTTTCGGTAGCCGCCGTCCCGGTGTGGGTGGCTTGACAGCCTGCGCCACATCGATTTCGGCCAGACCCTCGGCGGCGGCGAACCGGTGCAGGCCGCGCACCGCGATCAGTGTCCGGGCCGCCGATACCGCCGAGAGCGGCACGACGCCGGAATCTGGATCACCGCGCCGCAGTGCCACCAGGAATTCGCTGACATCGTCCTCGCAGACCTTGGCCAGGTCGTCGATGTCCCGCAGTGTGAGGTGCTCGAAGTAGCGGCGCAGGTCGCGGCGATAGGAGCTCAAGGTATTGGCGGCCACGCCTCGTTCGATCGTCAGATGATCGAGGTAGCCCTGCAGCTGGGTCTCCAGCGGCACCGCCAGCGTGGTCACTGAGCAGCCTGCCGCGCGGCGAACGCCGTCGACTTGTCCACCCACGGCGCGTCCACCGGCCGCGGTTGCGCGACACCTTCCCTGACTGCGTTGGCGGCTAAAATCCCTGCTACTGCAATGGAATTGACGATCTCGCCGCTGAACACCAGGCGGACCGCCTCAGCCATGGGGTACCACTGCAAGGTCATGTCGGCTTCTTCGTCATGCGCTTCTGGCCGGTCTACCAGCGTTAAACCCGTTGCCAGATAAACCCGCACGGATTCGTCGCTGAAACCGGGTGTGGAGTCCAGATCGACCAACACCTGCCATGTGTCCGCCTGCAGGCCGGCCTCCTCGCGCAGCTCCCGGGCGGCGGTCAGATGCGCGGCTTCGCCGTTGACGTCGAGCAGTCCGGCGGGCAACTCCCATAGTCGTCGACCGAAGGGATGACGATACTGGTAGACCATCGGGATGCGGCCATCGTCGTCAATCGCGACGACACCCACCGCGCCGAAATGCTCCACGACCTCCCGCGTGACGAGCTTTCCGCCGGGCATCCGCACTTGGTCCTTGCGCAGCGCGAAAATCTTTCCGGTATGCAAGGTTTCGGACGACGTCGTCTCGAAGGTGTGCTCAGCCACGGGCAACAGGTTCGGGCTCGGACAGCGACTGGTCTACCCCGTCATGGTGCTCACTGCCGTTCGACGGCTGCTCGGGGATCTCCACCGGAAGGCGCTCTTCCGCCTTGTAGTCGATGGCCGCCCCGACGAAGCCGACAAACAATGGGTGCGGGCGAGTCGGCCGACTCTTCAACTCGGGATGGGCCTGGGTACCCACGACGAACGGATGCGTCTCTGGCGGGTATTCCACGAACTCCACCAAGTGGCCGTCGGGAGATGTCCCGGAAAACCGCAGCCCGCTTTCGGCGATCCGATCCCGGTATGCGTTGTTGACCTCGTAGCGATGACGATGCCGCTCCGACACCTGCGTTGCCTGATACGTCTGTGCCACAATGGAACCCGCCTCGAGCACCGCGGGATAGGCTCCCAGCCGCATCGTGCCGCCCAAATCGGCCTCGCCGGCGACAATGTCCTGCTGATCGGCCATCGTGGAGATCACCGGGTCTGGTGTCGCCGGATCGAACTCCGCCGAATTAGCCTGCGTCAGGCCGACGGAACGAGCCGCATCGATCACGATGCACTGCAAGCCCAGACATAGCCCCAACACCGGCAGACCCCTGGACCGTGCGTATCGAATAGCCCCGATCTTGCCCTCGATGCCGCGGATGCCGAACCCACCGGGAATCAGCACGCCGTGGACATCGTCGAGCAACGCAGCGGCACCGCTTGTCGTTTCGCAGTCGTCGGAACCGACCCAGCGGATTTCGACCTTTGCCTTGTGCTTGAATCCGGCGGCGCGCAGCGCCTCGACGACTGACAGATAAGCATCCGACAAGTCGACATACTTGCCGACTAATGCGATTCGGACCGTTTCTTGTGGATCGTGCACCCTGCGCAGCAAGTCATCCCACTCGGTCCAGTCGACGTCGCGGAAAGGCAGGTTGAGCCGGCGCACCACATAGGCGTCAAGCTCCTCACGATGCAGCACCTTCGGGATGTCATAGATCGACGGCGCGTCAGGGGTGGAGATGACGCCGTCGATGTCGACGTCACACATCAACGCGATCTTGTTCTTCAGTGGCTCGGGAACATCACGGTCGCAACGCAGGATCAGCGCATCCGGAGTGATACCGATGCTACGCAGCGCCGCCACCGAGTGCTGGGTCGGTTTGGTTTTCAATTCGCCCGACGGCGCCAGGTACGGGATAAGCGACACGTGCAGGAAGAAGACGTTCTCCCGACCCAGATCGTGACGAACTTGCCGGGCTGCCTCAAGGAAGGGCTGCGACTCGATATCGCCTACCGTGCCGCCGATTTCGGTGATAACGACATCCGGGCGGTTCCCGTCGGCGTCCGGCTTGGCCATCGCCAGGATGCGGCTCTTGATCTCGTCGGTGATATGTGGAATCACCTGGACGGTGTCACCGAGATACTCGCCGCGGCGTTCCTTGGCGATCACTGTCGAATACACCTGCCCGGTGGTGACATTCGCCGAACCAGACAGGTCGCGGTCAAGGAAGCGCTCGTAGTGGCCGACATCCAGGTCGGTCTCGGCGCCGTCCTCCGTGACGAACACTTCGCCGTGCTGAAACGGGTTCATGGTGCCGGGGTCGACGTTGAGGTAGGGGTCGAGCTTCTGCATCGTCACCTGCAGCCCGCGTGCGGTCAGCAGCTGCCCCAGGCTGCTGGCGGTCAGCCCCTTGCCCAGAGACGAAACAACGCCACCGCTGACGAAGAGATGCTTAGTGGCGGTCTGCGGATGCTTGCGCAATGTAGCGACCTCCGTGAATACGGCGCAGGGCTGGGGCCTGCCGACCCACGGAAATCCACCCTAACATCAGCGCCGCTGCCTCGTCGCTGACACGCCCGGAGGACGGGCCCCGCCTACTGCGCGATAGTGAGGCCGGTGGCGCCGTGACCGGTGCCGTACTGGCCGGTGTGGCCACCGTTGACCAGGTCGGCCAGCCCCAGCACCGTGGTGATCCGCCCGGACTCGGCGTTCACGTCGTCGACAGTGCTGATCGCCGACGTCACCACGGCATCAGCGCGGGCCACGGCCACGGCCGCCGTTCCACCCGATGAGCCGTCGCGTCCGGCCAGCAGCACACCCGAGCCGTGCGGCGCGAGCGCAGCGCCGAACCTGGCCACGCTGACACCCTGATTTCCGGCGTCGTCGCCGAGACCACCGCCGGTGATGATCGTCGCGGCATTCGCCGCGCCGATGTGCTGGTTTCCGTAGCCGATAAAGCCGGTATCACGCAGCGCCGCCAGCACCGTATCGCGCTGCCCGTCGTCGACGGTCGGGACGGCCGGGTCGCGGTTGATCAGCAGCGCGATACCCAGCAGGTCGCCGGCCTGCGAGCCCTGGTCGACCAGTTTGGTGCTCAGCTGGGCGCCGGCCGGCAGGATCGAGGAGTTGACGACGGACCGCAGTTTTTCCGCCGAGTTGGCATCGACGAACTCCTGGGTCAACGACACCGTACCGGTCACCGCTCCGCCGGCTTGTCCGATGATCCTCGACACGGCATCGACATCGTCATTGTTCGCATCGGGAGCGCGGAAAATCACCACCGACTTGCCGCTCAGCGCGTCATGCACCATCCGGCCTGCCAGCTGCGTATCGAAAGCATCTGCAGCGCTGATCTTTTCGTTCAACGCCTCCTTCTGGTCGTTGAGCGTGTTGATCTGGCCGTGCAGATTGCTGGACTCGTCACGCAATCCGGACACCCATGTGTTCGACAAGACACCCGAGCCCAGCACAACACCGACCGCCAGCGCAAGGAATACGGCGGCCAATGAAATTGCGTGCTGGCGTAGCGATATCACGTCTGTACCTGTCCTAGTGGACCCAGTGCTGCACCCAGAGATAGAAGTGGTTCCAGTAGTTGGCGGCCCAGTGCAGCACCAGGCCGTCGGTGCGCGACACCCACAGCGCAACGATGACCGAGATCAGCATCGTCAAGATCAACAGTGCGATCGCACCGGCGGAAATTCGATTGTGGTACAAGGTCGCAACCGCCTTGGCATCCACCACTTTCTCCCCGACACGCAGTCGAGTCAGGAAGGTTGACGGATTGCTCTGCTGACGCGACCGGTCGAAGAAGGTCTCGATGTTGGCGCTGTGCCCGGCGGTTACCAGCAAGGCCGCGCCGTGGTGGTCGGCCAGCAGCAGCGCCAGATCGGTGGGCGAACCCGCGGCGGGGAACGTCATCGCGCCGACACCGAGATCCTGGATGCGCTCCAGGCCCGGTGCGTGACCGTCAGCGTCGGCGGGCAAAACCACCTGAGCGCCGCACTTGAGCACGTCGGTGCTCAGCTCATTGGGATCGCCGACGATGAGCTGCGGGCGATATCCCGCCTTGCGCAACACTTCGGCGCCGGTGCCCACCCCGATCAGAACAGGTTGGTACTCCTTGATGAACGGTTTGAGGCGCTTGAGGTCCTCGGCGGCGTGATCCTCGTCGGAGACCACCACGACATGACGGCGACGGAGGTCGACGTCGACGTCGGGGATGCCGATCCCGTCGATCAACAGCGGGCTTTCGCTACGGATGAACTCGATCGTGTTGCCCGCGAACGCCTCCAGGTGGGCCACCAGTCCGGTCTTGGCCTCTTGCATCAGTTCGGCGATTTCCTGGTCGCTGCGCTCGGTGCCTCGGACCAAGCGGCGGTCGCCGGAGTACACCCCGCCGTTGAACAATCGGACCTTGGCGCCGTCCTTGATCTTCTTGAAGACCTCGGGCCCCGTCTCGTCGATCAGGGTGACACCGTTGGCCACCAGCACTTCCGGGCCCAGGTTGGGATACCGCCCCGACACCGAAGGGGATGCGTTGACCACGGCGGCGATCTCGGCATCGACCAGCGCATCGGCGGTGATCCGATCCAGGTCGAGCACATCGAGGACCACGATGTCCCCGGGGCATACCCGACGCAGCAGTCGGTCGATGTCGCGGTCGACCCGGGCCGTGCCGACGACGCCCGGCCGCTGGCCGCCAGAACGAGACAGGAGCGCTGTCATCCTCGTGGTCACACTCATGGGGGCGATTCTGTCGGGGAAGGTAAGCCCGACCGGGGAGGCGCGCCGTAACAACAGCCTCAGAAGTTATATCTTGTCACATCTGTCACACAATTGATTGCCGTTACGAGGTCGCAATCCGGTCACAGTCTGCGGCCTCGAGCAGCTCCCGCGCATGTGCGCGCGCCGTGTCAGACTCACCGAGCCCGGCCAGCATCCTGGCCAGCTCGGCAACCCTGTCGTCGCCGTCGAGCCGCCGCACTCCGCTGGCGCCGTTTTTTCCCGTGCTATCCACCATCAGGTGGACATCGGCGTAGGCCGCGACCTGTGGCAGATGTGTGACCACGATGACTTGGCGGTTGCGCGCCAACCGCGCCAGGCGCCGCCCGATCTGCACCGCCGCCCGGCCGCCCACCCCGGCATCGACCTCGTCGAACACCATCGTGGTGCCCGTCATTGACGCCGCCAGCACCACTTCCAGGGCCAGCATCACCCGCGAGAGCTCGCCGCCGGACGCGCTTTTCGACAGCGGAAGCACTGTGGTGGCGCGATGCGCAGTGAAGCCAAACTCAACCTGGTCGACACCGTCTCCGCCGGCATGGGCCCGCGCGCCTGAGGGTAGCGTTAGCCCGGTGGCATCGTCGTCGCCGGCGGGCATGGTCGTCACGGTGATGGTGAATTCGGCATCGGACATCGCCAGGCCCGATAGCTCGCCGGTGACTTCCTTCGCCAGACGCTTGGCCGCTTGCCTTCGCGCCTTGCTGAGTTCGGTTGCAGCGGAGGCCAGTTCGGTTGCCAGATCGTCGACTCGACGATGTAGGCCGGCCAGCGCCTCTTCGGAGACGTCCAAGTGGGCCAGCCGCCCTCGCGATTCGCCGGCCCATCGCAGCACGCCGTCGATGTCGGCGGCGTATTTGCGGGTGAGCGTGCGCAACTCGGCTTGCCGCGCCAGTTTGGTGTCCAAAGTGCTTGCATCGGATGGTAATTCGTTAAGGTAATCGCCGAGTTCACGCGCGGCGTCGCCGACAACCGTCAGCGCCTCGCTGAGCTGGCCCGCCAACCCACGCAACGTAGCGTCGTCGGTCGACTCCAGCGCGTTCTTCGCCCTGGCCAGACTGTCGGCCGCTGGCGTCGGCCCGCCGATCACCTCGGCAG
>NZ_JBAUZA010000387.1:0-3841 GCF_049585075.1 Mycobacterium sp.
CCACCGCGTCAGCGAGGCCGAGCCGACGCGCCAAAGCCGCGTCGCCCGAGTGAGTTTCGTGATCGTCCATGGGTGCTATCGCGGGCTGCCCTCGGGTACTGCTTCGGATTGTTCAGGTGTGTCGGGACTCGGTCCGCGGCGAAGCACGCGTTTTGCGTTGCGCGGAAGACGTTGCACGGTTTCGGGTGGGATGAATGCGAGGTACAGCACAAACATCGCCAGGGTGAAAAATCCCGCGGCGATGCTGATCATGATGAAGGTGTGCATGACAACGCCTGCGGCCAGAACCCAAGGTCGCAAGTGACGATTCCACACCAAAAACGCAAGTGAAAGCTCGACGGCGAGGGTGCCCCAGGTGGCGGCGTTCATCAGCAGCGCAGTGTTGGTGGCCCAGTGTGGGGGAGAGAGCAGCACCAGATCTGGTAGTCGCAGCGCGTAGGAGACCGCGGTGCCCTGCGGCCAGGTAGAGCCCTTGATCTTGCTGAGCGCCGACGCCAAATAGATCAGCGACATCTGCACCTGCAACAACCGAACCGCCCACTGCGGGCGCTGTTGCGCCGACCAGAATGTTCCCGCGCTGCGCGCTTGGTCCAGCGAAAGCGCTGACCCGCATGGTGAGAGCGCGAGGACCAGCGCCTCGATGCGCACCGCGATATCACCGGAGTTCCACACCAACGGGTCGCGGTGTTGGAACGACATGATGAGCACGAATACCACCAGCGCGGCGAGTCGGCTGTGCCAGCCGATGGTCAGCACGAGCGACGACAGCAGCAGCACCGCCCATCCGATCAGCAGCGCATGGTCACTGTTCCAGATCGCGAAAACACCCCAGTAATACGCGTCACCGGGTTGCTGCGGCATTATCCCGTGCGGGCCGAATAACGGATACAGATCGGGTAGCAGAGAGATGGCCCAACCGATCGCCACGACTCCGAAAGCCATCCTGACCAAGCCCAGGGTGTAGGCCGGTTGCAGTTGAAACCAAAAGATCCGCCATGTGGTCAGCGCGGCCACAACCCGTGGCCGCCGACGGTGGTCGGGTTCAGTCATGGCTCGCCGGTGAGGGTTTCGTCGTAGAGGATTTCCTCGCCCGGGACGGGAGAACCGTTGGTACCCGGTGCCGGAAGCGACTCGGTACGCAAAATCATCTGCACCCGTACAGCGCGCTCCGAGCGTCCCGTAAGCCGGCGAACAATCCAATGTGCCACTCCAGCTCGGCTCGCGGGGTCGTGCACAGCATTCTCTTTGACCTTCTGCCAGTGATACCACGCGAACGCGCCCACCACGCGGTCGCCGCGTGGATTTGTCCACACCCGCTGGGCACCGTTTGCCAACGTCACGCGCACGTCGAGGAACTCTTGGCGGCGCGGCGGATCCGGCGCATACATCCGCCAGCTCTGTTCCAGCCCAGTCGCCGACGCGATCGGCTGGAGCACCGGCGCGAGTCGTCGCTTGACTTCAGCATCCGGCAGACTCCACACGACGCCGATGAGCAGCACGAGCACGATCACGCCGCTAATCGCTGCTTGGCCGAACGGCGAGCTTTCGAATCGCGGGCCGACCGTCGACAGCTTTTTGAGACCCCGCGTGATCATCGGCCGACCTCCCTTCTACCAATGGGTAAAGATCAGACTATTCAGCAACAGCGCTCCACCGACGTTAATGGCCAGCCACAGCCGCGCTGAGCGCGGCGGCAACAGCGCGGGTGCGGCGGTCAGCCATACGGTGAACGGCAGCCAAATCCGTTCTGTCTCGGCCTTGCTCAGCATGCTCACGTCGGCGCAGATGATGGCAATCAGCATCGCCAGCATCAATAAATGCAGGCCCGATCGGCGGCGGATCGCGGTCACGTCGAAGACCCGGCTGATTCCGGCGACGCTGCCCAAGCCGATCGCGCACACCACCGCCGCCAAGTTGGCCCAGCTCCAGTACTGAAATGGCCGTTCATGCGCAATGCCCTGCCAATAGCGTTGCTGCACAAGGCTATAGCCGTCGAGCCAGCAGAAGCCGGTAGCGGTGAACACCACCGCCACTGCGGCTGCGGCCACAAGTGCGGGTACCAGTGTCTGCAATGCGGAGCGCCAGTTGCTCGCGCACACCCCTACCGCCGACGCCGGAATCGCCATCAACATCAGGCCATAGCTGAGAAACACCGACCAGCCGAGCAGCAATCCTGCGGCGGCGGCGAGCAGTGCCGGGAATCGAACGGCGCCGCGCACCGCCACCGCCAGCAGTGTGATGCCCCAGGCGGCGACCCCGGCGAAGTAACCGTCGGCCGACACGGCGATCCAGATCGCCGTGGGCGCAACGGTGACGAACGCCGCGGCGCTTCGCGCGGCCGGCTCGTCGGCCAACGTCCGCAGCGTGATCACGATTGCCGCCGCGGCGCTCGATCCGACCAGCAGGCACAGCAACCCGGCCCACGCGCCGCCCCCGAGGCCGATGCGGTCCAGCCAGACGAACGTCAGCAGCGCCCCCGGCGGGTGACCCGAGACGTGGGTGATCCACGAATTTGGCTGGAAATCCACAATCCGACTAGAAAACGTACGCAGCGTTTCCGGGATGTTGGTGATGCCCGGCACCTGCGGCAGATATTCGTCCTTGTCGGTCAATCGGCCGGCGAACCCGCGTTGCCAACCGTCGATCATCGCCAGCGAGAACGCCCACACGCAAGACGTCGCCCAGGCGACCAGGGGCAGCGCCCGCCATGAAAGCCGCTGTGCTACAACGGGTCCCCACAGCACGGCGGCCAGCCCAAGTGCAATCGCCGGTCCAGTACCCCAGCCGACGTGCGCCTCGAGCAGGCCGAAAATCGGGGCAGCCCCGGCATGCCAGGCGAAACGGTCTGGAACGCGCAGATACGACGCGATGCCCCAGTGCATGCGGGGCAAGACGAACGCGGCCGCAACCAGGCCCAGCCCGATCGCAGCCCCAATCGCTTCTCGACGCGCGATCCTCACGACCGGGCAGCCCTATTGATGGGCAGGCTCGTCGGCCGCGGGTTGTCGGGGTGGCCGTCCTTTGCGCAGCGTGGCAAGCAATTCGCGGTAGGGCCCGATCAGGTAGACGGTGTCGTCGGCGTGCAGTCGGGCATCGCGGCGTGGGTGCAGCTTGATCAGTGAATTGGGCCGGGTGATCGCGATGACCCGGGTCTGGGTGGACAGTTCGAACATGCGCAGGCCGTCGAGTTCGCTGCCGGGTGCTACCTGCATTCCGCCAACCACGAACGAGCGTTGGCCCACCGAGAACGTGCCTAGCACCTGCAGACCGACCGCACCGCCGATGAACCAGGGTGCGGCCAGTTCGACGGTGGAGCGCACGTTTTCAAAACCGAACCGCTGCGCCACCGCGAAACCCAGTGTGCGGTCAAAGACCCGCAGCACCAACGGAACGTCGGTCCAGTTGAGACCGGGCCGTATTTCAGTCCCGAGCATTTCGGTCAGCACGATCCCGGTTTCGACGTTGATTATGTCGTCGCGGGTCAGCACCGCCACTGCGCGGGCACGATCGACCCGTGCTGACTGCAGGGTTTGACGCAACGTGGCGTCGCCGAAGATCACCGGCACGTCGAGTTTGCGTACCGCCGACAAGAAGCGGTTGTCCTCGTCCTGCTCGATCACCGCCACGTCGTATCCCGCAGTGGTCAGATCGGTAACCACGCGCATCGCGACGGCGCTCAGCCCGACGACGACAATGTGGTTACGCAGATGACGCATCCGGGGGCGCGCAGCCCCGAGGACGAAGCGGCGCGACAGCAACACGTCGGCTACGAAAGCGACGAGCAAAGCGGTGGTCGTCACCCCGCTGAACATCATTACGGCCGCGAACACCCGCAGCCAGG
>NZ_JBAUZA010000388.1:0-6814 GCF_049585075.1 Mycobacterium sp.
GCCCGAGTCCGACCGTCGCAGCGCGCCACCGCCTAGTGGCGCAGGCGGCGAGCGGGTTACCGTCACCCGCGCGGCCGCGCAGCGCAGCCGTGAAATGGGTTCGCGGATGTACGGGTTGGTGCAGCGCGCCGCCACCGCCGACGGTGCCGACAAGTCCGGGCTGACGGCGCTGACCTGGCCGGTGGTGGCTAACTTCGCGACCGATGCCGCGATGGCCGTCGCACTGGCGAACACGCTGTTCTTCGCCGCCGCCACCGGGGAGAGTAAAGACAGGGTCGCGCTCTACCTGTTGATCACGATCGCGCCGTTCGCGGTTGTCGCGCCGCTGATCGGTCCGGCGCTCGACCGGCTACAGCACGGCCGACGGGTCGCGCTGGCGGCGTCGTTTGTGCTGCGCACAGGGCTGGCGGTGGTGCTGATCACCAATTACGACGGCGCCACCGGAAGCTTCCCGTCTTGGGTGCTGTATCCGTGCGCCCTGGCAATGATGGTTTTTTCGAAGTCGTTCAGCGTCCTGCGCAGCGCGGTCACGCCACGAGTGATGCCGCCGTCGATCGACCTGGTGCGGGTCAATTCCCGGCTGACCATGTTCGGACTGCTCGGCGGAACCATCCTGGGCGGCGGCATCGCCAGCGGAATCGAGTATGTCTTCACTCGCTTGTTCCATTGGCCCGGCGCGTTATTCGTCGTCGTTGCGGTCACTCTTGGCGGCGCCTTGCTGTGCATGCGCATTCCGCGCTGGGTCGAAGTGACCGAGGGTGAGGTGCCCACCACCTTGAGCTATCGCACCCATCCATCGCGGCGAAGCTGGCCGGAGGAGGTTCGCAAAGCGGGTGGGGCTCTTCGACAACCGTTGGGCCGCAACATCATCACCTCGTTGTGGGGCAACTCGACGATCAAGGTCATGGTCGGATTCTTGTTTTTGTATCCGGCGTTTGTCGCCAAAGCGCGTGACGCCAGTGGTTGGGTGCAGCTCGGCATGCTGGGACTTATCGGCGCTGCCGCGGCCATCGGTAACTTCGCCGGCAACTTCACTAGCGCACGGCTGCGCCTGGGCAGGCCCGCGGTGCTGGCAGTGCGCTGCACAGTGGCGGTGACCGTTGCGGCAGTGGCCGCGGCGGTGGCCGGCAATCTGGTGACCGCCGCGATCGCAACCCTGATCACTTCAGGGTCGAGCGCAATTGCCAAGGCCGCGCTGGACGCATCGTTACAAGACGACCTACCCGAAGAATCACGCGCGTCGGCGTTCGGGCGTTCGGAATCGACGCTGCAGCTGGCGTGGGTGCTGGGCGGCGCACTGGGCGTGTTGCTTTATACCGAGCTGTGGATCGGCTTCAGTGTCGTTGCGGCCGTGCTGATTTTGGGGCTGGCGCAGACCGTCGTCAGCTTCCGCGGCGACTCGCTGATCCCCGGCCTGGGCGGAAATCGGCCGGTGATGGTCGAGCAGGAAGGTGGTCGTAGCAACCACGACGGCGCGGCAGTCTCGTGGGAGTGAAGCCGACAGCAAAGTTCGGCACCGCCGTGCTGCTTGCTGTGGTGGTGGTGTTGGCAGCTGCCGCGGGAGTCGGCGCCTGGGCGCTATCCCGCGGGCGCGGTCCGCTACACCCGGAAATCAGCGCATATTCCCACGGTCAGCTGACCCGAGTCGGACCCTATAGATATTGCAAAGTGCTCGACCTCAACGATTGCGAAAACCCAAGGGAGCAAGGCGAGTTACGGGTGACTGCGCGCGATCCGGTGCAGCTTTCGGTGCCGCCGGCGATCGGCCGGGCACCGTGGTGGCTGTTGCGGGTCTATGAAGATGCGGTCAACCCGATGACGACCTTCTACCGGCCCGACAGCCGGTTGGCGGTCACCATCCCCACCGTCGATCCCAAGCTGGGCCGGTTGACCGGGATCGCCGTCCAGTTGATGACTGTGGTCGTCGACCGGGCCGGCGAATTGCACGGCGTGCCTCATGCGGAATGGTCAGTACGTACCGATTGGGGCTAGGCGCCGTGGCCGACGGGCACCTTTTCGGCCGGGGCAGGCGGCCCCGGTGGCGTGCCGTCACCGAACGGCTTGCCGTCCAACGCTTCCCGGCCATGCGGCGTCAACCAGTTGGCCAGCTCGGGCCCCTTCGGCACGATTCGCGTCGGGTTGATGTCGGCGTGCACGATGTAATAGTGCTGCTTGATCTGGACGAAGTCGACGGTATCGCCGAAGCCCGGCGTCTGGAATAGATCTCGCGCATAGGCCCACAGCACGGGCATCTCGGATAATTTGTTTCGATTGCACTTGAAGTGCCCGTGGTACACGGGGTCGAAGCGGGCCAAGGTAGTGAACAAGCGGACATCGGCTTCGGTGATCGTCTCGCCCACCAGGAACCGCTGACTTTCCAGTCGATCGCTGACCCAGTCCAAAGCGGTGAACAACCGGTCGTAGGCCGCGTCGTAGGACTGTTGCGAACCTGCGAAGCCGCACCGGTAAACACCGTTGTTGATTTCGGTGTAAACCCTTTTGTTGACTTCGTCGATCTCGTTTCGCAGCGGCTCGGGGTACAACTGAGGAGCGCCGTCGCGGTGGTAGGCAGTCCATTCTGTGGACAGATCCAACGTCAGCTGCGCGTAATCGTTGGTCACCACAGCGCCGGTTGGCACGTCGACGATTGCCGGGACGGTGATGCCCTTGGGATAGTCGGGGAAACGTTTGAAATACGCATCCTGTAGCCGAGGGATCTTCAGCACCGGGTCGAGCCCACCCGGGTCCAGGTCGAAAGTCCAGCTGCGCTCGTCATGGGTTGGACCGCAAAACCCAATGGAAATAGCACTTTCCAGCCCCAGCAACCGTCGTACGATGATCGCGCGGTTGGCCCACGGACAGGCGCGAGCGACGATCAGTCGATATCGGTCCGGCTCTACCGGGTAACCGTCCCGGCCGTCGGCGGTGATGCGGGTTTCGATATAGTTGGTGTCGCGGGTGAACTCGCCGGCCTCGGCGACGTATGCCATGTCAGGATTCGGCCACGGTCAAAAACCTCCGAGCCAGGTTGGACTCGGTGGACTCACCGGTTTCCCAGTGCGCGATCCACGGCCCGGTGCCCTCGGACTGGTCGACGATCCCTTCCTCGAGCCAGCTGTACCGACCTTTCAACACGTTGCGCGCCAGCGCGCCGTCAGTGCTGTCGGTGTTATCCCACAAGGCATTGAACAACGCCTCGACCCGCAGGGTGGCCTGCTGACAGAACGCCTCGGCCAGCTCGTATGCCTGTTCGCCCTGGGCCTGATCCGCGACTCGCTGGGCCTCGGCCCGGACGCACGACGCCGACATCGCGAACAGTTCCGCACCGATATCCACTACCCGTCCGAGGAAGCCCTGCTTCTGCTCCAGCGCTGCTTGCCAACGCGCCATCCCGTAGAAGGTGTTGCGGGCCAGTTTGCGGGCGGAGCGCTCAACGAATCGCAGGTGGCTCGCCAATCGGCCGAACTCGCGATACGCCGTCGGTCGTTGACCCTCGCCAAACACCAATTGCGGCAACCACTTTGCGTAGAATCCGCTCGCACCAACCGCGGCCTTGGCCTTCTGCCGCACGTCGGCCTTGGGATTTGCAAGGTCACCGGCCGCACTCAAATGGGCGTCGACCGCCTCACGGGCGATCAGCAGCCGCATGATCTCACTGGATCCTTCGAAGATGCGGTTGATCCTCAGATCGCGCACCACCTGCTCCACCGGCACGGCCCGCTCTCCGCGCGCGGCGAGCGATTCGGCGGTCTCATAGCCTCGGCCGCCGCGGATTTGCAACAGTTCGTCGGCGATCACGCAGGCCATCTCGCTTGACCACAACTTGGCCAGCGCTGCCTCGATCCGGATGTCGTTGCGGCCCTCGTCGGCCATCTGACCGGACAACTCCAACACCGATTCGAGCGCGTAGCTGGTCGCGGCCATGAACGAGATCTTGTTGGCGACCGCCGCGTGTTCGCCGACAGGTTTGCCCCACTGCACCCGCTCGCACGACCACTCCCGAGCGACTTTCAGCGACCACTTGGCGGAGCCAGCCGCTATCGCGGGTATCGAAAGTCGGCCGGCGTTCAGGGTGGTCAGCGCGATCTTCAGGCCGTCGCCTTCCCGACCGATCAGGTTTTCCGCCGGCACCCGGACACGATGCATCCGGGTCAGACCATTTTCGATCCCGCGCAACCCCATGAACTTGTTGCGCCGCTCCACGGTGATGCCAGGCGAATCGGCCTCGACGACGAACGCGCTGATTCCACCTCGGTGCCCCTCGCTCTTGGGCACAGTCGCCATCACCACCAGCAGGTCGGCGACCACGCCGTTTGTCGTCCACAGCTTCACGCCGTCCAGTTGGTAGGCCTGTCCGTCGTCAACCGGCGTGGCCGTCGAGGCCAGCCGCGCCGGGTCGGAGCCGACATCCGGCTCGGTGAGCAGGAACGCCGAGATCGCCCCGGCGGCACAACGCGGCAAGAACTTCCGTTTCTGTTCCTCGCTTCCGGCGAGCTTGAGCGGCTCGGGTACCCCGATCGACTGATGCGCTGAAAGCAGCGCACCGAGACTGGCATGCACGGTCGAAACCATCTGCAGTGCGCGGTTATACGCGACTTGCGACATGTTCAGGCCGCCGTACTCCGATGGGATTTTCATGCCGAAGCAACCGAGGTCAGCGAGGCCTTTGACATATTCATCGGGGATCTGTGCGTCGCGTTCGATGACGCTGCCGTCGATCGTGTCGAGGAATTCCCGCAGCTGAGCTAAGAACTTCTCGGTGCGGGCCGCGTCCTCGTCAGAGGGTTTGGGAAATGGGTGAATGAGCTCAAGCGGAAAACGGCCGAGGAAAAGCTCCTTGGCCAAAGACGGTTTATCCCAACCGCTTTCGCGAGATTCCTCAGCTACCGCTCTCGCTTGTTCCTCGCTGACCTGTGCCTGCTGCGCCATCGGACACTCCTCGCTGGACGGGCTTCCCCGGGTGTAATACCCAGTGTTACTCGCCAGTAACGCTCCGGTCCATGCTTTTGCAGAACGACGGGTCTCAGTTAGGCATCGAGTTCCTGCGCCACGGCTTTGACCACCTCGGAAACCCTGCGAGCGGTCTTGCGGTCCGGGTAGCGGCCCTTGCGCAGCTCGGGCTGCACGGTGCTCTCCAGGAGAGTGATCATGTCCTCAACCATGCCGTGCAGCTCATCGGGGCTGTGCTTGTGTTCGGCCGGACCCTCCCGGCGGGGCCGGGTCAGGCTCGGCGGCGGGTCGATCAATTTGAGGCTCAACGCCTGCGGTCCACGCCGTCCGGAGGCAACACCGAATTCAACGCGCTGCCCCGCTTTGAGGCCTTCGACGCCGGCAGGCAACGCCGAGGAGCGGACGTAGACGTCCTCGCCGTCCTCCTGGGATAGAAAGCCGAATCCTTTCGCGGCGTCGTACCACTTCACCTTGCCTGTCGGCACCGGTCTCACCTGCTTGTCTGACTGGAAACTAAGTATGGGTAACACAATGAAGCGCCCCGCCTGCGCAGGACGCGATGACGACAGATCCTACTCGGAAGGGCACCGGCCGAGCACCCAGTTTCTCGGTACTCTGGCATTACCGCTGGAGGAGACAATGCGCCTGATCCTGAACGTCATCTGGTTGATTTTCGGGGGCCTTTGGTTGGCCCTCGGCTATCTGCTGGCGGCGCTGGTCTGCTTCCTGCTCATCGTCACCATCCCGTTTGGGTTCGCAGCGTTGCGCATCGCATCTTATGCGCTTTGGCCGTTCGGGCGGACGATCATCGAGAAGCCCGGCGCAGGTACCGGGACCCTGATAGGGAACATCATCTGGCTGCTGTTGTGTGGGATCTGGCTTGCGATCGGGCACCTGGCGAGCGCTGTGGCGATGGCCGTGACGATCATCGGTATTCCGCTGGCGCTGGCCAATCTCAAACTGATCCCGGTGTCGCTGGTGCCGTTGGGCAAAGAAATCGTTCCCGTCGGGCAATCAAACCGCACCGAATCACTGGCGGAACACCGCTGATCGGTCATCCGCGGGTCAGCTGTGAGCCGTTTCTCGGCCATTTATTGGTGTGAATTGAGTCACATAACGGATTGATTACGGGACGGCAACGGCCCGATATCGTAGCCACCGACCTGCGCAGACAACGGGGCTTCCTGGCGTTTTCCGCGTCGACGGAACACGAAACGCTGGACGCGACAAAAAATGACTCGGCCACGATCACCCGCTAGCGTCGTGCGCGGGCTCGCCGAATCTTCCTGAGCGACGGGCCTTCTCGCCTATAGCGCCGAGCTCCATCCGATAGGCGGGAACACCACAACCCGTGGATGGAGACGGGGGACCCATTGGTCCGCCGAAATCGGACCGGAGCCGTACCTGGCTCCTTGGGGTGAAGCCACCACCGTTTCGCATCAGATTCGGTGTGGCCGGGCGACCTCTCCCGCCCGAACCCGACAGCTGACCTCGTGGGCGCATCAAGAGAGGACGTCTTCGCGTATGAGCGGACGGCATCGTAAGCCCACCACTTCGAACATCAACGTCGCCAAACTCGCATTCACCGGTGCTGTGATCGGTGGCGGGGGTATCGCACTTGCGGGCCACGCATCCGCGGCTACCGACGAGCAATGGGACGCTGTCGCTGGCTGCGAGGCGGGCGGCAACTGGACCATCAACACCGGCAACGGCTACCACGGCGGGCTGCAGTTCTCGCAGGGCACCTGGGCCGCACATGGCGGCGGACAGTTCGCCGCCTCCGCGAACCAGGCCAGCCGCGAACAGCAGATCGCGGTCGCCGAGCGGGTGCTGGCCACCCAGGGCCGTGGCGCCTGGCCGGTGT
>NZ_JBAUZA010000389.1:0-19384 GCF_049585075.1 Mycobacterium sp.
GCACCGAAACGATCGTGCCGGGGACCTCCTGGCCACCCATCGAGCTGATCACCAGGTCCACGCCGTGATTGAACGCCTCGCCGAGCAGTGCTGCGTCGATGACCTGCAGCTCACCACCGGATTCGGCGACGGCGCCGGCGGTGACGTCGGCGATGCCGCGCAGAATCTGCGACAGAATCACCCCGGAGTTGCCGCGCGCGCCGTTCAGCGCGCCCGCCGACAGGGCGGCGGCCACCCGGACAACGTCCCCAGGACCTGCCTTGGAAAAAACAACAGTGTTGGCCTCCGCCAGCGCCGAGCGCATGGTGAACAACATGTTGATGCCCGTGTCGGAATCGGCGACCGGGAACACATTGAGCCGATTGATCTCGTCGATGTGGGTGATCAGGTCGCTAACAGCGGTGTGTGCCCAGTCACGCAGCGCGGACGCGTCCAATGGGCGATCCGGCCTAGCCAGCCCCGACCCCACCTGAGATCCACCTCCTTCACGCCGCCATCGGTGGGCGCCAGCCTATCTATTGCAGCCGACAGCACAGGTCACATGGCACTCGGCGCGTGTTGATCGTTTTGGCGGTTCTGCCCTGCGGCGGCTATTCTGGCCAGGTCGTCGGGCCACCCGTTACTGGTCGTTGGTCCCAGAGATTTGAGGAGTTTCACGTATGGCTGCCGTCTGCGATATCTGCGGGAAAGGCCCCGGCTTCGGCAAGTCGGTGTCGCACTCCCATCGCCGGACCAGCCGTCGGTGGAATCCCAACATTCAGAGCCTACGTATTGCCACCCGCCCCGGCGGCAACAAGCACCGCATCAACGTCTGCACGTCGTGCATCAAGGCCGGGAAGGTCACCCGCGGCTAAGGCAGTTTCCAGTCGATCGGCTCGCCGCCCATTTCGGCCAACAGTTCGTTGGCGCGGCTGAACGGGCGCGAACCGAAGAATCCCCGCGACGCTGAAAGCGGCGAGGGATGCGGCGATTCGATCGAGACGCAATCACCGCCCGCCAGCATCGGCTTGAGCGTCGAGGCGTCGCGCCCCCACAAAATGGCCACCATCGGTTGCCGACGATCCACCAGAGCGCGAATCGCGCACTCGGTGACGGCCTCCCAGCCCTTGCCGCGGTGCGACGCCGGGTTGCCCGGCCGCACCGTCAGTACGCGGTTGAGCAGCATCACCCCCCGCTCTGCCCATGGCGTGAGGTCGCCACTGGATGGCATCGGGTGGCCCAGGTCTTTGACATATTCGGCAAAAATGTTGTCAAGACTTCGGGGCAGCGGGCGCACGTCGGCGGCTACCGAAAAGCTCAGGCCGACGGCGTGCCCGGGCGTCGGATAGGGGTCCTGTCCGACAATCAGAACTCGCACCTGATCGAACGGAAATGTGAAGGACCGCAACACATTCGGGCCAGCTGGCAGGTAGCCTCGGCCAGCTGCGATCTCATCGCGCAGAAACTGGCCCATGTTGGCTACCTGCTCGCCGACCGGCTCCAATGCGGCTGCCCAGCCGTTCTCAACGAGTTCACGCAATGGCCGAGCGGTCATACCAGCCCCTTTGCCAACACCACCACCGTGTCCGCACCCGCGCGGCGATCCTGGGAAATCTCCTGATACTCCGGCGATTCCGACCATGACCGGAATTCCGAATCGTCAGGAAAGGACATCAACACCACCTTGTCGCGATCCCAAATGCCCTCAACGACCTCTGGAGACTCGTCGGCAGCCAGCAACGTTCCGCGGTGTCGACGAAAGACATCCATGAATCGGGCCTGGTACCGGTCGTAGGCGGCGCGGTCGGTAAACCGCAACTGGGCGATGGCGTAGACGGTCACCGGGTCACCCTAGCGGCCGAACGATTCCCAGCCGGCGTATCCGCGCCACTCCGCGCCGTCGACGAGCACCCGTGCCGGCCCGTCGAGCACCTGCCCGATCACCCGCCATCCGGCCGGGGCCGGGCCCGCGAACGCGGCGACCAGAGCATGGTCCTCTCCCCCGCCGAGCACCCACGTCCACGCGTCGACGCCGACCGCCTCTACGGCACCCAGAAGTGCTTCGCGATCGGCGCGGAGGGCCTCGGTGCTCAAGTCGACGGTCACGCCGGATGCCTGGGCCAGATGCCGCAAGTCGCCGACCAGACCGTCGGAAACGTCGATCATCGCCTGAGCACCGGCGTCGGCAGCTGCCCGGCCCTGCCCATAGGGCGGTTGCGGGACGAGATGGCGATGCCGCAAGTCGTCGAATCCATCAATACCGTTGTGCCACAGCGCATATCCGGCAGCAGAATGCCCAAGCTGGCCGGCGACGGCAATCCGCGAACCGGGTCGCGCCCCGGACCGCAGCACCGGCGCTCGGCCGTCCAGATCGCCCAGCACGGTGATCGACACCACCCACTGCGGGCTGCTGACCAGATCTCCGCCGACGATGCCGGCGCCAATCCGGCCGGCCTCGTCCCACATTCCGTCAGCCAGCGCGCTGACGTGTGCTGTCAGCGTTTCGGGCGGTGCGCCGAAGCCGACGACCAACGCGGTGACCCGTGCGCCCATCGCCTCGATGTCGGCGGCGTTCTGCGCGACGGCTTTACGGCCGACGTCGTGCGGAGTCGACCAATCCAGCCGGAAGTGCCGGTTCTCGACGAGCATGTCCGTGGACACCACGACGCGACCGTCGGTGGCCACCAACACAGCAGCGTCGTCACCCGGTCCGACAGCGACCGCGCCCGGCTGGCGCCGGCCCCGTATCAGCCGGTCGATCATTCCGAACTCGCCGAGTTCGCCCAGCGTGCTCACACCACCTCCTGGCGGGTACGTTACGACCCCGGGAGTGTAAGCACGATGGACAATAGTGAAGGCCCGCCGCGCACCGTGCTAATCGCTGCGCTAGTGCTGGCGGTCGGCGCGATCGGCGTCGTCTTGGCGATCGCGGTTACTCACCACCCGCCGCTACAACCGGTGGCCATCGCAACTGTCCCCGCCCCGCACGCGCAGGATCCACCCTGCCGGACGCTGCTGGCGGCACTGCCGCAGCGGCTCGGCGACTATCAGCGCGCGTCCATCGTGCAGCCCGTGCCTGCAGGCACCGCCGGCTGGCGGGCGGCAAGTGCTAGCGAACCGGTGGTGCTGCGATGCGGACTCGACCGTCCGACCGATTTCGTGGTCGGTTCGCCGATCCAGCTCGTCGACCGGGTGCAGTGGTTCGAGGTGCGCCAAGATGACCGCGCTACTTGGTACACCGTCGATCGCCCGGTCTATGTAGCGCTCACTCTGCCGCCGGGTTCTGGGCCGACGCCGATCCAGCAGCTTTCAGAACTGATCGGCCGCACCATCCCGGCGGTCCCGATCAGCCCATCGCCGGCCGGCTGACACCATCTCTGGCAATCGAGTGTGAAGCCTGGGATTCGAGTGTGAATCCTGGACGGGAAAAATGCGATTCTGTCGCCCTCAGTTCACCGTCGACGCCGTAAGTTCACACTCGGCGAGCGGGGAGTGGCAAGCGCTAGCGCAGACCTGTCCCGCGCGCGAGCGCCGTTTCGACCATGGTCGCCACCAAGGCCGAATACTCCATCCCGCTGGCTGCCCACATCCGCGGGTACATCGAGATCGTAGTGAATCCGGGCATCGTGTTGACCTCGTTGACTATTGGCCCGTCGTCGGTGAGGAAAAAATCCACCCGGGCCAGGCCTTGGCAATCGATTGCCTTGAACGCGCGGATCGCCAACTCCCGCACTGCCTCGCTTACCTCGTCGTCGATCTTGGCGGGCACGTCGAGTTCGGCGGCGTCGTCGAGGTATTTGGTCGCGAAGTCGTAGAAGGAGTCTTCGCGGCCGCGCACCCCAGCCACCCGGATTTCTCCGACGGTGCTGGCTTGCACTGTGCCGTCGGGGAATTCGAGCACGCCACATTCCAATTCGCGGCCGACAACGGCAGCCTCGACGATCACCTTCGGATCATGCTGGCGCGCCAGCCCAATGGCCGCGGGCAACTCCTCCCAGCTGGTCACCCGGCTGACCCCGATCGACGAGCCGCCCCGCGCGGGCTTGACAAACACTGGCAGCCCGAGGCTTTCACGCTGCGTAGGTTCCAATGTCGACTGCGACGTTCGCAGCACCGCATGCGCACCGATCGGAAGTCCTTCGGCGAGTAGCAATTTCTTGGTGAACTCTTTGTCCATCCCCGCCGCGCTGGCCAACACGCCAGCGCCGACGTAGGGCACGCCGGCAAGTTCGAGCAGCCCCTGGATGGTGCCGTCTTCCCCGTAGGGTCCGTGCAACACCGGGAAGACCACGTCGACGGACGCCAACACCTCAGCCCCACCGGGTGACAACGACACCAACTCACCGGCTCGCTGCGGATCTGCCGCCAGAGCCAGTTCGGTGCCCGATTCTGAACTCACCCCCGGCAACTGACGATTGGTGATCGCCAGAGCGTCCGGGTCGCCGTCGGTGAGCACCCACGAGCCATCCGGGGTGATGCCGACCGCGACGACTTCAAACCGCTCCGGATCAAGGTTGCGCAAAATGCTGCCCGCTGAGACGCAGGAAATGGCGTGCTCGTTACTGCGTCCGCCGAACACGACGGCGACGCGGATGCGGTCACGGGCACTCACGCCTAGAGAGGCTACCGCCTAGGCGCCGCGGTGCTGGTTACCAGCTCATTCCGGTTTGGTGCTGCGTCCCAACAGCAAAGCCACCGCCTGGTCCACCAACAGCCCCTTGTGACAGACGCGGTGCACCGCGTCGGTCAGGGGCATCTCGACGTCGTAACTCGAGGCCAATGCCAGCACGGACTCGCACGACGTCACCCCTTCGACGACGTGGCCGCCGCGCGCCTGCAGCGCCGACTCCATCGTCCCGCCCCGCCCCAGGCATTCGCCGAACGAACGGTTACGTGAGCGGGGCGAGGTGCAGGTGGCCACCAGGTCACCGACCCCGGCCAAACCCGCCAACGTTGTCCCTTTAGCCCCGACCGCTATCCCGAACCGCATGATCTCGGCCAGCCCGCGGGTGATGATCGCCGCCGCGGTGTTTTCCCCCAGGCCAACCCCCGCCGCCATTCCGCAGGCCAGCGCGATGACGTTCTTGCAGGCGCCGCCGATCTCGGTGCCGATCACGTCGGCATTGGTGTACGGACGGAAGTAACCGGTGTTGAGCATGCGCTGCAAGGCCACCGCCCGCCCGGAATCGCTGCACGCAATGACGGTGGCAGCAGGTTGCTCATCGGCGATCTCGCTCGCCAGGTTGGGCCCGGAAATGACCGCCACCTGCGACGCGTCGACGCCGGTTACCGCAGCGACGACCTGGCTCATCCGCATCAGCGTGTCCAACTCGATGCCCTTGGCGGCGCTGACCAGGGTTGCTCCATCGGTGAACAGGCTCTTCCACTGTTCGACATTGGTTCGCATCGTCTGCGCCGGCACAGCCATTAGCACGGTTGACGCCCCGCTCAGCGCTTCGTCGGCGTCCCCGGTGGCGCGGACGCCCGCCGGCAACTGGATGCCGGGTAGGTAGTCGGGGTTTTCACGGCTTGCGTTGATTTCCGCGGCCAGGTCGGATCGCCGCGCCCACAGCGTGACCTCGCCGCCCGCGTCGGCGAGGATCTTGGCCAGCGCCGTACCCCATGCACCAGCCCCCATCACCGCTGTCGTGCTGGCCATCGTCTGCCGTCGTCCCCGTCTGTCATTGATGCGCTCACTTCCGGCGCTCCACCGTAGCCCAGCGACAATGCAGGCACTGGCAGGATGGCGCTATGAACGGCAGCCAAGCCGACACCGGCCCTGATGTCGGCTTGATCGTCGCCGTCAAGCGACTAGCCGCCGCCAAGACCAGGCTCGCGCCGGTGTTTTCCGCACAGACGCGGGAAAAGGTAGTGCTTGCCATGCTGGTTGACACCCTCACCGCCGCCGCGAGGGTCGGGGCTGTGCAACACATCACCGTCATCACGCCCGATGACGCCGCGGCGGGCGCGGCAACCGAACTCGGCGCTGAGGTGCTATCCGATCCCACGCCGGAAGGCCACCCGGACCCGCTGAACAATGCGATCGCCGCCGCCGAGCAGGTGGTTGCCGAGTCGGTATCGAATATCGTTGTGCTGCAAGGGGATTTACCGGCATTGCAGACGCAGGAACTCGCCGAGGCGATCGCTGCGGCACGACATCACCAGCGCAGTTTCGTTGCCGACCGGCTCGGCACCGGCACCGCGGCGCTGCTTGCCTTCGGCGTCCCGCTCGACCCGCAGTTTGGGCCGGATTCCTCCGCGCGACATCGACGTTCGGGCGCGATCGAGCTCACCGGGGCGTGGCCCGGATTGCGCTGCGATATCGACACACCCGATGACTTGGCAGTCGCGCGCCGTCTGGGGATGGGCCAGGTGACCGGCCGGGCCGTTGCGGCCAGCCGGTAACGACGGGTGAACGGCATCTCAACGGCGAATGGACGCCAGCTGGTGGGTAGCAGCACCGCCCGATAATGGGGAATGATCGCAAGGGTGACCGATATCGAAGCCAGGGAAGCCACGGAAGCCGCCGCCGCAGCAGGTGCTACCAGCTTAGCGGAGGCCCGGCCCGACGGGCCCGCGTGGCGACCCGACGACTCAGCACCGGCCGCACCGCCCGCTGCCACGGCTGCGTTGGTCAAAGACGAACTTCCCGAGCACCGTTACCTCAACCGTGAACTGAGCTGGCTGGACTTCAACGCTCGCGTGCTGGCGCTGGCCGCTGACACCTCGCTGCCCTTGCTTGAGCGGGCAAAGTTCTTGGCGATCTTCGCCTCCAACCTCGACGAGTTCTACATGGTTCGCGTCGCCGGCCTGAAACGGCGCGACGAAATGGGCCTGTCGGTGCGCTCCGCTGATGGTCTAACCCCGCGCGAGCAACTGCGTCGCATCGGCGAGCAGACCCAACACATCGCCAGCCGGCACGCACAGGTCTTCCTGGACTCGGTGCGGCCCGGGTTGGCCGCGGAAGGTATCCACGTCATCACGTGGGCCGAGGTGGACGAGGCTGAGCGCGAACGGCTATCGACCTATTTCAACGAGCAGGTGTTTCCGGTTCTGACTCCGCTAGCCGTCGATCCCGCTCACCCATTTCCCTTCGTCAGCGGTTTGAGCCTGAATTTGGCGGTCACGGTCAGGCAGCCCGGGGACGGCGGGCAACACTTCGCGCGGGTCAAGGTGCCCGACAACGTCGATCGTTTCGTCGAGCTCGACGACAGGCAAGGCGACCAGGGAAAGGCAGAAGTTCGCTTTCTGCCGACCGAGGAGCTGATCGCGGCCTTCCTCCCGGTGCTGTTCCCGGGTATGGAGATTGTCGAGCATCACGCGTTCCGCATTACCCGCAACGCCGATTTCGAGGTCGAAGAGGATCGCGACGAGGACCTGCTGCAGGCCCTCGAGCGGGAACTGGCGCGTCGGCGGTTCGGGTCGCCGGTGCGCCTCGAGGTGGCCGACGACATGACCGAGCACATGTTGGAGCTGTTGCTGCGCGAACTTGACGTGCATCCCGGTGATGTCGTCGAGGTACCGGGGCTGCTTGATCTGTCGTCGCTGTGGCAGATCTACGACCTCGACCGGCCGGCGCTGAAGGATCCGACGTTCGTTCCTGCCACCAACCCGGCGTTCGCCGAGCGGGAAACGCCGAAGAGCATTTTCGCGACACTGCGAGAGGGTGACGTGTTGGTACACCACCCCTATGACTCGTTCTCCACTAGCGTGCAACGATTCATCGAGCAGGCTGCCGCCGATCCCAATGTGCTGGCAATCAAGCAGACGCTCTACCGCACGTCGGGTGACTCACCGATTGTTCGGGCGCTGATCGAAGCCGCCGCGGCCGGAAAGCAAGTCGTGGCACTGGTCGAGATCAAGGCACGGTTCGACGAGCAGGCCAATATCGCATGGGCGCGCGCACTGGAGCAGGCGGGAGTCCATGTGGCGTACGGCCTCGTGGGCTTGAAAACGCATTGCAAGACTTGTCTGGTCGTGCGTCGTGAAGGCTCGGCGATCCGGCGCTACTGCCATATCGGGACCGGCAATTACAACAGCAAGACCGCGCGGCTCTACGAGGACATCGGCCTGTTGACCGCCGACCCCGACATCGGCGCCGACCTCACCGACCTGTTCAACTCGCTGACCGGCTATTCACGCAAGCTGGACTACCGCAACCTTTTGGTTGCGCCGCATGGTATTCGCGCCGGCATCATCGAACGTGTCGAGCGGGAGATTGCCGCTCACCACGAATCCGGCAGCGGGCGGATCCGGCTCAAGATGAATGCGCTTGTCGACGAGCAGGTCATCGATGCGCTCTATCGTGCGTCGCAAGCCGGGGTGCGCGTTGAGGTGGTGGTGCGCGGAATTTGTGCACTGCGTCCCGGCGTCGAGGGCTTCTCCGAAAACATCTCCGTGCGCTCGATTCTGGGACGTTTCCTCGAGCACTCGCGGATCATCCATTTCCGTGCCATCGACGAATTCTGGATCGGTAGCGCCGACATGATGCATCGCAACCTCGATCGGAGGGTCGAGGTGCTGGCTCAGGTGAAGGACCCCCGACTGACCGCACAATTGAACGACATCTTCGAGTCGGCGCTGGACCCCGCAACGCGCTGCTGGGAACTTGGGTCCGAAGCACAATGGACCGCGTTACCGCAACCGGGTCACACGGTTCGCGACCACCAGGTATCGCTGATGGAGCGGCACCGGAGCTCCTGATGCCACCTGTACCATTGCGACGACGTCCATCAGCCGCGAAGGTGCGAATTGACTTGCCAGCGTTACGGTGCCGACTCGCCGTCGGTCGGATGACTTAGTGTGAGCGAGAAAATCGTTTGGGCCGCCGGTGCGGTGCTCTGGCGACCCGGACCCGGCGGGTTGGTCGAGGTTGCTCTCATCCATCGCCCTCGCTACGACGATTGGTCGCTGCCCAAGGGCAAAATGGATCCCGGGGAAACCGAACCGGTGACCGCGGTCCGAGAAGTTTTCGAGGAGACCGGACACCGCGCACAACTTGGTCGGCGACTGCACAACGTGAGCTACCCGGTGGACCAAGGCGTCAAGCGGGTTCGCTACTGGGCGGCGCGCAGCCTCGGCGGAGAATTCGCTCCCGGCCGAGAAGCCGATGATCTGATCTGGCTGTCGATCGCCGATGCGGCCGGGAAAGTGTCCTACCCACACGACCGAAAGGTCTTGCGCCGGTTCGCCAAATTTCCGGCGGACACCCAGACCGTATTGGTGGTCCGGCACGGCACCGCGGGCAGCAAGTCTCGATTCTCCGGTGACGACAAAATGCGGCCGCTGGACAAGAAGGGCCGTGGGCAAGCCGAGGCACTCGTCGGGCAGCTGTCTGCTTTTGGTCCCACCGACGTGTACGCAGCTGATCGCATGCGGTGTCACCAAACCGTTGAGCCGCTCGCCGAGGAACTGGGTGTGGTCATCTGCAATGAGCCCACGCTGACCGAGGAAGCGTATGCCGACAACCCTAAACGCGGTCGACGGCGGGTTTTACAGATTGCCGACTTGCATCGCACGCCGGTGATCTGCACCCAGGGCAAGGTGATTCCAGACCTGATCGCCTGGTGGTGTGAACGCGACGGGATACGTCCGGACAAGTCCCGCAACCGCAAGGGCAGCACCTGGGTGCTCTCGCTGGCGGATGGCCATCTGGTTGCCGCCGATCATATCGGCAGTGCGCTGGCCACCAACGTGGTGACCTGACACGAAGATTCGCCGCGGGCGTCTCATTAGAGCCGGCCCCGCGGCGAATCTTGTGTTCAGCGGTTAGTGCTTACCGACGGCCGCGGCGGGCCGTGGCCTTCTTGGCCGGAGACCGCTTGGCAGCGCTCTTCTTGGCCGGTGCCTTACGAGCGGGAGCCTTCCTCACGGCTTTTTTGGTGACCCGCTTTGCCGGCGACTTCTTAGCAGCCTTCTTCACGGCTTTCTTAGCGGGCGCCCGCTTGGTCGCGGCCTTGCGGGCCGGTGCCTTCCTCGCGGCGGCCTTACGGGCCGGAGCCTTCTTGGCAACCTTCTTCACGGTCTTCTTGGCGGCCTTCTTCGCCGGCGACTTCTTGGCGGCCTTCTTGGCACCGCCGGCCACGACTCCTCGCTTCACTGCTGGTCCTTCCGCTGGGAGGCGCTGCGCGCCAGAGACAACCGCTTTGAATTGTGCGCCCGGACGGAACGCAGGCACAGATGTTGGCTTTACCTTTACCGTCTCACCGGTGCGCGGGTTACGGGCTACACGTGCCGCGCGACGACGCTGTTCGAAGACACCGAAGCCGGTAATGGTCACGCTGTCACCCTTGTGCACCGCCCGCACAATAGTGTCGACGACATTCTCGACGGCGGCGGTTGCCGACCGTCGATCTGAGCCCAATTTATCTGTGAGCACATCAATGAGCTCTGCCTTGTTCATGCAAAATCCTCCGCTGCTCGCGGTCCACGTTGGACCGACTAGAGGACACGGTAAACCCTCAGGTGCCTGATTTCCAAGAGCCACGCGCAATTTCAATCAGTTCTGGCGAACTTTTTAGGAATCCGGTTGCCGCGCTTGGTCGGTGGCGAACGCGTCAAATACACCGCTGTGGCGCCCGAAATTCGGGGCCAATCGAGCCGTCAGGAAGTTGGCAGCGTCTGCGGTTTCCAAGCTGGCCGAGTTGACTCGAAAACTTCGACCTGGCCCCGTTTTCGCAGCGTAAGGGCTATATCATCGAGGCCTTCCGTCAGGCGCCAGGCGGTGTAATCGTCAATCTTGAACGGCACCACCACCGTTCCTGCGGCCACATTCCGATCTTGAAGATTGACAGTGATTTCCAGCCCGGGGCTGCTCTCGATCAGCTTCCACAGCAGTTCGACATCATCTTGGGCAACTTCGGCGGCCAGCAGCCCCGCCTTGCCCGCATTGCCCCGAAAAATGTCACCGAACCGCGACGAGATGACTACTCGGAATCCGTAGTCCATAAGCGCCCACACCGCATGCTCGCGAGAGGATCCGGTGCCGAAATCGGGACCGGCGACCAGTACTGAACCTCTGTCAAACGGACTGAGATTGAGCACAAAAGAGGGATCGTTGCGCCACGCCGCGAACAATCCATCTTCGAAACCCGTTCGGGTCACGCGCTTCAAATAGACCGCCGGAATGATCTGATCGGTGTCGACATTGGAACGCCGCAGCGGCACTCCGATACCGGTGTGAGTGCGAAAAGCCTCCATTGCGGTTCTCCCTCTTCTCAGTTCAAGTCGGCGGGGGCGGAGAGCTTCCCGCGCACCGCGGTGGCGGCGGCAACTGCGGGCGACACCAAGTGTGTGCGGCCGCCCTTGCCCTGGCGTCCCTCGAAATTGCGGTTCGACGTTGCCGCGCACCGCTCCCCCGGCGACAGCTGGTCGGGATTCATACCAAGGCACATCGAGCAGCCGGCCTGACGCCACTCGGCACCGGCGGCTGTGAAGATCTCGCCCAGCCCTTCGTTTTCGGCCTGTGCGCGAACCCGCATCGAACCCGGCACGACCAGCATCCGCACTCCGTCAGCGACTTTGCGGCCTCGCAACACTTCGGCTACCACGCGCAAATCCTCGATGCGGCCGTTGGTACACGATCCGACAAACACGGCATCTACCGCGATATCACGCATCGGGATCCCGGGCCGAAGGTCCATGTACGCCAGCGCTTTCTCGGCGGACTGGCGCTCGTTGTCATCGGTCATCAGCTCGGGGTCAGGCACCGTCGCCCCCAACGGGACGCCCTGCCCCGGATTTGTTCCCCAGGTGACAAACGGCGTCACCGAAGCCGCATCCAAATAGACCTCGGTGTCAAACTCCGCGCCTTCGTCGGTAGCGAGTTGATCCCAATAAGCCAGCGCCGCATCCCACAGCGCGCCGGTCGGGGAATGCGGGCGTCCGCGCAAGAATTCGTATGTGGTCGCATCGGGTGCAACCATCCCCGCCCGGGCGCCGGCCTCGATGCTCATATTGCAGATCGTCATCCGGGCTTCCATCGAGAGCGATTCGATGGCGCTGCCGCGATATTCGATGACATGGCCTTGGCCACCGCCGGTGCCGATCTTGGCGATCACCGCCAGAATGATGTCCTTGGCCGTCACACTCGCCGGCAGTTCACCGTCGACGTTGACAGCCATCGTCCTGAATGGGCGCAGCGGAAGTGTCTGAGTGGCCAACACATGTTCGACCTCGGAAGTGCCGATTCCCATTGCCAATGCCCCGAATGCGCCGTGCGTGGAGGTGTGGCTGTCACCGCACACGATCGTCATTCCCGGCTGCGTCAGGCCCAACTGCGGGCCGACGACATGCACGATGCCCTGATCGATATCGCCCATCGGGTATAGCCGGATCCCGAATTCGGCGCAATTGCGTCGTAGCGTCTCGACTTGATTGCGGGAAACGGGATCGGCGATCGGCTTGTCGATGTCCACGGTCGGCACGTTGTGGTCTTCGGTGGCCAACGTCAGGTCGGGCCGACGCACCGGACGCCCGGCCAGACGCAGACCGTCGAATGCCTGCGGACTGGTGACTTCGTGGACCAGGTGCAGATCGATATAGATCAGGTCGGGCTCGGTGCCCCCACCCGAGGCCACCACATGGTCGTCCCAAACCTTCTCTGCCAGCGTGCGTGGGCGCCCGGCAGCAGTGTCTGCTGAAGTTTTTGTCACAACGTCATCCCAATTCTTCATCTCACTATGCGAGACGTTAGTATCTCTCTGTGAGACAGGATAGCGGTATCGGCGTCCTCGACAAAGCCGTAGTGGTGCTGCACACAATCGCGGAATCACCGTGCGGGTTGGCCGAACTGTGCGGACGCACCGGTCTACCCAGAGCCACTGCACACCGACTGGCCGCTGGCTTGGAGGTGCATCGCTTGCTGGCACGCGACGGCGATGGGCGTTGGCGCCTCGGCCCGGCGGTTAGCGAGCTGGCCGCTCAGGTCAACGACCCGCTGCTGGCGGCAAGCGCGACGGTGCTGCCCCGGCTGGGCGAGATCACCGGCGAAAGTGTGCAGCTGTACCGCCGCGAGGGGAGCTCGCGGATTTGCATCGCCGCCGTGGAACCGCCTGCGGGCCTTCGCGATACCGTTCCGGTCGGAGCGCGCTTGCCGATGACGGCCGGATCCGGCGCCAAGGTGTTACTGGCCTACGGCGATGACGCCACTCGGCAGGCGGTACTGCCGGCGGCAAAATTCAGCGACCGCGCGCTGGCCGAAGTCCGGCGGCGCGGTTGGGCGCAGAGTGCAGGCGAGCGCGAGCCCGGAGTTGCGAGTGTGTCGGCGCCGGTACGCGATAGCAGCGGTGCGGTGATCGCCGCGATCTCGGTGTCGGGTCCGATCGACCGCATTGGCCGTCGCCCAGGCGCGCGTTGGGCAGCTGATCTGCTGGCGGCGGCCGATGCCCTTACCCGCCGACTGTGAAACGTAACCACCTGACACACTGTCGTGGTGGGAACCAATCAGCGCGCGAGCATCGTCATGTCGGAAGACGAGATCGCCGATTTCGTTGTCAAAAGCCGCACCGGGACGCTGGCCACCATCGGCTCCGACGGGCAGCCGCACTTGACCGCGATGTGGTACGCCGTGGTTGACGGCGAAATCTGGCTCGAGACGAAGGCCAAGTCGCAGAAGGCGGTCAACCTCACACGAGACCCACGGGTGAGTTTTTTGATCGAGGACGGCGACACCTATGACACCTTGCGTGGAGTGTCCTTCGAAGGAGTCGCCGAGATCATCGACGATCCCGACGTGTCGCACCGGGTTGGGGTCAGCGTGTTCGAGCGCTACACCGGTCCCTACAGCGACGAAATGAAGCCGTTCGTCGAGCAGATGATGAACAAACGGGTCTGCGTGCGCATCGTGGCCCGTCGCTCGCGTTCCTGGGATCACCGCAAGTTGGGTTTGCCGGCCATGCCAGTGGGCGGATCGACGGCACCGGCCGTCGTGGGGACCGGCAAGTAAATTTCGTTTGTAGCCCCGATGGGATTCGAACCCACGCTACCGCCGTGAGAGGGCGGCGTCCTAGGCCGCTAGACGACGGGGCCAGAACCGATCCGAGGTGCCAGCATAGCTCACCGGAATACGCCCACCTAATTGCTTTGCCGTGGAGGGATGCTGGAGGAATTCAGCTGGGGTACCAGGACTCGAACCTAGAATGGCTGAACCAGAATCAGCTGTGTTGCCAATTACACCATACCCCATTGGCTGCCTAAAACAGCTGGTCAAAGGCATCCCGCAGACGATGTAATGGTCATGCTGCCGCTGCTGCCAGCTGCCCAAGGGCCGACGTGCAGACTACCAAACAATTCGGTCGCTTCTCACCCGCGCCCAACCTGCTCGCGAGCTTCCCGCACGCGCTGCAGACTGCGCTCGCGGCCAAGCAACTCCATCGATTCGAACAGCGGCGGGCTGACTAACGATCCGGTGATTGCCACCCGGATCGGGCCGAAAGCCTTGCGCGGTTTGAGCCCAAGCGCCTCGACCAACGCGGCCTTGAGGGCGGCTTCGATATCGGCCACCGTCCAATTCGCCAGCTCATCCAGCGCTGTTACCGCGGCGTCGAGAACCGGGCCGGCGTCGCTACCCAATTCCTTGCCCGAGGCCTTGGGGTCGATCGTGTACTCGTCGTCGTTGAAAAACTTCAGCAGCTCCCACGCATCACCCAGCACGACGATGCGGGTTTGCACCAGGCCGGCGGCCACCGCGAACCGTGCATCGTCGAGCCCAGTGTGCCGCCCCTGCGTAGTGAAGTAGTCGCGCAGTCTGCCGGTGAAATCATCGACGTCAAGCAACCGGATGTGCTCGGCATTGATCGCGTCCGCCTTTTTCTGGTCGAACCGCGCTGGGTTGGCGTTGACGTCGACAACGTCGAAAGCGGTCACCATTTCGTTGAGGCTGAACACGTCGCGGTCGGCGGCGATCGACCAGCCCAGCAGCGCAAGATAATTCAGCAGCCCCTCGGGTATGAAGCCGCGGTCGCGGTGGGCGAACAGGTTCGACTGCGGGTCACGTTTCGATAGTTTCCTGGTTCCTTCGCCCAACACCGTTGGCAAGTGGGCGAATTCCGGAACCCGATCGGCGATCCCGATGCGGATCAGCGCGTGATACAGCGCGATCTGCCGTGGCGTTGACGGCAACAGGTCCTCACCGCGCAACACGTGGGTGATCTTCATCAAGGCATCGTCGACCGGGTTGACCAAGGTGTACAACGGATCACCCGTTGCGCGGGTCAACGCGAAATCGGGCACGACACCCGCCGCGAACGCAGTCGGTCCGCGAACCAGATCGTTCCAGGCCAGGTCTTCATCGGGCATCCGCAACCGCACCACCGGTTTACGGCCATCGGCCAGATACGCCGCTCGCTGCTGCGGCGTCAGATCACGGTCGAAGTTGTCGTAGCCCAGTTTCGGACTGCGGCCGGCGGCCAGATGGCGCGCCTCGACTTCCTGGGGCGTCGAGAATGCTTCGTAGGCCTCGCCCGATGCGAGCAGCTGGTCCACCACGTCGCGGTAAATGTCGCTGCGCTGCGACTGCCGGTATGGACCGTAACCTCCGCCCACCTCGGGGCCCTCGTCCCAATTCAGCCCGAGCCAGCGCAGCGCATCCAACAGCGCCAGATAGCTTTCCTCGCTGTCGCGTTCGGGGTCGGTGTCCTCGACGCGGAACACAAAAGTGCCTCCGGTATGTCGAGCGTAGGCCCAGTTGAACAGCGCGGTACGAATCAAGCCGACATGCGGCACACCGGTTGGCGACGGGCAGAACCGCACCCGCACACCGGTTACTTGGTTCACGACTTTCCTTTGCGGACAACGGGATTAGTCAACGCTCCGATTCCCGCGATGGTGATACTCACGGTGTCACCGTCGTCGATGGGCCCGACACCGGCTGGCGTGCCGGTGAGAATGAGATCACCCGGCAGCAACGTCATTACCGCCGAAACCCATTCCACGATGGCAGCGATGCCGTGGATCATCATCGAGGTACGGCTGTCTTGTTTGACTACGCCGTTGACCTCGGTGCGCAATTCGAGATCGGACGGATCGACGTCGGTGACGATCCAGGGCCCAACGGGGCAGAACGTGTCGTGGCCCTTTGCCCGTGTCCACTGGCCATCGGCGAGCTGTTGGTCGCGGGCCGACACGTCGTTGGCGATGGTGTATCCCAGGATGCTTTCGGCAGCGCGCGCTGCCGTGACGTCCTTGCAGGGTCGACTGATGACGGCGGCGAGTTCACCCTCGTAATGCACGGGCGATGCGTCAGCTGGCAATCGGATGGGCACATTGGGCCCGATGATCGCGGTATTGGGTTTCAGAAAGATCACCGGGTCGGCCGACGCTTCACCGCCCATCTCGGCGATGTGCTCGGCATAGTTCTTGCCAATGCAGACCACCTTGCTCGCCAGCATCGGGGCCAGCAGTCGCGTGTCGGCCAACGACCAAGTGCGGCCGGTGAAAGTCGGGTTGCCGAACGGGTGCTCGGCGATCTCACGGGCAATCAGCCCGCCGGACTCATTTGCGTCGCCGTCGATGCTGACGAATGCGACGCCGTCAGGACTGGCAACTCGGCCAAGGCGCATTTGGCTGAGCCTAGTGAAAGGTTGGTGCGACCTGCGCAGCCGGGCTGGTTGTCGCTATAGCCACCGCATCCAGGGCGCTGTGCGAGCATGGATTAATGCCGCCGCAGCCGGACGACGATGCCGGGCCGGCACGGCCCGGTGAGGAATCCGGCAATCAAGCCGCGCCGACCGGCATGGTCACACTCAGTGCAGGCCGACGCTGGTCGATCGTGGTGGTTTCGCTAGTGGTGACGGCAAGTGCATTCGTCTTCATCAACGGCGTCGCTTTTCTGATTCCCGCTCTGGAGGACGACCTGGGCACGCCGCTGGCCGAAGCGGGGTTGTTGTCGTCGATGCCGAGCTTCGGCATGGTGGCGACCCTGATTCTGTGGGGCTATCTCCTTGACCGGGTAGGCGAGCGCATCGTGCTGACGGTCGGCTCGGCACTGACCGCCGCAGCCGCCTACGCGGCGACGACAGTGCACTCGATGGTGTCGTTCGCCGCGCTGCTGTTCGCCGGCGGGATGGCGGCCGCCAGCTGCAACTCGGCCGGCGGCCGGCTGGTTTCCGGGTGGTTTCCGCCCGAGCAACGCGGTTTGGCGATGGGTGTTCGCCAGACCGCGCAACCGCTGGGAATCGCGTTGGGCGCGTTGGTCATTCCCAAGATCGCTGAGCACAGCCGATCGGCGACAGCGGCCCTGATATTTCCGGCTGCGCTTTGTGCGGCATCGGCGGTGGCCAGTCTCGTCGCGGTCATCCAGCCGCCGCGCAAGGAATGGGACGAGGCCACCGCTCAGGAGCTGGCCAATCCCTACCGCGGATCGTGGGTGCTGCGGCGGATTCACGCCGTCTCGGCGCTGCTGATGGTGCCGCAAACGATGACTGTGACGTTCATGCTGATCTGGCTGATCTCGAATTATCGTTGGTCGATCGCCTCGGCGGGCGCAGTGGTTACGCTTTCCCAGCTGCTCGGGGCCGTGGGCAGAATCGTGGTTGGCCGATGGTCGGATCGGGTGGGCTCGCGGTTACGTCCGGTGCGCATCATGGCCGTCGCAGGTGTTCTGGTGCTGGCCGGGTTGGCGTTGGCCGATCATCTGCGCTCATCGATCGCCGTCCCACTGATGGTTGCGGCATCGGTTATCGCGGTGCTCGACAACGGGCTGGAATCCACTGCGATCACCGAATACGCCGGACCGTTTTGGAGCGGACGCGCACTAGGCCTGCAGAACACCTATCAGCGACTGATGGCGGCCGGTGCGCCCCCAATGTTCGGTGGGCTGATTGCCGCGCACGGTTATCCGCCGGCATTCGCGGTGTGCGGCCTTTTCCCGCTATTGGCGGTTCCGCTTGTGCCGGCCAAGGTTCTTCCGCCCGGCCTGGAAGCTAGAGCGCGGACGCTATCCGTTCGCCGACTTCGGCGGTGGATAGCTGTTCGGTCGGGCGACTGGCCAGATGGGACGCCACGGCCCGGTCCACTTGCGCGGCGGCAGCGTCTTCGCCGACGTGGGAAAGCAGCAGCGCCACCGACATGATCGCGGCAGTGGGATCGGCGATCCCTTGACCCGCGATGTCGGGCGCGCTGCCGTGTACGGGCTCGAACATCGACGGGTTGGTCCGGGTGGCATCGATATTGCCGCTTGCGGCCAATCCGATGCCTCCGCATACCGCGGCGGCCAAATCCGTAATGATGTCGCCGAATAGGTTGTCGGTGACGATCACATCGAACCGGCCCGGATCGGTGACCAGGTGGATGGTCGCGGCGTCGACGTGCTGATAGGCCACCTCGACGTCTGGGTACTTTTCGCCGATTTCCTGCACAGTCCGCGACCACAGCGATCCGGCGAATGTCAGCACGTTCGTCTTGTGCACCAGGGTTAGATGCTTGCGGCGCTGTGTTGCTCGCTCGAAAGCGTCTTGCACGACGCGGCGGACACCGAACGCGGTGTTGATGCTGACTTCGGTGGCCACCTCATGGGCGGTGCCGGTCCGGATCGCGCCTCCGGTGCCGGTGTATGGACCTTCGGTGCCCTCGCGGACCACCACGAAATCGATGTCGGGGTTACCGACGAGCGGGCTGCGCACGCCCGGATACAGCCGTGCCGGACGCAGATTCACGTGGTGATCCAGCGCGAAGCGCAGCCGCAGCAGCAGACCCCGTTCGAGCACGCCGCTGGGCACCGATGGATCCCCAATGGCCCCAAGCAAAATCGCATCGTGTGCCCGCAATTCGGCAATCGCCGTCTCCGGCAGTACCTCACCCGTCGCGTGGAACCGCCGCGCGCCCAGGTCGTAATCGGTCTTCTCGACGCCAGGCAACACCGCGTCGAGCACCTTGACCGCCTCGGCGACGACCTCAGGCCCGATGCCGTCGCCGGGAATCACTGCCAACTTCACTGGCGCCGCTCCTCCTCATCGCTGCGCTCCGCATCGTCGCCGGCGCGTTTCACGAGAGGTCAACCACTTCGAGCTTGTTCGCGTTGACGGCCGCGCCGATCGCGGACCGAACGTCGGCAGGCACGTCGCGATCCAGGCGCAGCAAAATCGTCGCGCTCGGCCCTTCGGCGTCTTCGGACAACTGGGCGGCGTGGATGTTGACCCCGGCAGTGCCGAGCAGGGTGCCGATCTTGCCCAATGCCCCAGGTTGGTCGGCGTAGTTGATCACCAGGTTGGTGCCCTGGGCGCGCAGGTCGAAGTTGCGGCCGTTGATCTGCACGATCTTTTCCACCAGCTGCGGGCCGGACAGCGTGCCGGCGACGTTGACGACCGAACCGTCGGAAGCCACCGCCCTCACGTCGACAACGCTGCGGTGGTTGGGACTTTCGGTGGCCGTACTGAGATCGGCTGCCACACCACGTTCTTCAGCGATC
>NZ_JBAUZA010000390.1:0-12551 GCF_049585075.1 Mycobacterium sp.
ACGCCGCCAGCTTTCGTCCTGAGCCAGGATCAAAATCTCCAAACAAAAACCACTCACAAAAATAGAGAAAGAATTCAAATCAGAGAAAATCTGACCAAAGCAAGACACCAAAAACTGGCATCAAAAAACCACGTCCCAACACGGGGCGTCGAAACGCGGCAAAAAAACAACAACAAAAACAAAACCACCAAACACACTATTGAGTTCTCAAACAACACCCGTGAACAGGCAACCCTGCCACTATACTCCGCGGCACAGGGGCGGTCAACTCGCCACCGTTCCGCGCAGGATCGGTGAGAGTTGTTATGTCGCAACTATTCTACGCGCTCGATCTCGGCTCCGAGACTGCTCAGATTTTCCACGAACAGCGGATAGCCGCGGTCGATGTGAAACACGTCGTGCACCTCGGTGTCGCCGTCGGCCACCAGCCCGGCCAACACCAGGCCGGCGCCGGCGCGGATGTCCGATGACCACACGGGTGCACTCGACAGTTGCGGCAGGCCTCGCACGACGGCATGGTGCCCATCGGTGCGGGCGTCGGCGCCGAGGCGGATCATCTCCTCGACAAAGCGGAACCGTGCCTCAAATACGTTCTCGGTAATCATCGATGTGCCGTCGGCAATCGAAGCCAGGCCGATCGCCATCGGCTGCAGATCCGTCGGGAACCCGGGGAACGGCAGCGTTGCGACATTGACGGCCTTCGGGCGCTCGTACTGCGTCACCCGGAAACTGTCGTCGGTCTGGGTGACCGTGGCGCCCACGTCGTGCAGTTTGTGCAGGACGACCTGGAGGTGCGCCGGATCGATCCCGGTCACCGTGATGTCACCACGGGTCATCGCCGCGGCGATGCCCCAGGTGGCCGCCACAATCCGGTCGCCGATGACGCGATGCTCGGTCGGATACAGCCGCGGGACACCGGTGATCGTCATCGTGGGCGAGCCCGCACCTTCGACCTGAGCACCCATCTGGTTCAACATCGTGCACAGGTCCACCACGTCGGGTTCGCGCGCTGCATTGTGAATCGTGGTGACGCCTTCCGCCAGCACCGCGGCCATCAGGATGTTCTCGGTGGCTCCGACTGACGGAAACTCCAGCTGAATCTCCGCTCCCCGCAAGGCATCTGCCTGGGCGACGACACAGCCGTGCTCGATATTGCAGACAGCTCCCAGTTGCCTCAGCCCCGCCTGATGCATATCCAGCGGACGTGACCCGATGGCGTCACCGCCTGGCAGTGCGACTTTGGCTCGCTTGCACCTGCCGACCAGGGGGCCGAGGACGCAGACCGAGGCTCGGAACTGGC
Source organism: Mycobacterium sp. (assembly GCF_049585075.1). Classification (GTDB taxonomy): domain Bacteria; phylum Actinomycetota; class Actinomycetes; order Mycobacteriales; family Mycobacteriaceae; genus Mycobacterium. The sequence goes on from NZ_JBAUZA010000390.1 coordinate 1,301, forward strand.
GCACTGCGGCAAAGTCTGCGTCGTATTTCGGCTCGTCCGGGGAGGTGATGCGTACGGTTGCGCCAGACAGTTCGACCGTGGCACCCAGGCCCCTCAGCACCTCGGCCATCAGCGGGACGTCAAGAATGTCGGGGCAGTTGGTGATCGTGCTGGTGCCTTCGGCGAGAAGGGCTGCAGCCATCAACTTCAGAACGCTGTTCTTCGCCCCGCCAACAGCGACTTCGCCTGACAACCGGCTGCCACCGGTCACAACGAATCGCTCGGCCACCCGGGTTAGTTTAGTGAAGCGGTTTCGCCCTGTCAGTCGGCATGGCGGTCCGAGCGGTACGGTTTTTAGTCATGGCGGTACACCTGACTCGCATCTATACCCGCACCGGCGACGACGGCACCACCGGCTTAAGCGATTTCTCGCGGGTCTCCAAGAACGACGCGCGGTTGGTGGCCTACGCCGACTGCGACGAAGCCAACTCGGCGATCGGTGTGGCGATCGCGCTAGGACACCCGAAGCAACAACTGACAGATGTCTTACGGCAAATCCAGAACGACCTGTTTGATGCCGGCGCGGATCTCTCGACACCAGTTGTGGAGAATCCCAAGCATCCTCCGTTGCGCATCACGCAGTCATACGTCGATCGACTCGAGACGTGGTGTGACGAGTTCAACGAGGGCCTGCCTGCGCTGAACTCCTTTGTGCTCCCTGGCGGTTCACCGCTTTCCGCGCTCCTGCATGTCGCTCGCACTGCGGTGCGACGTGCAGAGCGTTCGGCGTGGTCTGCGATCGACCAGCACCCATCGGATGTCAGCCCGCTACCCGCTAAGTATCTAAACCGATTGTCCGACTTGCTGTTTATCTTGTGCCGACTGGCCAACCCTGGCGGCGACGTGCTGTGGCAACCGGGCGGCGGACAGGCCAGCCAGCCCAAGAAGTAAAGCTGAAGATCAGACGCTGCGGCGGCGCGCGCGCGGCGAAGGACGTGACTCCAGCCACGACTGGAAAGCGGTCAAAGCGCCGCGGTCCAGGGCGATTTCATAACCCGCCCTTCGCTCTTGCATCGTGTCGCGCAGTTCCAACACGATGATCTCTTCCGTCATGATGTCGAATTCGTCACCGCGTGGCGAACGCCGCGACACCATCTCCACACCTCGCCTGTTGAGCCGGCGATCCGGCCATAGCCGAACACTGGACAATCGGTAGAAGGCGGCATCACGACCCCGGTAGCGGATCACGCCGTGGCGCCAACCATGGCCCCCGACAGCGGGGATGTCCCGCATGATCGCCGCGGTCCCGCCCTGACGCAGCTTCCACAAGCGATAACTCAAGGCGACGACGGCAATTCCCAACACGGCGACGAGCACGACCATGGTAATCATGAGCGTGCTCATCGGCGCGGCCCGCTAGTCGAGCGCGCCGACAGCGCGCAGTCTGGCTCGCCCCCGGGCGGCGACCCGAGGATCGTCTGACTCGGAATCTTGTTTCGCCGTAGACTCGTCGATCTCCGATTCGAACTCCGCGGATTCAGCGAGGATGCTCACGCCTTCCTCGGTCACCGACATAAAGCCGCCGTCCACCGCGATGCGCAGATCTTTCTCGCCGTCACGTTCGACACGAACCATGGCGTCGTCAACCAGTTGCGCTACCAGCGGGATATGCCGTGGCAGGATGCCGATCTCGCCAACGGTGGTACGGGTGAAGACGAACGTCGCCTCACCCGACCAGATTTTCCGGTCGACGGCCACGATCTCCACTTTCATCTCGGCCATCTCAAACTCGATTCATCACAGCTTGGCGCCGAAGCTTTCGGCCTTCTTCGCCAAGTCGTCGATTCCGCCGATCAGGAAGAATGCCTGCTCGGGCACATGGTCGAAGTCGCCCTTGGTGAGTTTGTCAAAAGCCTCGATGGTCTCCTTCAGCGGCACGGTGGAACCTGGCTGGCCGGTGAACTGCTCGGCCGCCATCATGTTCTGCGACAGGAACCGCTCGATGCGTCGCGCCCGGTTGACCTGTTGCTTGTCCTCTTCCGATAGCTCGTCGATACCCAGAATCGCGATGATGTCCTGAAGGTCCTTGTAGCGCTGCAGGATCCGAATCACTTCCTGTGCCACCCGATAGTGCTCGTCGCCGACCACCGAGGGGTCCAGGATGGTCGAGCTGGACGCCAGCGGGTCCACCGCAGGGAAGATGCCCTTGGAGAATACGTTGCGGGACAGCTCGGTGGTGGCGTCCAGGTGTGCGAACGTCGTCGCCGGCGCTGGGTCGGTGTAGTCGTCGGCGGGCACGTACACGGCTTGCATCGAAGTGATGGACTTGCCACGGGTCGAGGTGATTCGCTCCTGAAGCTCACCCATTTCGTCGGCGAGCGTGGGCTGATATCCCACCGCCGAAGGCATTCGGCCGAGCAGTGTAGATACCTCGGATCCGGCCTGGGTGAATCGGAAGATGTTGTCGATGAACAACAGAACGTCCTGGCCCTGCTCATCGCGGAAGTACTCGGCCATCGTCAACGCCGACAGGGCCACTCGCATACGGGTGCCGGGCGGCTCATCCATCTGACCGAACACCAGTGCGGTGTCCTTGAGTACGTCGGCTTCGCCGAGCTCGACCCACAGGTCATTACCCTCGCGGGTGCGCTCCCCCACACCGGCGAACACCGAAGTACCACCGAAGTTTCGGGCGATGCGGTTGATCATCTCCTGAATCAGAACCGTCTTGCCCACGCCGGCACCGCCGAACAGCGCGATCTTGCCACCGCGCACGTAAGGCGTCAGCAAGTCGACAACCTTCAGACCCGTCTCGAGCATCTCGGTGCGCGGCTCCAGCTCGTCGAACGGTGGTGCCTTGCGGTGAATGGGCCAGTGATCGAAGTCTTTTCCGTAGCCCGGCTCGTCCAGGCAGTCGCCGAGCGCGTTGAACACGTGGCCCTTGACACCGTCACCGACCGGAACCGAGATCGAGTCTCCGGTGTCGATAACCTCGACGCCACGCACCAGCCCATCGGTTGGCTGCAGCGAGATGGTGCGGACCAGGTTGTCGCCGAGGTGCTGCGCGACCTCCAGCGTCAATGTCTTGGCGAGCGCCTTGAACGTGACATCGGCGTGCAGAGCGTTGAACAGCTGCGGTACGGAACCACGCGGAAATTCAACGTCGACGACCGGTCCGGTAACCCGCACGACGCGGCCGTTGGTGTCGGTGCGCTTGGAACTCTTGGACTTTTGAGTGGTAGCAGCCATATCTTTTTCGCTTCCTGGTGTGGCTTATCCGGCGGCGTCGGCGAGCGCGTTTGCGCCACCGACGATTTCGCTGATTTCCTGGGTGATCTGGGCCTGCCGCTCACGGTTGGCCTGAAGGGTGAGGTCCTTGATGAGATCGTCGGCGTTGTCGCTAGCCGACTTCATTGCCCGTTGGCGCGATGCCAACTCCGATGCAGCCGACGCGAGCAGCGCCGCATATACGCGGGTCGTCAGGTACCGCGGCAACAGCGAGTCGAAAAGCGTCGTCGCATCCGGCTCGAATGAGTACAACGTGTGCGGTTCCCGGTCGTCCTCGACATACTCCACAACCATCGGTGCAATGCGGTGTGCTTCCGCCGACTGCGACATCATCGACTTGAACTCGGTGTAGACAATGTGCAGCTCATCGACACCCTCAGGGGCGTCTTGCCCCTGAGGTTCACTGTCGTTCTCTACCCCGACCATGAAGGCGTCCACCAGTGTCTCGGCCACCTTGGTCGCATCTTCGTAGCTAGGTCGTTCCGAAAAGCCCGTCCACGACTCGCTGATGTCCCAGTTTCGGAATGAGTAGTAGCCCAGTGCTTTACGCCCGACGGTGTAGAGCACCGGCGTTTTGCCGTCTTCTCGCAGCCGCGAGAAAAGCTCTTCGGCTCGGCGGAAGGCGCCGGAGTTGTATGCGCCACAAAGGCCACGGTCCGACGAGACCACCAGCACGCCAGCCCGTTTCGGCTCCGGGCGCTCGACTAGCAATGGATGGTCCAGCGCGGCTTCCTCGGCCAGGGTGGTGAGCATGTTGGTGATCTCGGTGGCGTAGGGCCGGGCCTCCTCGAGCCGGGCCTGCGCCTTGCCGATACGCGACGTCGCGATCATTTCCTGTGCCTTGGTGATCTTTTTGATCGACCCGGCGGAACGGATCCGGCCCCGCAGTTCGCGAAGTGTGGCAGCCATCCTCTATTACTTCTTCTTCTGCTCCGGTGGCGCGGGCTTGTGAACCTGCACAGCTTCTTTCGCCACTTTTTCCTCGTCGAGGGCTTCCACGTGCTCGTCGGGCACCACCGAGCCACCGCCGGTGGCCGCGAAGCCCTTCTTGAAGTCCTTGACCGCTTTGGTTAACTTGTCTTCCGTCTCCTCCGACAGTTTTTGGGATTCCCGGATGTCCGAGAGGATGCCTTCCTCGGAAGCCCGGATGTGGTCGAGGAACTCGGTTTCGAAGCGCCGCACGTCTTCAACTGGGACTGAGTCAAGGTGACCACCGCTACCGAGGAAGATTGCGACCACCTGCTCCTCAACCGGCACCGGCTGGTTTTGCGGTTGCTTCAGCAGCTCGACCAACCGTTCACCGCGCTCCAACTGCGCCTTGGACGTTGCGTCGAGATCGGAAGCGAACGCCGCGAACGATTCCAGCTCGCGGTACTGGGACAGATCCAGGCGCAGCGAACCGGCGACTTCCTTCATCGCCTTGATCTGCGCCGCACCGCCGACACGGGAGACCGACACACCAACGTTGATCGCGGGCCGGACACCCTGGTTGAACAGATCGGACTCCAGGAAGCACTGCCCGTCGGTGATGGAGATGACGTTGGTCGGGATGTAGGCCGAGATGTCGTTGGCCTTGGTCTCGATGACGGGCAGCCCAGTCAACGAACCGCCGCCCAGCTCGTCGGACAACTTGGCGCAACGCTCCAGCAGGCGTGAGTGCAGGTAGAACACGTCACCGGGATAGGCTTCGCGGCCGGGTGGGCGGCGGAGCAGCAACGAGATCGCCCGGTAGGCTTCGGCCTGCTTGCTCAGGTCGTCGAACACGATCAACACATGCTTGCCCTGATACATCCAGTGCTGAGCGATGGACGAACCAGTGTATGGCGCAAGCCATTTGAAGCCAGCAGAGTCTGATGCGGGCGCGGCGACGATCGTTGTGTAGTCCATCGCTCCGCCCTCTTCCAGCGTGTGGTGGACGGCGGCGATTGTGGTGCCCTTCTGCCCGATGGCCACATATACGCAGCGCACCTGCTTGTCCTCGTCACCGCTTTCCCAGTTCTGCCGCTGGTTGAGGATGGTGTCCACGCACACTGCGGTCTTGCCGGTCTTGCGGTCGCCGATGATTAGCTGACGCTGTCCGCGCCCGATCGGGGTCATCGCATCGATGGCCTTGATCCCCGTCTGCAGTGGCTCTTTGACGCCCTGGCGCTGCACCACCGAGGGGGCCTGGATTTCCAGCGCCCGACGTTCGTCGGACTCGATGTCACCGCGGCCGTCGATCGGCTGGCCGAGAGGGTTGACCACCCGACCGAGGAACCCGTCGCCAACCGGCACCGACAGCACGTCGCCGGTGCGCTTGACCTGCTGGCTCTGTTCGATTTTCTCAAAGTCACCCAGGATCACCGCGCCGACGCTGTGCTCATCGAGGTTGAGCGCCACGCCCAAAACCCCGCCGGGGAATTCAAGAAGCTCCTGGGTCATCACGGACGGTAGGCCCTCGACGTGCGCGATACCGTCGCCGGCGTCGACGACCGTGCCGACCTCCTCCCGCGCGGTGTCGGAGGTAAAGGAGCTAACGTATTCTTCGACCGCGCCCTGAATGTCTTCAGCGGAGATTGTCAACTCTGCCATGGCTTTTCGTTCTTCCTGCTTGTCGATGGTGTGGTGTGTCAGTCTGGCAACTGAGTTTGGGCGGCGGCGAGACGCGACGAAAGCGTACCGTCGATGACCTCGTCGCCGACCGAAATTGCGAGCCCGCCGAGCAGCTCTGGTTCGATTTGCATCTGCGCTTTCACCGGATGGCCATAGATCCGGCTTAATACTTGGGCCAAGCGTTCCCGCTGGGCGTCGCTGAGTTCGGCGGCCGCCTTGACGTGTGCGACGACTTCGCCGTGGCGGGCCACGGCCACTTCGGCCAGCGTGAGTACGGCCACCTCGACCGGTTGACCTCGTAACAACTCGACTGTCTTCGCGAGCAGGTCAACGGCGACGGGATTGACCCTGGTGCTTGCATTTTTCAGTACGTTGCGCAGCAACTCGACCCGGCTGTCCGCCGGTGCTTGGTAGTCACCCAGCAATATGGAAAGGCGCGGCTGGGCATCCAGGGTGCGGCTGAACCAGAACAACTGGTCTTCCACTTCGTCGATGGTGCCGGCATGTTCGGCGCGCATCAGTAAGGCGTGTCGCAACGCAAGCTCGACAGCGGCGACCAGATCGGCACTGGCCGACCACCGTTGTGAGACGGCCGTTTTGAGGATGTCGAGCGCCTGCTCGCCGACTTTGTCGGATACCAGACGCTCGAGCAGCCGGACTCTGGGTCCCGCGTCCTCCGCCGGGACGGTGAGATATCGGGTGACGACGGCCTCGCGGTCCAACAGCGCAGCGACCGACGCCAATTCGTCCGCGAGCGTTGATAGCCCGCGGTCCTCTAGATTCTTGGCTACCTCACCGAACCGCTTCATCACCGCGTCCAGCGCCAGCCGGCTGGCCGAACGCATTTTCGCCGCGACGGGGTACTCGATGTCCGCCTCAGTGGGCGCCATCGCGTCCAGGCCGTCGAGAAAGCGGTCGACCGTAGCCGACTGCTGCTCCGAGTCGGCAACATAGCCGCGGACCAATTCGCCTGCCCGCCGCACCGATTCGGCGCCGAAATCCTGCCGCAGCTGGCGGACGAGCTGCCCACGCAGCAGCTCGACCTGCTTGGCGCCCTGGACTTTAATGCGCTCGACCTCGACGTCAGCCTGAGCCCGCAGTTGTTCGGCAATGCGTTCGGCGTCGGATTGAGCCTCTTCGGTAATCCGCTTTGCCTCCGCCTTCGCGTCTTTCTTGGCCTTGTCGTGGGCTTCGCTGGCTTCCGCGAGCCGATCGGCGGCAGCTGCAGCGTCGTCTAACTGTTGACGCACCACGCTCTGCCGATCGGTCATCATTTTGCGCACCGGCGGCACGACATAACGCCATACCAGCAACACGATGGCGACGAAGCCGACCAGCTGCCCGATGAATGTCGACATCTTCCCTACCGACCTGACCCGGTAGTGGTGACTGACGTGGTGATCTCGACGCCCAGGATGCGGCTGGCCAAGGTCGTGGACATGCTTTCCACACGAGAGCGCAAATCAGTGGCCACCGCGTCTCCGTCGCGCTTGAGTTGGTCGGCAGCGTTTTGCAACGTCGTGGAAACCTCTTCCTCGGCGCGGCTGCGCATTTCGTCGAGCACCTTGCGGCCGTCTGCCCGAGCGTCGTCACGGGCCGCCGACGCCTTGACCCGAGCTTTGGACATCGCCTTCTCGTAGTCCTCCGTGGCGGCGGCGAACTGCTCGGCCGATTTCTTGTTGTCGGCCAACGTCTTGGTGACCATGTTCTCGCGCTCGTGCAACACCCTCATGATCGGCGGCACCACGAAGGTGCCGATCACGCCGAGCACGATCAGGAAGATGACCAGCACAACGAAGAAGGTGCCGTTGGGCATGAGGAAGTTACCCTCAGCCTGGCTGGCGGCAGCCACGACGACAGCGCTCATGTCACCCATCTCGACTATTTACTTGACCGGCGTGGCGAACACGAACAGCGCCATGAAGGCCAAGTTGATGAAGTACGCGGCCTCGACCAGACCGACCGTGATGAAGAACGGAACGAACAGTCGGCCTTGCGCCTCGGGCTGGCGGGCGATACCGGAGATCAGTGCGTTACCGGCGACACCGTCACCGATACCGGCGCCGATGGCGCCCCCGGCCATGATCAGTCCACCGCCGATGAGCGCGCCGGCAGCGATTGTGGGGTTCATTGCTTATCCTCCTTGATATTTGGTAGTGGTCTACCAGGTCTGTAGCGGTGCGGAAGCCGGGACTTTGTCACCGTCCTAATCGTGTTCCCCTTCTAGCTCCATCGATTGACTGAAGTACAAGACGGTCAGCAGCGCGAAGATGAACGCCTGGATCGCACCGACGAATAGGTCGAACGCCTTCCAGATCGCGTTCGGCGCCCACAAGATATACGGCGGGAACAGCGCGATCAGCGCGACCAGGATGCCGCCGGCGAAGATGTTGCCGAAAAGTCGGAGCGACAGCGAGATCGGCTTGGCGAGTTCTTCAACCACATTGATCGGCGAGAAGATAACCCCGACAACTTTGGGCAGGGTGTCCCACACGTGCCCCTTGACGATCTTGGCGGGGTATCCGAGGGGACCGCTGCGCCAGATGCCAGCCAAGTGGTAGCAGAGGAACACAAACAGTGCCAGCGCCAGCACGTAGTTGATGTCCGACGCCGGCGGGGCAAACAGCTCTTTGGGACTCCCACCCGCCTTATCGGTGTACTGCACGGGCAGCACCGAAAGCCAGTTGGAGATCAAGATGTAAACGAAAAGTGTGACGGACAGTGGCAACACGAACGGCGCTATCCGCATCCCGATCGCGGATTCGATCTGGTTGCGCATCTGGATGGTGATCGCTTCGAAGAACAGCTGCACCCCGCCCGGCACCCCGCTCGAGGTGACCTTGGCGCGCAAGAAGAATGCCAGCGCGATGACGATGACAGCGGCGAGGGCAGCGGACGCTACGGTATCGAGATTGACGGTCAAACCGAATAACCGCGCCGTCTCGTGATGGCCGACCTCGATGGCGCCCTCAGCCAGCAGCATCTCAGTCATCGCTGTGTCCCATCCCTTCAGCACCGTCGGCAGCCCCGTCACGCAGCTTCTTCCATACCGGCAGCGCCGTCGATGCCACCAGCAGTACCTGGAACAGCGCAAGCCCAAACACCACGCCCAGCCCGTCGGGCCGGAAGACGAACGCGACAGACAGTCCAATCACGGTGATGATCATCAGCCGGCTGGCCGAGTTCATCGCCATCTTCTTCTTCAGTGGGTGCGCCTCGGCAGTGATCGCCGCGACCGAGCGCTGCACGCCGAGGGCGTTGAGCAAACCCAAGACGAGTCCCACGCCGAAGAACACACCGACCATTGGGTGGCCGAGCGAACCCGCGGCGGCGACCGCCACGAGCGTCAGTACGAGCGAGATGGCGAGGAGGCGAATTGGCCGAAACGCAACCGAGGGAAACACCAACGGCGCGTCCTGCGCTGGTGTTGTCACTGCTGCACCTCAGTCCTCGTTAGGGGGGAGTTGCCTGGTTGAACGTTGCGTGGCCCGTTGAGCGTATCGGAGCGCAATCAGCGCACTCGCATCACCCAAGGGACTACTCCCCATTGTCGGTCGTACGTCCGTCCAAACGGAGGTGAATCCGATGGCCGGTGGCCGGCAACCCGCGAGGTTTATTCGGGTTCTACCAGCACCGTACCACATTGCGGGCTACCCTACTACTCCTCGTCGTAGACGTCGTCACGGCGTCGTAGCAGCGGGATCAACGTGGCGATAATCGCGATGGCGATGGCACCCAGCATCACTGCCGCGGTATCGCGAGGGTTGAAGAAGATTGTGCTCGCGGCGCCGAACGCGACTATGCCCACCCACAAATAGATGATCAGCACCACGCGTCGGTGCGAGTGACCGATCTGCAGCAGCCGATGATGCAGGTGCATCTTGTCGGGGCTGAAGGCGCTACGACCCGCCCGAGTACGCCGCACAATTGCCAGCAGCAGGTCGAGCATTGGCACGAACATGACTGCCACGACCAACAGGAACGGCGACAGCAGAGCAAACACGTCACGGGCGCCGTAAGCGTTCTGCGAAATCGGTCCGGCGGCCGTTGTCGACGCGGCGGCCAACATCAGGCCGATCAGCATCGAACCGGAATCACCCATGAAGATCTTGGCTGGATGGAAGTTGTGCGGCAGAAAGCCGAGGCACGCCCCGGCAAGCACCACCGAAATGACCGCCGGCGGATAGAACAGGACGTCGCCGCCGTGATCGCGCAGAAGGCCGACCGAGAACATGCAAATCGCCAGGGCGGTGATCAGTCCGAGCCCGGCGGCCAGCCCGTCGAGACCGTCGACGAAGTTCATCGCGTTGACGATCGACACGGTCAGCGCCAGCGTGAGCAGGATCGAGGAGGCTTGGTCCAACACGATGGTGCCGACGCCGCCGAGCGGAATGTAGAGGACGCTCCAGGCCACCCCCATGGTGACCAGCACACTGGCCGCGGTGATCTGACCGGCGAACTTCGTCAGCGCATCCAGACCCCAGCGATCATCGATCAGGCCGATGCCCATGATCACCGCGCCGGACACCAGCACCGCGGGCATGCCCGAGGAATAGACGAAACCGCGTGTCAAAGCGGGCAGCTGCGATGCGAGAAATACCGCCGCGATGACGCCCAGATACATCGCCAGGCCGCCCATCCGCGGCGTCGGCGTCACGTGCACATCGCGTTCGCGTGGATAGGCAACCGCGCCGAGCCGGGTCGCCAGCAGGCGCACCGGTCCCGTCGCAAAGTAGGTGATGATCGCGGCAGTGAGCCCGACGAGCGCCAGCTCACGCAACGGAACGCCGGCGCCACGGTCGGATAAGGCGAGCAGACCGCCGGCCAGGTTGTACTGCACCACGTCTGTATTCAATTGCCGCGCGGGTCAGCCGGTCAAACTCGCGGCGTCCAGGCCGAGCACCGCGGCGATACTTTCCGCGCTGATCGGTCCGGGTCGGAGGATGCGTGGTCGGGTATCGGTGAGGTCGAGGATGGTCGAGGCTGCCTGCTGTGCGGAAGGACCGGCGTCGAGGTAGACATCGACGCGGTCGCCGAGCTGTTCGCGCGCGTCGTCGGCGTTGACGGCCGGCGGACGACCGGAGATGTTGGCGCTGGATACCGCCATCGGCCCGACCTCACGCAGCAGCGCGATGGCTACCGGATGCAGCGGCATCCGCAGCATTACCGTGCCGCGGGCATCGCCGAGGTCCCACTGCAGCGACGGCGCCTGCCGGACCACCAGGCTCAGCGCGCCCGGCCAGAACGCACGGATCAGATCACGCGTTGCCTGGGGCACCATCAGGGCAAGACCCTCGATGGTGTGCCAGGAGCCAACCAGCACCGGCACTGGCATGTCGCGGCCGCGACCCTTCGCCGACAGCAGTGCGGCCACCGCCGCGCTGTCGAAAGC
>NZ_JBAUZA010000391.1:0-30411 GCF_049585075.1 Mycobacterium sp.
GTCGACGACATCATCGCCGGACTACGTCTGCGCGCCTGACGTCACACCAGCCCCCTGCGCACCGTCAACCCGTAAGCACATCGTCTGGGAAACGAGCCCACATGTGATATCACTCGGGCTGATATCACATATGAGTTGAAAAACGCAGAAGTCGCCGTTCGTCCAGCCAGCGACTGGAGAGTCTGGTGAGACGTGTGTGCCGACGGGCGCGGATTACAGCCGTTCGATGATCGTGACGTTGGCGGTGCCGCCGCCTTCGCACATCGTCTGCAGGCCGTAGCGACCGCCGGTGCGCTCCAGCTCGTTGAGCATGGTGGTGAAAAGCTTTGCCCCGGTTGCCCCTAACGGATGACCCAGTGCGATCGCGCCGCCGTTGGGGTTGACCTTTTCCGGGTCGGCCTTGATCTCCTTGAGCCAGGCCAACACCACCGGCGCGAACGCCTCGTTGATCTCGACGGTGTCGATGTCGTCGATGGACAGCCCGGTCTTTTCCAGTGCGTAGCGGGTGGCTGGAATCGGGCCGGTCAGCATGAACACCGGGTCGGCGCCGCGGGCGCTGATGTGATGAATACGGGCCCGCGGTGTGAGTTTGTGGTCCTTGACGGCCTGCTCGGAGGCCAGCAGCACCGCGCTGGCGCCGTCCGAAATCTGACTGGCCATCGCGGCAGTCAGGCGACCTCCTTCGACCAATGGCTTCAGGCCGGCCATCTTCTCCAGCGACGATTCGCGTGGGCCCTCGTCGACGCGGAACAGACCGGCTTCAGTTTCCACGCCGATGATCTCGTTGTCGAAGTGGCCGCCACGAATCGCCGCAAAAGCGCGTTCGTGGCTCGTCAGCGCGTACTGCTCCATCTCTTCGCGCGACAGGTTCCACTTCTCGGCGATCAGCTCCGAGCCACGAAACTGCGAGATTTCCTGGTCGCCGTAGCGATGCAGCCACTGCTTTGACTCGTTTGTAGGCGAGGTGAACCCGAACTGCTCACCGACCGTCATCGCCGACGAGATCGGAATCTGGCTCATGTTTTGCACACCGCCTGCCACGATCACGTCTGCGGTGCCAGCCATGATCGCTTGCGCGCCAAAGGAAATCGCCTGCTGACTGGAACCACACTGCCGATCTACGGTGACACCCGGAACCTCTTCTGGGTAGCCGGCCGCCAGCCATGAGAGCCTCGCGATGTTACCGGCCTGAGCTCCGATTGCGTCGACACAGCCGGCAATCACGTCGTCGACAGCGGCGGGATCTATGTCGACTCGGTCGAGCAGGCCACGCCACCCGAGCGCGCCCAGGTCGACAGGATGCACACCGGCAAGCGATCCGTTGCGCTTACCCACGGCGGTACGCACCGCCTCGACGATGTATGTCTCTGTCATTGCGTCACTCCTTCTTTGGTGATTCCGCCTAGGACGATTGCGAGATACTGCTGACCCACCTGCTGAGCGGTGAGCGGTCCGCCGGGCTGATACCAGCGAACCGACACCCAGGTGGTGTCGCGGATGAATCGATAAACCAGATCGACGTCGAGATCTGGTCGGAAATAACCTTCTTCGATGCCCTGGTGCAGCACGTCGACCCACATTTTGCGCTGCTGCTTGTTCATGTCCTCGATGTAGGAGAACCGCGGCTGGGACAACAACCGCTTGGCCTCATCCTGATAGATGACGACCTGGGCATGCCGGTGCTCGATCGCGTCGAAAGATGCCATGAACAGCCCCTTGAGCCGCGCCAGCGGATTGGACTGGCTGTCGATGATCTCCTGATAGCGGCAGAACAACCAGTCCAGGAAGCTGTGCAGCAGCTCGTCGACCATCTCTTCTTTGGACGCGAAGTGGTGGTAGAGGCTGCCGGACAATATGCCGGCCCCGTCAGCGATGTCGCGCACGGTGGTTGCGCGCAGGCCGCGCTCGGCGAACATCGTCGCCGCCAATGCCAACAGCTCGTCGCGCCGGTTCATGGATGCTGACTCGACACCGAAATCACTTCTCCAGTGAGATAACTCGAGTAGTCACTGGCTAAGAAGGCGATCGTCGCCGCCACCTCCCACGGCTCGGCCGCTCGTCCGAACGCCTCCCCGGCTGAGAGCCGGTCGAGCAGATCATGCGAGGTGGTCTTGTCCAAGAACTTGTGCCGGGCGATGCTCGGGGATACCGCGTTGATCCGCACTCCGTAATCCACGGCCTCGATGGCGCTGCATCGAGTCAATGCCATCACCCCGGCTTTGGCTGCCGCATAATGCGATTGCGAATGCTGGGCACGCCAGCCAAGCACGCTGGCGTTGTTGACGATCACCCCGCCGTGGTCCGCGTCGCGGAAGTAGCGCAGTGCCGCACGGGTGGCGCGAAAGACCGAGGTCAGCGTGACATCGAGCACGCGGTCCCACTCCTCGTCGGTCATGTCGGCCACCGGAGTTTGGCCGCCTAGCCCGGCGTTGTTGACCAGGACGTCGATTCGGCCCATCCGGGCGTGGGCCGATGCGATCAACGCGTCGACTTGTGGCGAGGACGTGACGTCGCAGAGCACGTGCTCGACGCGGCCCAGGCCGAGCGCCGACAGTTCCTGGGCTGTCTCGCCGAGGCGCCGCTCGTGGTGGTCGGAGACGACGACGTCGGCGCCTTCGGCCAGCGCCCGCCGGGCGGTGGCCGACCCGATGCCGGTGCCAGCTGCCGCCGTGACGATCACGACCTTGCCGGTCAGAAGCCCGTGTCCGGCAACCTCTTTCGGCGCGACCGCTAACGTCATCTAGCCTCCCGGGGTAAGCCGAGCACACGCTCGGCGATGATGTTTCGCTGAATCTCGTTCGAGCCGCCGTAAATGGTGTCTGCGCGGGTGAACAGATAAAGCCGCTGCCACTCGTCGAAATCCCCGCTGTCCAGCACCAAGCCCGCTTTGCCCCGCACATCCATCGCAATCTCGCCGAGCTCACGATGCCAATTGGCCCACAACAGCTTTGAGACATTGTCTTGTCCGGGCTGCTCTACGTCCATGGTCGCCAGCGCATACGAGCGCATCGCCCGCAGGCCGGCCCAGGAGCGGGTCAGGCGTTCACGGATCAGCGGATCGTCCGCGGCGCCGGTGCGTTTGGCGAGTTCCACCACGCCGTTCAGCTCACGCGCGTAGACGATCTGTTGCCCCAATGTGGAAACACCGCGTTCGAAGGTCAGCGTTCCCATCGCTACCCGCCAGCCATCTCCGGGCGCACCGACAACTAGGTCGGCATCGGTGCGGGCGTCATCGAAGAACACCTCGTTGAATTCCGAGTCACCCGTCAGCTGCACGATCGGTCGGACCTGCACACCCGGCTGGTCCAGCGGCACCAGCAGATACGACAACCCGGCGTGGCGCTTGGAGCCCTTTTCGGTGCGCGCCACCACAAAACACCACTGCGCCCAGTGCGCTAGCGACGTCCACACCTTCTGGCCGTTGATCACCCATTGGTCGTCGTCGCGCACGGCGGTGGTGGCCACGTTGGCCAGATCGCTGCCGGCGCCGGGCTCGGAGTACCCCTGACACCACAGCTCGGTGAGGTCGAGGATTCGAGGCAGAAACCGCTGCTGCTGCTCGGTCGTGCCGAAGGCGATCAGCGTGGGCCCAAGCAGTTCCTCGCCGAAGTGGTTGACCTTCGCGGGCGCGTTGGCAATCGCGTACTCCTCGTAAAACGCGACCCGATGCGCGACGGACAGGCCGCGGCCGCCGTGCTCGACCGGCCAGCCCAGACAGGTCAGGCCCGCCTCCGCAAGACGCCGGTTCCAGGCCCGCCGCTCCTCGAACGCCTCGTTCTCGCGGCCCGGCCCACCGAGCCCTTTGATCGCGGCGAATTCACCGACCAGGTTCTCGGCCAGCCAGTCGCGGACCTCGGCCCGGAACTCCTCGACGCCCTGCACCCCTGTAGGCTAACCTACCAAGCACTTGCTTTGTTAGGAGCATGCATCGATGTCGAGCGATCCGCAGACCATTCCTGCGGTGTTGGACCGCATCGCGCGTGAGCTCCCCGACCACAATGCGCTGGTCACACACGATCGCACCCTCACGTTCGCCGGGCTGCGCGACGAGGTGCGCGGGGCCGCCGCGGCAATGATCCAGCTCGGCGTGAGCCCGGGCGAGCGGGTGGCGATCTGGTCGCCGAACACCTGGCACTGGGTAGTTGCCTGCCTGGCCACCCACTGCGCCGGCGCCACCGTGGTGCCGCTGAATACCCGCTACACCGCCGCCGAAGCCACCGATATCCTGGCCCGCACCGACGCGCCACTGCTGGTGGCGATGGGTGAGTTCCTCGGCACGGACAAAACCGCCGATCTCGACCGAGCGGCGCTGCCCGCCCTGCGTCACATCGTGCGAGTCCCCGTAGATGCCAACGACGGGACGTGGGACGAGTTCATGGCAGGCGGGGTTGATCTGGAAGCCGCCGATGCCCGAGCCGCCGCCGTCGGCCCCGACGACGTCTCCGACGTCCTGTTTACCTCGGGAACCACCGGCCGCAGCAAAGGCGTGCTGTGCGCGCATCGGCAGTCGCTGTCCGGATCGGCGGCGTGGGCGGCCTGCGGCAAGATCACCAGTGACGACCGCTACCTGTGCATCAACCCGTTCTTCCACAACTTCGGCTACAAGGCCGGGATCCTGGCCTGCCTGCAGACCGGTGCCACGCTGATCCCGCAGCTGACCTTCGATCCCGAGCAGGCGATGCGGGCGGTCGCCGAGCATCGGATCACCGTCCTGCCCGGGCCGCCGACCATCTACCAGACGCTGCTCGACCATCCCGCCCGCGGCGCCTACGACCTGACCTCGTTGCGGTTCGCGGTCACCGGCGCCGCCACGGTGCCGGTCGTGCTGATCGAGCGGATGCAGACCGAACTCGACATCGACATCGTCTTAACCGCCTACGGTCTGACCGAATGCAACGGGTTCGGCACTATGTGTCGCGCCGACGACGATGCCGTCACGGTGGCCACCACATGCGGACGGCCGATCGCCGATTTCGAGCTGCGGATCGACGTTGCAGAAGGCTCAGAATCAGGACCAGCAACGGGGGAAGTGCTGCTGCGCGGACCCAACGTCATGCTCGGTTACCTCGACGACCCGCAAGCTACCGCCGCAACCGTGGACGCCGACGGCTGGCTGCACACCGGCGATATCGGAAAGCTCGATGCCGCAGGCAATCTCCAGATCACCGATCGACTCAAGGACATGTACATCTGCGGCGGCTTCAATGTCTACCCGGCCGAGGTCGAGCAGGTGCTCGCCCGGCTAGACGGTGTGCTGGACTGCGCGGTGATCGGCGTGCCCGACGAACGGCTCGGTGAGGTCGGCCGCGCATTCCTGGTCAAGCGACCCGACACCGAACTCGACGAGCAAACGGTGATCGCCTACGCCCGCCAGTATTTGGCGAACTTCAAAGCCCCCCGTTCGGTGAGGTTTGTCGACACGCTGCCACGCAACGCGGGCGGCAAGGTGGTCAAACCGCTACTGCGAGAGATGCCCTGATGGACCTTGATTTCGACGATGACACGCGCGCATTCCAGCAGGAGGTGCGCGAATTCCTGACCGGACACCGGGAATCGTTCCCGACCAAGTCCTACGACACCGCCGAGGGATTCGAACAGCACCGGCGTTGGGACAAGGTGCTTTTCGATGCAGGGCTGTCGATCATCACCTGGCCGCACAAGTACGGTGGCCGCGACGCGACCCTGCTGCAATGGGTGGTCTATGAGGAGGAGTACTTCCGCGCCGGTGCCCCCGGGCGAGCCAGCGCCAACGGCACCTCGATGCTGGCACCGACGTTGTTCGCGCACGGCACCGAGGAACAACTGGACAGAATCCTGCCCAAGATGGCCAGCGGCGAGGAGATCTGGGCGCAGGCCTGGTCGGAGCCGGAGTCCGGCAGCGACCTCGCCTCGCTGCGGTCGACGGCCAGCCGCACCGACGGTGGCTGGCTGCTCAACGGCCAAAAGATCTGGAGCTCGCGAGCACCATTCGGCGACAGAGCTTTTGGGTTATTCCGCTCAGACCCCGAAGCGGAGCGCCACCGCGGGCTGACGTATTTCATGTTCGACCTCAAGGCCGACGGGATCACCGTTCGCCCGATCGCCCAACTGGGCGGCGACACCGGCTTCGGCGAGATCTTCCTTGACGACGTGTTCGTGCCCGACGCCGATGTGATCGGCGAGGTGCACGACGGGTGGCGGGCCGCGATGAGCACGTCGAGCAACGAACGCGGTATGTCGCTGCGTAGCCCGGCGCGCTTCCTGGCCGCCGCCGAGCGGCTGGTTGAGGTGTGGAAGGCCAGCGACGACAACGCCTTCGATGATCAGGTGGCCGAGGCGTGGATCAAGGCGCAGGCCTACCGGCTGCACACGTTCGGCACCGTGACTCGGCTGGCGAACGGCGGCGAGCTGGGTGCCGAATCGTCGGTCACCAAGGTGTTCTGGTCCGACCTCGACGTCGCGGTGCACCAGACCGCACTCGACATCCGAGGCGCCGATGCCGAGCTGGCCAACTCTTGGACCGATGGGTTGCTGTTCGCACTCGGCGGCCCGATTTACGCCGGCACCAACGAGATTCAACGCAACATCATCGCCGAGCGGCTTTTGGGGCTGCCCCGGGAGAAAGCCAAATGAGATTCGATCTAGACGCGCAACAGCGCGATTTCGCGGCCAGTATCGACGCGGCGCTCACGGCGGCCGATGTGCCGAGCGCAGTGCGCGCCTGGGCCGACGGCGACACCGCACCGGGCCGCAAGGTCTGGGCGCAACTGGGCGATCTGGGAGTCACCGCGTTGGCCGTGCCGGAGCGTTTCGACGGGCTCGACGCCCACCCCGTCGACCTGGTTGTCGCAATGGAGCGGTTGGGGCGCTGGTGTGTACCCGGTCCGATCGCCGAATCCATTGCGGTAGCACCGGTTTTGCTGGCCGAAGACGATCGGTGCGCAGCGCTGGCGAGCGGTGAGCTGATCGCCACCGTCGTGCTGCGGCCCCAGGTGCCGCGGGCGGTGGATGCCGACGCGGCCGGGCTGGTCCTGGCCGCCGAATCGGACGGCTGGGTCAACGAAGCGCACGTCGGCGAGCGGCACGAGTCCGTCGACCCAAGCCGTCATCTTTTCGACGCCGACGCGGTGTGCGAAGCGTGGCAGGCGGATGTCGCCCGCGCCTACGAGTTCGGCGTGCTGGCGACCGCCGCCCAGTTGGTCGGGGCGGGCCAGGCGCTGCTGGACGCCGCGGTCGACTACGCCAAGCAGCGCGCCCAATTCGGGCGGATTATCGGTTCATACCAGGCGATCAAGCACAAGCTCGCCGACGTGCACATTGCGCTGGAGCTGACCCGCCCGCTGGTCTATGGCGCGGCGCTGTCGCTGGCCGATCAGTCCCCCGAAACCGCGCGCGATGTCAGTGCGGCCAAGGCAGCGGCTTCCGACGCCGCGCTGCTGGCCGCCCGGTCGGCGCTGCAGACCTACGGCGCCATCGGTTTCACCGCAGAGCACGACTTGTCGCTGTGGCTGTTGCGGGTCCAGGCGCTGCGGTCGGCCTGGGGTGGCCCGGCTGCGCATCGGCGGCGGGTACTGGAGGCGTTGACATGACCACGAGTGACGAACGGGAACTGCTGCGCGAGACCGTGGCGGCGTTGGTGGCCAAGCATGCCTCGCCCGCAGCGGTCCGCGAGGCGATCGAATCGGAGCGGGGCTACGACGAGTCGCTGTGGCGGCTGCTGTGCGAGCAGGTCGGCGCGGCTGCGCTGGTAGTGCCCGATGAAAACGGCGGGGCCGGTGGCACTCTCGGCGATGCCGCCGTCGTCCTTGAGGAACTCGGCAAGGGGTTGGTGCCCAGCCCACTGCTCGGCACCACGCTGGCCGAGCTTGCGCTGCTGGCCGCCGACGATCTCGACGACGATGCGCTGGGTTCGCTGGTAGAGGGCGCGGCGATCGGCACGGTGGTGTTCGACCCCGATTACGTGGTCAACGGCGATATCGCCGACATCGTCATCGCCACCAACGACGGCAAACTCGACCGGTGGACAGCCTTTGACGCCCAGCCCGTCACCGCCATGGACCCCACCCGCCGGCTGGCCCGTATTACGGCGCAGAGCGCCGCACCGCTGGGCACCGATCCCGGCATCGCTGATGTTGCCGCGATCCTGTTGGCCGCCGAACAGATCGGCGCCGCCACCCGCTGCCTGGAGCTGACTGTCGAATACAGCAAGGAACGGGTGCAGTTCGGCCGGCCGATCGGCAGCTTCCAGGCGCTCAAACACCGGATGGCCGATCTCCATGTGGCGGTGCAGGCCGCCCGTGCAGTGGTGAACGACGCCTTAGAAGCGCCGTCGGCCACGTTGGCGGCGCTGGCCCGCGTCGCGGCGACCGAGGCCTTCAACACGGTGGCTGCTGAGGGCATTCAGCTGCACGGCGGTATCGCGATCACCTGGGAGCACGACATGCAGCTGTATTTCAAACGGGCGCATGGCAGTTCGCACCTGTTCGGCCCGGCGCGCGAACACTTGCGCCGCCTCGAGTCTGAAGTGTTCTAGCCTTGACCCCATGAGCGATCACGTCGCACTGCGCGCCGGGGTCCCACCGTTCTACGTGATGGACGTCTGGCTGGCCGCGGCAGAGCGCCAGCGTAGCCACGGTGATCTGGTGAATTTGTCGGCGGGGCAGCCGAGTGCCGGGGCCCCTGAGCCGGTACGCGCAGCCGCAGCGGCGGCGTTGCATCTGAATCAGCTCGGCTACACCGTGGCGCTGGGTATTCCCGAGCTTCGCGCCGCGATCGCGGCGTCGTACCTGGATCGGCATGGCTTGCAGGTCGATGTCGACGACGTGGTGGTGACGACGGGCTCATCGGGCGGCTTTCTGCTTACCTTCTTGTCCTGCTTCGACGTCGGTGACCGGGTGGCGGTCAGCAGTCCCGGTTACCCCTGCTACCGAAACATCCTGACAGCACTCGGATGCGAGGTCGTGGTGATGGAATGCGGGCCGCAGACTCGCTTTCAGCCCACCGTGCAGATGCTTGCCGAGCTCGACCCGCCGGTGCAGGGCGTAGTAGTGGCCAGCCCGGCCAATCCGACCGGAACCGTCATCCCGCCCGCTGAGCTCGCGGCGATGGCGACCTGGTGTGATGACGCTGGCGTGCGGCTGATCAGCGACGAGGTCTACCACGGATTGGTCTACCCGGGCGCACCACAGACCAGCTGCGCCTGGAGTACATCGCGAAATGCGATGGTAGTCAACAGCTTTTCTAAGTATTTTGCGATGACAGGATGGCGGCTGGGCTGGCTGCTGGTGCCAGCCGAACTGCGCCGGGCGGTGGACCGATTGACCGGTAATTTCACCATCTGCCCACCGGTGCTGTCGCAACGCGCAGCCGTCGCCGCCTTCACTCCCGACTCGATCGAAGAAGCCGACGGGCATCTGCATCAATACGCGGTCAATCGCACGACGCTGCTCGACGGATTGCGCGAAATCGGCATCGACCGGCTAGCACCCACCGACGGCGCGTTCTACGTCTACGCCGACGTCTCTGACTTCACCGCGGACTCGATGGAATTCTGCTCAAAGCTGTTGGCCGATACCGGAGTAGCGATTGCACCCGGCATCGACTTCGACCCGGAGCACGGTGGTGCGTTTGTCAGGCTGTCGTTCGCCGGGCCGACGAGCGACATCGAGGAGGCCCTGCACCGGATGGCCGCCTGGCTGCCGGGCTTATAGGGCGCAGCTCATAGCGCGCTGCCACAACAATTGGGCAAAATCGATCGCCGCGGCCGTGATCGAGGTCGAACGTTTACCACGCCGTGTTCTGGATGTGACTGCGATAACTCACCGTTGCTGACGTGACGACGCTGAGTGATCGTCGTGGCTGGGCTGCGCGGGCGCGAATGACGCGGTCGCGGCGCGTGCTGGTCGCCGCTGGCGTCTGCATGCTTGTCGCAGCGTGTGTGCGCGTGGCAGGCGCTGCGCCACCGGCAGTTCTTCTCGTCGGAAGCTATCAAGGGATTCCCGGTCAATTCTCCAGCATCCAGGCGGCTGTCGACGCCGCCCGGCCCGGGGACTGGGTGCTGATCGGACCGGGCAACTACCACGAGACCGGTAACCGCGTACCTCCCGGGGCAGGCGGTGACGACATGGCGGGGGCCGCGGTGCTCGTGACCACGCCCAACATCTGGATCCGCGGCATGGACCGCAACGGGGTCGTGCTCGACGGCACCAAGCCCGGGGCGCCGCCGTGCAGCTCCGCGCCGGCCGACCAAAACCCAGGACCGCTCGATTCCAACGGCCTCCCGTCGGGGCGAAACGGCTTGATCGTGTTCAAGGCCTCCGGTGTCAGCGTCGAGAACCTGACCGCCTGCAACTTCGTGGCGGGAGACCTCACCCCCGCCGATGAGATCTGGTTCGACGGCGGCGGCTCGACCGGCGCCCAGCAGATCGGCAGCTGGCGCGGTGCATACCTGTCGGCAACCTCGACATACAACGGCGGCCCGGACCATTCCACCCAGTACGGGATGTACGCCTCCAATACCGTTGGGCCAGGGCTGTTCACACAGGTATACGCGAACAACATGGCCGACGCCGCGTTCTACATCGGCGCCTGCCCGAACTGCAACACGACCCTCGACCATGCCCACGCCCAGAACTCGGCCCAGGGATACTCGGGCACCAACTCCGGCGGCAACCTGATCATTCAGAACTCCGAGTTCGACAACAACCACACCGGATTCGCCACCAACAGCCAAAACAACGACGACCAACCGTCGCCCCAGTCCGGCCACTGCCCCCGTAACGAGACCGGTCCGACCGGAACCCACTCGTGCTGGCTGTTCACACATAACTCGGTGCACGACAACAACAACCCGAACACGCCGTTCAACTCCGGCATCGCCGCCGACAGTCCGGTGGGAACCGGCATCCTGATCTCCGGCGGACGGTTCGACACCGTCGATAACAACGACATCCACGACAACGGCGCGTGGGGTGTGCTATTGGTCCCCGACGTCGACACCGAAAAGCCGCCACCGATCGCCCACTGCAAAGGCGGGTTCGGCCTTTCGGCGTTGTCGTTCTGCTACTTCGACGACTGGGGCAACGAGATCGAGAACAACACGCTGGGCCACAACGGCTTTTTCGGCAGCTCAAGTAACGTCGACCTCGCGGAGATGTCCAACCTCGAGTTCCCAGGCAACTGCTGGCACGGCAATGTCGATCCCTCG
Source organism: Mycobacterium sp. (assembly GCF_049585075.1). GTDB lineage: Bacteria > Actinomycetota > Actinomycetes > Mycobacteriales > Mycobacteriaceae > Mycobacterium. The sequence continues at coordinate 11,186 of NZ_JBAUZA010000391.1, forward strand.
GGAAACACCGTGGTCCCCAAGCGCTTTCAGCTCGGGAGCAGCCAAAAGGTCACGAGCGACCCGCTCTTCATCCAGTACTTCCCGCACAACCTCTGCGGGATCCCGGACGCCGGCAACGGGGTCATCAGCATCCTCGGCCTGCAGCTCGTCTGCAACACACAAATTTTCGGCGCCTGCCCGGACAGCACCTCGTACGCGAACTACCCGCAGCGGACGGGGGTGCAAATGTTGCCGCTGCCTCCGCAGCCGAGCATGCCCAGCCCCTGCCTGGGTGTGCCGCGCAATCCGTGGTGCCCCGGCAACCCGATCAGCCAACCCCCGTATCCCGTGCCGGGGTCCAGCGCGATGTGATCTAGGTTGACACCTCGTCGACGCGGGCTTCGAGCACCTTGCGTTCGCCCGCGTCGGCAATGTTGATGCCGAAGCGGTCGATCAGAATATCGACGACCGCCGCCGCGTCGTCGAGGCGGATCTTCTCGGTCACACCGCCACGGTGGACCGCCAAGTTGCGACCAGACAGGTTGTATCGTCCGCCAGCTGTGACGGTGGACGCCACCAGGCTGGTCACGAAGTGCGATGACGGGTGGGTCGAGGCATACCAACTGCCCATTTCCAGATCGATCGGGGGCGCGGTCCTAGTAGCGAATTGATACAGCGACTGCCAATCGCCACGGATTTCGGCCTGCAACACCAATGTGTCGCCGTGCTCCTGAAGGCGGTACGGCTCAAGCGTTGTCTGATGCACGCGACCGGTTTCCAGGGGGATGGGCGAAGTCGGCGTCTGTCCGCCGAACCCAACGTCGACGAGGTACGGCTGCTGGTCGCCGGGAAGTGTCACCGCCAACAAAGTATGCATCAGGGGCGGTACCGGCGCGTCCGGAGGGCGCGTCCAGACTACGCGGGCGCCAAGTCGGCGCACGGAAAAGCCGACTTCCTCCAGCACGTAACCGAATAATCCGTTGTGCTCGTAGCAGTAGCCACCGCGACGCCGCCGAACCAGCTTGTCTGCCAGAGTCGCTGGGCTCAGGTCATCGACTGGCCGGCCCAGCAGCGGATCGAGGTTCTCGAACGCGATGCTCTGTGTGTGAGCTGTCACCAGATCCTGCAGCACGTCGAGGTTTGGGTCCACAGCGCCGTGATAGTCGATCCGCTCGAGGTAGTCACTCAGATCCAGTGCCATGTCGGCCATTGTGGCCTAACGACGATCAGTTCACGCGACGCGGGCCTCGACCAGACTGAGCGGCGAAGCGGTTTGGACGACCCTGGTCATTCGGAATCCAGCCTGGCTGAGTAGCTTTCGGTATTCGGCGGCAGTGCGCTCACGCGCCGCTAAATTCAGCAGCATTTCTAGATCGGCCCATTTTCCCGGGAAGTCGCGGTCGTGATCGGGGATCACCAATTCGACCAGCAGCACCTTGGCATCCGGGCCGGCAGCGGCGCGAACATTGCGCAGGATCTGCAGCGCTTTCTCGTCGGGCCAGTCGTGGATGATGTTCTTCAACACGTAGACGTCACCGCCGGTCGGCACGCGGTCGAAAAAGGTTCCCGCTTCGATACGTACTCGATCAGCAACATCGTGTTTGCACAACAGGTTCGGCGCGTCCGCCACGACCACCGGCAGGTCGTACAGTACGCCCTGCGAAGCCGGCGCCGCCCCCAGGATGGTGGCCAGCAATGGGCCGTGCCCACCGCCGACATCGACGATCGTGGGGTAGGCGCTGAAGTCGTAGCCGGCCACCACGGAAGCGTCAGTTAACTCCGAAATGGCCGTCATGGTCCGGTGGAACAGTTCAGCATGCCGGGGATATTCGTCGAAGTAGTCGAAGCTCTCCTTGCCGTGCAATACCGGGACGACGGAGCTTCCGGTGCGAATCGAATCCGACAACCGGGTCCATCGGTCGCGTTGCTCACGCGAGCCATAGAATTGCGCTGCCCACGCCATCGAGATCGGCGCGTCGGAACGCAGCGCGGCGCCAAGGGGATTCAGCTCATAGCGACCGTCGCGGCGGCGACGGAAGACGCCTCGGCCGATCAATGCGCGCAGCAACCGGTGCAGCGCGTCGGCGTCGACGCCAACCTTTTCCGCCAGTTCGTCGATCGACAACGGCCCGTCGTCCAGCGCGTCAGCAACACCTAGTTCGGCCACGGCCGTGATCGCCTGAGATGTCCACGTGGCGATGATCATCTCCATCATCGCCGCCGGAGCGGGCGCCAGCCGCTGGTGGAGGCGATAAAGATGGTGGCGGGTCCACTCGACAATGCGGGCCACGGCGGCGGGCGGCACCCTGGTGGTCGTCGACATCAGCGCACCTCGGCGAGAGAAGCTCGGCTGTTCTCCGCCGAGATATCGCGATGACTGACCCACCGCAGAAACATCGTCAGAATCCACGTCATGAACCGGTCCGAGATCAGCGCCGCCGGTCGCAGCACGGACTCGGGGCGCGATACCTGCTGAGTGGTCACCCAAGACACCGCCCTGACTTTGGGCCGCCGGGTGTTCTCGTATCGGCGCAGCGCGCTGGCGATATCACCGTCGCCGTTTTGCAAATCCGCCAGCGACCGACGCAACACCATCGTGTCCAGCAGCGCCTGATTGGTCCCTTGCGCCAGCGTGGGCGGCATGGTGTGTGCGGCATCGCCGAGCAACGTCATCGCGCCGGCGCCGGCACGGGGAATCGGGTGCCGAAAATGCGGGAACGGGGAGGGGGCCAGATCGTCGTCGGTCAACGTCGCAAGCACTTGATCGACAGTCTCGGACCACCCGGTGAAATGCGACCGGATCATCTCGATCGGACGTTGTGGCCTGACGAAGTCGGGCGACCACGGTAAGTCGAACCACCACTGCAGGTTGCAACCTCCCGCTGGCCACAGGCCGAGGTTGCCGTGCTCACCGATCATCATCGTTGCGACGCGCGGGTCCGCGATGCCCGGAAGAGTGACCAGGCCCTGCCAGCTGCACCAGCCGGTCGGCTTCGCGGGTCGCCCACCGACCATCGTGCGGATCACCGAGTGCAGACCGTCCGCACCGATCAACAGGTCCCCGGCGGCCGAGGTGCCGTCCGTGAAGTCGACCCGCACGCCTTCGGGCGTACTAGCCACGCCGACCGCACGGGCGTTGCATCGGACGCGATCAATCGGAAAGCCTTTCAGCAGCCGTTCCAGCAGGACTCGTCGTGGCACCATCCGAATGGGTGCGCCCAGCCGATCCACCATCGCGTCGAGGTTCATCGTGGTCAGCGGACGACCCGTCGATGTCATGACCCGCACGGCGGAGAGCAGCTGCCCGGCGCCGTCCATATCGACGCCGAGCTGATCGAGAACCGTCGCTCCGTTGGACCAGATGGTGACGGCACCACCGCCTACCGTCACGTTCGGCCGCTGGTCGAAGACGGCGACGTCGTGTCCGTCGCGCAAAAGTCCGCGGGCGACCGAGATGCCGCTGACGCCCGCGCCGACAACTAGGATTCGAAGTTTCAATAGACGGCCAACCCTAGTCCTCGGCATGCCGTTCGTAGTCCCACCGCTCGAGCCGCGCCTGCAGCTTCAACAGGCCGAGTCCGGCGAAGGGCGTGCCAACCCCGAAGTAGACCATTAGCAGCGGGCTCATCACCGGACTCCTTTTTATTACCGACTGCTGGTACCACGCGATACTTCGGCGGAAAGTTCACTGCGGCGTAAGTTGGCGCCGTGAGCCTGGTCATCTCCGATCACGAGCGGGCTGCGCTGGCCGAGCTTGCGCACTTCCCGCTCTTCGCCGCGATGACCGGGCGGCGGTCGCGGCGTTTTCCGGTCGGCGGTCGCATTCCCGCCGGGGCGCTGGCGTATACCAGCCGTCGGCCCGTACAACCGCTGTCAGAAGTCGAACAGGCACTGCTGGTTTCGGTTACCGGTGGCGTGACCGGCTGGAACTTCGGAATCACCCACAACCCTGGCTATGCGCCATCGTTTCCTAACTATTCCGGCAGCGCGACGGGTCGAACGTTCCCGTCCGCCGCGGGTTTTCACACCAGCCAGCTGTTCTTCACCGACGACGCCGGAACCTATCTGCTGCCCAGCCGCGATCAGCATCCGCGCGAGTTCGACAGCATCGAGCAGTGGATCACTCACACCGCGGAGTCCTACCTGCAGATCTCGGACAGTCGCCTCGAATTGCCCCGGCAGGAACCGCACATGGAAGGTCACAACATCTGGATTGGCAACCATCCGGGCAGCCTGCTGGCGTTCCCGGTCGCCGATCTCGCCGAACACCTGATGGAAAACCTGTGGTTTTTTGCGGCCAACGGTTACCTGATCGTCGATGACATCAACGACCGCAACATCCCTGGGCTCGAGAGGTTTTCCTTGCTACGGCATGCCGAAGACCCGATTCCGCTGTCGTTCGTCGAGCAGTACACGATCACCGAGGCCAGCGCGGAACTCGCTATCGCCGCCAACAACGGGGTGCTGGCACTGCAGGCTATGGGACTCGGCGGCTGGACCTACGACGGGCTCAATCGACTGTCGGTATTGGGTGGGCTCGGCTTCGTCGCAGACGTCGACGAGCGCTGGCCCCTCCCCAATGTCACCGGGCTGCCCGGCTACTTCGAGACGCTCAGCCCACCGCATGTGCCGTCGGTAGCAGCCGGTGTGGAGAAGCTGGTCGCACGAAAATACGGCCCCGGCGGACCATTTCACCCCGAAACCCCAGGACCGTGGTCCGACACACCGAAGGTGCGCGCCTCCGCGCTGCCACCGGACGGCATTCAGGAGCTCGTAACCCTTGAAGCGTCCTACATCTACGACACATTCGGAAAGCTGCCCGGCACCGTTCCGACCGTGCACGTGCTGATGTACCTCCAGGCGCAACATCTCGACGTTGAGTTCTACGACGAGTTTTTCGGTCCGGGCGCTTATTTGTCCACCCATGCCGACCACCAGGCCCGCTGGCATTAGGCCGAGGCGCTGGCACGGCTTGTTTTAGCTGCGTCGAATAAGGGGATTCGGGTAGCGGCGGATTTAGCACCACCGCCTCCGAAAAAGGAGCTGTTCATGACTACCAGCAACATCGTCTGGGTTGTTATCGCAGTAGTGGTTGCAGCACTACTGTTAGCTACCCTCGTCATCGTTACCCGCCGGCGCCGCCACGTGAAGGCGGAAGGGATCCGCGAACACGCCCGGGCGGAGACAAACCGGGTGCAACGGCGGGAAGCACTCGCCGAAGAGACGGCCGCAAAGGCGCGAGCTGCCCAAGCCGAAGCCGACGTCAAGGCCGCCGAAGCCGCCAGGTTGCAGGAGCGAGCAGCCATGCATCAAAGCGAAGCGGCAACATCGCGCCAGGATCTCGACGAACGGTTCAAACATGCCGACAGCATCGATCCGAAGGCCAAGGCAAAAACGCGAGACGACGCCGATCGGCTCACGAATGACCACGATCACGCGTCAAACGACGCGGCATTCGAGCGGGCATCCGACGCAGAGCGGGAGTGAGGCGAGCGTGCGCTGCGCTACAGCCAGGTGTCCTGGGTGGTCGTGGTCAGGAAGGCCTCCAGGTCATCACGCCACTGCGCCGGGGTGGTCTTGTCCGGCTCGATGCCGGTGTAGTCGCCGCGATAGAACAGCAATGGCCGCGGCTTGATCTTCGGCACCTCGGAGAGCGACTGCACTGAGCCGAACACCACGAAGTGGTCGCCGCCGTCATGCACTGATGAGACCGTGCAGTCGATGTAGGCCAGCGACCCGTCGATTACAGGCGAGCCCAAAGTCGAAGGGCTCCAGTCGATACCGGCAAACTTGTCCGGTTCCTTGGAGCCGAACCGCGCCGAAACATCCTTCTGGCTTTCGGTCAGCACGTTGACGCAGAACTTCCCGGTGGCCTCGATGGCTTTCCATGACCGCGAAACCTTGGTCGGGCAAAACAGCACCAGCGGCGGTTCCAGCGACAGCGCCGCGAACGACTGACACGCGAAGCCGACCGGTACGTCGTCGTGGATGGTGGTGATGATGGTGATCCCCGTGCAGAACTGACCCAGCACCTGCCGGAAGGTGCGTGAATCGATCTGCTCGGCCATCAACAGCGCCAGTTACCCGCGGAAACCGATGCTGAAGTCGTGGCCCCACAGGCTCACCGCGGTGCTCTCCCGGGCGATCCAGTCGCCGTCAGCGACTTGTCTTCCCTCGCAACCGAACTCGACGTCGAATCCGCCAGGTGTCTTCATGTAGAACGAGAGCATCAGGTCGTTGACGTGGCGGCCCAGCGTGGCCGACATGGGTACCTTGCGGCGCAATGCCCGGTCCAGGCACAGGCCCACGTCGTCGGCCTGCTCGACTTCGACCATCAGGTGCACGATGCCGCTGGGTGTCTGGCCGGGCATGAAGGCCAGGCTGTGGTGGCGCGGGTTGCAACCAAAGAACCGCAGCCACGCCGGCGGTCCGTCGGCGGGCCGACCCACCAACTGCGGCGGCAGCCGCATCGAGTCACGCAGCTTGAAGCCGAGCACATCGCGGTAGAAGTGCAGCGACTCTTCGTCGTCGCGGGTGGTCAGCACGACGTGCCCGAGGCCCTGCTCACTGGTGACGAACTTGTGCCCATAGGGGCTGACGACGCGACGGTGCTCCAGGGCGGCGCCGTGAAACACCTCCAAGCAGTTGCCCGAGGGATCGGAGAACCGGATCATCTCGTCAACCCGACGATCCGCAAGTTCGGCGGCAGTGGCCTCTTTGTAGGGAGTGCCCTCCACGTCGAGCCGGTTCCGGATTTCCTGCAGGCCTGCGGCATTCGCGCATTCCCAGCCGGCCTCAGCCAACCGGTCCTGCTCACCTGGCACGATCACCAGCCGGGCCGGGAAATCGTCCATCCGCAGATACAGCGCTCCCTCGGTGCTGCCGCTGCCCTCGACCATGCCAAGGACTTTCAGGCCGTACTCACGCCAGGCCGCCATATCGGTGGCTTCGATGCGCAGGTAGCCCATTGAACGGATGCTCATCAGGCACCTCCCAGGAAATCGATGGTCAGCTTGTTGAACTCGTCGAACTTCTCCACCTGTGCCCAGTGTCCACACTGCCCGAACACGTGCAGTTGCGCACGCGGAATGGTCTTCAGCGCGACAAGCGCGCCGTCGATCGGGTTGACCCGATCTTCGCGGCCCCAGATCAACAACACCGGCTGACGCAGCCGGTAGACCTCGCGCCACATCATGCCGAGCTCGAAATCTGCTCCGGCGAAGGACTTTCCCATCGCAATCGTCGCGGTCAGTGATTCCGGCGTGCTGGCCAACGCGAATCGCTCGTCGATAAGCTCCGGGGTGATCAGCTTCTGGTCATAGACCATCACCCGTAGGAACGCCTCGAGATTTTCTCGGGTGGGCTCGACCGAGAATTTCCCGAGCCGTTTGACACCCTCGGTCGGGTCGGCCGCAAAGAGGTTGACGCTGAGCCCGCCGGGACCCATCAGCACCAAGCGGCCGGCCCGGTCGGGGTAGTCCAACGCGAAGCGGACGGCGGTGCCTCCGCCCAGCGAATTGCCCACCAGCGGAACACGTCCCAGGCCCAGCTGGTCGAAGAGGCCTTTGAGCGCTCTCGCTGCGTAGTGATTGAACTGGCCATGTTCGGCACGTTTGTCGGAGTGGCCGTAGCCGGGTTGATCGACGGCCAGCACGTGAAAATGCTCGGCCAGCACCGGGATGTTGCGCGCGAAGTTCGTCCAGCTCGCCGCGCCGGGGCCGCCGCCGTGCAGCAGCACCACCGTCTGGTCGTGGCCAACGCCCGCTTCGTGGTAGTGCAGCTTCAGCGGTCCGTCAACGTCTACCTCGACATACCGCGAGGTCGACTCGAAGGTGAGTTCCTCTGTCGCTGTCATCCGCTAGACCATGGTGTCGCCGGGCGGCAGCCCGAACTCGTTGTTACCGAAGATCTGGTAGGCCCGCTCGGGGTCGTTGGCGGCGTGTACCCGGCCGGCGTGCGCGTCACGCCAGAAACGTTGCACCGGTTGATCATTGCCCAGCGCCGTCGCGCCGGACGCCTCAAACAGCCGGTCGATCGAAGCGATCGCCCGTCCGGTGGCACGCACTTGGTCGCGGCGGGCGCGGGTCCGCAGGTCGAAGGGGATCTCCTTGCCGGCAGACAACAGCGCGTACTCGTCGGCAACGTTGCCGCTCAACTGGCGCCAGGCCGCGTCGATGTCGCTGGCCGCTTCGGCGATACGAACTTTGGCGAACGGGTCGTCCTTCGCCTTCTCGCCGGCGAACGCCGCACGCACCCGCTTGCCCTGATGCTCGACATGGGCGTCGTACGCGCCGTAAGCCATGCCGACGATCGGCGCTGAAATAGTCGTGGGATGCATTGTGCCCCAAGGCATTTTGTAAACCGGGGCGGTGTTGGTCTCATACCCGCCCGCGGTGCCATCGTTCATCGCCTTGTAAGACAAGAACCGGTGACGGGGCACGAAGACGTCCTTGACGACGACGGTGTTGCTGCCGGTGCCGCGCAGTCCGACGACATGCCAGACGTCGTCGATGCGGTATTCGCTGCGCGGGATCAGGAAGCTGCCGAAGTCCACCGGGCGACCGTCCTTGATCACCGGGCCGCCCAGAAACGCCCATGTCGCGTGGTCACAACCCGACGACCAGTTCCACGAACCGTTGACCAGGTAGCCGCCGTCGACCACGACGCCCGCACCCATCGGGGCGTACGAGGACGAAATCCGCACATCCGTGTCCTGACCCCAGACTTCCTCTTGAGCTTGCTGGTCGAAGAGCGCCAGATGCCAGTTGTGCACGCCGATGATCGAGCTGACCCAGCCGGTCGAACCGCAAGCGCTCGCCAGCCGGCGAGCGGCCTCGTAGAACAGCGTGGGGTCACATGCCAGACCGCCCCACTGCTCGGGCTGCAGCAGCCGGAAGAAACCGATTTCCTGAAGCTCGCTGACCGTGGCGTCCGGCAACCGGCGCAGGTCTTCGGTCTCCTGGGCCCGCTGCCGCAATTTGGGCAGCAGTTCGTCGATGCCGTCTAGGACCGACTGGGCGTCACGTTGTTCAATGGACGTCACGGGTTCCTCCATGGGTGGCTCACTTAAACAGAGACTAGAACACGTTCCGATTTGTGTCGAGCAGGGTATTCCTGCGGCTGGTAGCAATACTGATCGGGTTTTCTGTAACCTGTTCTAGTTATGACATACGGAAGGGCGGGGAAGTGACGGACACTGTTCCCGAGGAACCGCTCGGCAAGCATGTCCTGGAACTGCAGATCGCCGACGTCGTCGCCGAGACCGACGACGCGCGGTCGCTGGTGTTCACGGTGCCCGAAGGAACCGGGATACCGGCGGAGCGGCTGCGCTACGCCCCTGGCCAGTTTTTGACGCTGCGCGTCCCCAGCGATCGGACCGGATCGGTCGCCCGCTGCTACTCGCTGTGCAGCTCGCCGTTCACCGACGACGCGCTGACGGTCACCGTCAAACGGGACAAGGACGGGTACGCGTCGAACTGGTTGTGCGACCACGCCCATCCCGGCATGCGGATTCACGTGCTGGCGCCGTCGGGCACCTTCGTGCCCAAGACGCTCGACGACGATTTCCTGCTCCTGGCCGCCGGCAGCGGGATCACGCCGGTGATGTCGATCTGCAAATCGGCACTCTCGCAGGGCAGCGGGCAGGTGGTATTGCTCTACGCCAACCGCGATGAACACTCGGTGATCTTCGGTGACGCGCTGCGCGAACTCGCGGCCAAATACCCCGACCGGCTGACCGTGATGCACTGGCTGGAGTCACTGCAAGGATTGCCATCCGCGACTTCGCTGGCCCAACTGACCGCCCCGTTCACCGACCGGCAGGCGTTCATCTGCGGGCCCGGGCCGTTCATGGCCGCCGCGCGAGAAGCCCTCGAAAATCTGAAAGTGCCTGCGCAGCAAGTACATATCGAGGTGTTCCGGTCGCTTGACACGGATCCGTTCGCCGCGGTGAAGATCGAGGACACGGGCGACGAGCCGCCGGCCACCGCTGTGGTCGAGCTGGACGGGCAGACCCACACCGTGTCGTGGCCGCGCGGGGCCAAGCTGCTCGACGTGCTGCTGGATGCCGGCCTCGAAGCGCCGTTCTCCTGTCGCGAGGGCCACTGCGGCGCCTGCGCCACCACCCTGCGTTGCGGCAAAGTGAGCATGGAGGTCAACGACGTCTTGGAGCAGCAGGACCTCGATGAGGGGCTGATCCTGGCCTGCCAGGCTCACCCGGAGACCGATTCGGTCGAAGTTACCTACGACGAATAACCACGAGCGTTAGGTTCTGCTGATGAGCAAGCAGCTGGTGACGGCACTAGCAGGCGTCGGTCTGATGCTGGCGTTGGCACCGCCCGCGGTATCGCCGGCCGCGAGCAACAACGCCACGACGTTGATGCCCCTGCCCGACGACACCCAGCTGGAGACGTATGCCCGGCTCGACTGCCATCACGCGAACGGCAGCTGCGACTTCACCGTTGGAGCCGACCGGAAGACGGGCGACGGGGTGACCGGATTCCCCAACGACCTGTGGTCGCGGCAGAGTACGACGATCCGGCCCACCGACCGGCTGGCCTACCTGGACGTGCACGCCACCGCCCAATACGACCGGGTCAACAAAGACGGTGGCTCCGACGAAGTCACCACGATCTACATGGGTGAAGGCCCTCCGGAGAAGTATCAAACCGTCGGCCGGATCGATTCGACAGACTGGCGGACCGGGCAACCGCGTCTTGACGTCAACATCATCGCCTGTACGCACATCCAGGTGGTCTACAGCGGGGTCAACATCACCTCACCGAGCACCTGCGCGCAGGCCAACTTCTCCTGATCAGGAAAGCTTCTGCGACAACACCTTTGCGAAAGTGTGGGTATCACCCGGCCAGCGCGCCGACACGTAGTCACCGTCGTCGACGACGAATGCCGGCCGCGAATCGGTGGCGGTGTCCCGCGCGAGCCCGGAGCTCTTCATCCGCCAATGCGGTGAGCCCCGCTCGACATCGCAGAAGTCCGTCGGGTTTTTCAGCGCACGGGTGACTTCCGACTGCACGGACATGTAGCCGGTGGCCTGACCGGGGTCCTCGGTGTAGGTGCGGTAGTAGTTGGAGTCCCAGAAGCGGGTGAACCGGGTGATACGCCAGGCGGTTCGCTCCAGCGCCCACGTCAACGCCGTGGTCCGGCGGCCATAGAGCACGGAGTGACCGGTCGTCGGATCCACGCTGCGCGCGGCCAGCAGAACACCGTGACAGATCGCGGCCACGTTCAGCCCGCGGTCGAAGGCGTCGACGACAAGGCGTTGCAGCGTCTCGCTGTCGATATAGGAGCGCATTCCGCGGGCACGGTGGCCGCCGGGTAATAGCAATGCATCGACGCCGTCGAGCGTGGCTGTAGTCCAACCGGACGGATGCTGATACTCGGTGGATTGCAGCATCTCCCGGTACGCGCAGCGGGCGTCCTTGTTGGCCCGCAGCATCCGCCCGACGACGGTGATGGCACCTAATACCGGTATCGCCGACCAGAAGTCGAGGCCGCGGCCGGTGACCATGATGTCATCGGCCGCCCCGGGCCTACCGCTTTCGGTGGCGAAGACAATGCGGTGGCCGTCGGCGCGCAGCACCTGCCAACTCACCGCGACTTCGGTGGGGTCGAAGTCGCGATCGGGAATCGGGATCAGCACAGTACCCATCTATGGACATTGAGCCTAAGCCCCAGCGATCTTGATATCGGCCCCTTTGGCAACGGCACGCGCTTTTCGGCCAAACGCCACCGCTGAAACTAGGCCGTCGAATCTCTTGAGGGCGAGCCATCAAAGATGTAAAACAGTGTTGAAAGTGACGGCAAGCGGCGCGAGATATTCCGCAAAAGGGGTATCACATGGAGGGATGGCAGCAGACAACATACGGTTTTGCCGGGGAGGATTCGAGCTCATCCAACGGCGAGGTCGAACGGACGTTGGCGGCCGCCGGCCCGCAGAGGGCGGGCTGGTTCCGTTACTTTTTCGATGATGATCGCTGGGAATGGTCACCCCAGGTGCAACGAATGCATGGGTATCTGCCTGGTGGGGTGACACCAACAACCGAAATCGTGTTGGCCCACAAACATCCTGATGACTATCGGCAGATCGCCGACACGCTGGCACTAATTCGGCAGACGCGTCAAGCGTTCAGCAGCCGCCATCGCATCGTCGATGTCGCAGGCCACGTTCATCATGTTGTCGTCGTTGGCAATCAACTCCTCGACGAGCGAAACGTCGTCGTCGGCACCCACGGCTTCTATATCGATGTCACACCGACCGAGCAGGCACACCAGGACCAAATCAGCGCGGGTGTCGAGCGCGTCAGCGAACACCGTGCAGTCATCGAGCAGGCAAAAGGCATGCTGATGATGATCTACCAGATCAGCGCGGACGCCGCATTTGACCTACTCAAGTGGCGATCTCAGGAAACCAACGCCAAGCTTCGACCGCTCGCCAAGCAGATCGCCGCGGACTTCGTCGCCCTCAACCACACCGGGACGATGCCAGAGAGGTCGGCGTACGACAAAATGCTGCTCACAGCCCATTTGCGCATCGACGAGCATGCTTGAGTTGAAACGCCGCGTTTGAGCACACAGCGGGTGTCGACGACGGCCAGTCTGGCGCTGACTGCTTAACACCACAGTTGCACCAACGGTCATCTGGCAACGGAACGCGGGCGCAACCGGCCCTAAATTCCGTCACTGGATTCCAGGCTACGCCCCATGCGGCGAAGATCGAAAGGGCATACGGCCGTTAAGATCCGACAGCACAACTCCCGTGCGCTATACCTGCCGCCTTTTTCTCGACCTGATGACACGTTTGCAGATGGTGGTGCAATCGCGGAGCAGACGGTACGGTCTGTCTTTGGTTGACTCTCCAGCCATCGGGAAACGCTCCGGGCGGCGATCTGACTTCCCCACCGGGTTGCGATGAACTACAACGTAAGCCGCAGACGTATCGCGCTGCTCCTGACGGGGCCGGTTTCGACAGAACGGCACCTACGCCCTAGCTCCGCCTTTGTCCTCAGGCATTGTCCGGTCATCTCGTCGTCTTCCCAACGGTTCTCGTGGGCGCGAGACACACCGTCAGTCGCCCAGCGGCGAACAGGCCGAGCGATCGCGCTGGCGCAAGAGGGATTTCATGAGCACTTTTACCGAGACGATGTTCATCAACGCCCGATGGAGTCTGAAGGGCATGGTCACTGGCGAGCCCGATGCACCAATACGGCACACCTGGGTGGAGGTTCACCAGCGAGCCCGTCACGTTGCCGGCGGCTTAGCCGCGGCAGGAGTCGGGCACGGCGATGCTGTCGCCGTACTGGCTGGGGCTCCAGTTGAGATCGCGCCCGCCGCTCAAGGCATCTGGATGCGCGGTGCCAGTCTCACGATGTTGCATCAGCCGACCCCACGAACCGACCTGCAACGTTGGGCCGAGGAGACCGCCGCCGTCATCAAAATGATCGAGGCGAGAGCGGTTTTGGTCTCGGAGCCGTTCATGTCTGCGGTTCCTCTGCTGGCACAGTCGGGCATGAATGTGCTGACCATTGAGCAGTTGCTCGACGGTCGCGCGATCGACCCAGTGAACACCGACGACCACGACGTCGCGTTTCTGCAGTTGACGTCGGGGTCCACGGGGGCTCCGAAGGCGGTCCGGATTACCCACGCGAACTTCGTCGCCAATGCCGAGGCAATGTTCACCGGTGCGAATGTGGACATTGACACCGATGTGATCGTCAGCTGGCTTCCTTGTTTCCACGACATGGGCATGACGGGCTATCTGACGGTTCCGATGTACTACGGTGTCGAGCTCGTCAAGATTACCCCGATAGATTTTCTGCGAGATGTATTGCTGTGGGCCAAGCTAATTGACAAGTACAAGGGCACCATGACGGCCGCGCCTAACTTCGCCTACAACCTGTTAGCCAAGCGGCTGCGTCGGCAGGCGACACCGGGCCAGTTCGATCTGTCGTCGCTACGGTGGGCGCTCTCGGGTGCGGAGCAGGTGGACCCTCCCGATGTGGAGGGTTTGTGCTCCGCCGGCGCACCGTTCGGGTTGAGGCCGGAGGCGATCGTTCCCGCATACGGGATGGCGGAGACGACGGTGGCGGTCTCGTTCACCGAGTGCGGCGAGGGCATGGTCATCGACGAAGTGGACGCCGACCTGCTGGCGGTACTGCATCGGGCAATCCCGGCGACCAAAGGCCGCACGCGTCGGTTGGCCTGCGTTGGCCGGCCACTGCAGGGAATGGAGGCGCGGATCGTCGACGAGGACAGCAGCGTGCTCTCGGCTCGCAGCGTGGGCGTTATCCAAGTGCGCGGCGAATCGGTGACTGAGGGATACGCCACCGTCGCAGGTCTGGTTGCGGCGCAAGATGATCAGGGTTGGTACGACACCGGCGACCTGGGGTATCTGACCGAGACTGGCAACATCGTGGTCTGTGGCCGGGTAAAGGACGTCATCATCATGGGCGGCCGCAAGATCTACCCCACCGACATCGAGCGCGCTGGTGCCCGGGTGGCAGGGGTCTGGCGTGGTTGTGCTGTGGCGGTGCGGTTGGACGCCGAACTGTCGCGCGAGAGCTTCGCCGTGGCGGTCGAGTCGAAGGCTTGGCAGCAGCCGGACGAAGTCCGCCGCATCGAACGTGAAGTAGCACACGAGGTGTTCTCCGAGGTCGATGTGCGGCCTCGCAATGTTGTAGTCCTAGCGCCCGGGACGATCCCCAAGACACCGTCGGGAAAGCTGCGGCGCGCACACGCGCTCGCGTTGGTTAACTGATCGGCTTGCGGCCGAACGGCCTAAAATGGTCGTACCGATGTCCGACTACGATGCCCAACCTGGTCGCGAGCCACCCCAGCGCCCTCTATCACGGGCGCAGCTCGAAGCGGACGAGGTTGATCTTCATGCGGGGCTGCGCGGCGTGGCCGGGATCGTGGCCGACGCGCGTCAGGTAAGCGAGATCCTCCAAGATGTGGCCGAGTTCGCGTCGCAGGCCATCCCGGGCGTGGACGGAGTGGGCGTTACTTTGATCAAGTCGAACGAGCCCAGACCGCGGGTCCAAACCTGGGCGGTGACTGCGGCGTTCGTCGAAGAGATCGACGCCGCCCAATACGAGGATCTCGATGAGGGGCCCTGTCTAACCAGCATGCAGTCGCAGAGGCCGGCGGTCAGCGGATCACTCGGAAGCGACCCCCGTTGGCCGCACTTCGGCGGGCGGGTGGCCCGGATGGGGGTGCACTCCGTGCTGGCCTTACCGCTGGTGGTGGACAACCGGGTCATCGGTGCCATCAACTCGTATGCATATGGTCGCGACGCGTTCGCAGATCATGCGGTGCAGCTCGGATCGCAGTTCGCAAGACCGGCCGCGGTGTCGGTGTACCACGCACTGCTATTGGATAGTGCGCGGGAGCGGACGGAGCGGCTCCAGCGGGCATTGGTGAGTCGGGCCGTGATCGATCAGGCGATCGGGATCATCCGCGCTCGATCGGGGGTTGACGCCTCAGACGCCTTCGACCGCCTCGCACACATGAGCCAAAAGGAAAACGTCAAGCTCAACCTCCTCGCAGAGCGGCTAGTGGAGGAGGCTGTGCGACGGGCCCGGGCGCGGCGAGGTTAGCCTGCGAGTTCCGATAATGCGGCAAGAAGCGCCGGGCGGGATTCGCGGTCTGTCATCAACCGCCCAGCCACGTCCGTGAGATGTTCCTTCCGACTTCGGGCATAGTCACGCAGAAGGGAAAAAGCTTCTTCCACTTCGACATCGAGTCGTTCACGGAGAAAGCCCTTGGCCTGTTCGATGGTGACACGGCTGGCAAGTGCGGCTCTCAGCCGCGGCAGCACAGTCGAGGGCGTAGGCGAATGCTCCTGAACAAGCGCGACGCACGCGATATGTGTAAGAGTTTGCGCGACAAGCAGATCGGCGTCGCTGAGCACTCCCGGGCGGGTGCCGAACAGACTGAGCGCACCAAGGACCGCGCCAGCCGCGCGCATTGGAACGGCATGCACCGATGCGAAGCCGGCGTCGCGCGCCGTCCTCGCGAACTGAGGCCATCGACCGGTTTCGGCCCGCACGTCGGCGACGGAAACCGATTGGCCAGTGGCATAGCAGTCCACGCAGGGGCCTTCGTCGGCCTGAAGCTGGAACAGTTCGACGTCGCGGGCTTGTTCGGAGGTAGCGGCCAGAAGGCGAAGCTGACCGAGTGGGTCCGCGAGGAGAAAACCAGCAGCTTCAACGTCGAGAAGGTCTGCGCACCGTTCCGTGAGCTGGGTGAGCAGGTCAACAACGTCGAAGTCATCGAGCAGGCTGTCGACCAGGCTAACCACGGCGGCAAGGACGCGGGTTTCACGGGGCGTATTAGTCACATTGCCCTCCTCGGCGATTTAATCAGGTTCGAGCTCGAGTCGGCGGTCAAGAATGTCGCGGGCGACGTCGGTAGCACTGCGGCCGGTGGCATAGGCGTGCGCGCGAAGTCGTACCAGGGCCTCGGCCGGGTCGATCTCGAGCTGGGCCACGAGCATGCCAGTGGCCTGACTGACCTCAGCGCGCAAGAGCGCGTTGAGTTCGGCCCAGGCATTGCTGGTCGGGTCCGCGACCGCGGCTTGGAAGTCGCCGTCGAGGAGGTCCAGAAGCGGAATGGAGGCAATTTCGGCGGCGGCGGCGGCGCCGGTCAAATTCTCGTCGGCGAGATAGCCAGGTTGGCGGCGAAAAAGGTCAAGAGCTCCAACGTATTCGCCGGCAACGACCACAGGCACGGCGTACACAGAGCGGATTTGGTGGGCGAGCATGGCGGGACCGAAAGCGGGCCACCGGAGGTCATCAGAGTCGGCGAGGTCGACCACCAGAACCGGCGCCCGTTGATTGATCGAATCGAGGCACGGGCCTTCTCCCAGAGTGAACTGGAGCTCGTCGAGCATGCGGCCGGTTACGTCGCTCGAGCCGAGGGTTCCGGCCGTCGCCCCGTCGAAGATGAGGGAGATGGCGGCGGCATCGACGTCGAAGAGCACGACACAGGCCGCGCAAAGGCTGTCGGCGGCTTTGCCCCCCCGGCGGCCATCGATGGCGGCGAGCAGTTGCTGGTGGATTGCCACCACTAACCGAACAAGTTGGGAGTTAGCTCGACATAGTGCGTCATTGGAGACGTTCCTGTCTTCAGCCGGAGAGGCCGAATTATTCCGAGTCGGCGACGAGATGCCCTAGGTACGGTCATGTTCGAGATGCCGCCGACAGTTTGACCCTACTCCGATCGCACCCGTAGGGGGGCTAGACGCCGTGTTCTCAGAAACCGCTGTCGACGGCGTCGGAGAAGCTGCGGAACATCGTGCGAGCCAACGTCATCCCATTTGACGCAACCGCTCACCGCCGTCAGCGCGGCAGGCCCAGCAGCCGCTCGGCGGCCACCGTAAGCAGGATCTGCTCGGTGCCGCCGGCGATGGTCAGACAGCGGGTGTTGAGGAAATCGTGCACGATCTTGTCCTCGACGACGCCCGCCCCTTCGGCCAGATCCATCCGGTATTCGGCCAGCGCCTGGCGGTAACGCACCCCGATCAGTTTGCGCACGCTGGACTCCGCCCCTGGGTCCTGCCCGCCCACAGCGAGCTGCGCGATGCGCTGGTCGAGCAGTGAGCCGACCTGCGCGGTGATGATCAATCGTGCCAGCTGATCCTGTTGTGCGACATCAAGATTGACCTTCGCCGCCGCGGCGAGCAGCTGTTCCATCGGGTTACCCAACGCGGTGCCCTGCGCCATCGCGATCCGCTCGTTGGCCAGCGTGGTGCGGGCCAGCCGCCAACCGTCGTTCACTGTGCCGACAACCATCTCGTCGGGGACGAACACACCGTCGAGAAAGACCTCGTTGAACAATGCGTCGCCGGTGATTTCGCGCAGCGGCCGGATCAAGATTCCCGGCGAGCTCATGTCGATCAGAAAGTACGTGATCCCTTTGTGTTTCGGCGCATCTGGATCGGTACGACCAAGGCAGACACCCCACTGCGCCTTGTGCGCCGACGACGTCCACACCTTCTGGCCGGTCAGTTCCCAGCCCCCGTCGACGCGCACCGCTTTGGTACGCAACGATGCCAGATCCGAGCCGGCTCCCGGCTCGGAAAACAGCTGGCACCAGAAGATTTCGCCGCGCAAGGTAGCCGGAACGAACCGCTCGATCTGCTCGGGCGTGCCATGTTCGAGGATGGTCGGTGCCGCCCACCAGCCGATCACCAGGTCGGGGCGCGGCACACCCGCCGACGACATTTCCTGATCGATCAGCAGCTGCTCGGCCGGTCCGGCGCCGCGGCCGTACGGCGCCGGCCAGTGCGGCGCCAACAGCCCGGCTTCTGCCAAACCAGCTTGGCGCTTCTCCGCCGGCAGGGCGGCGATACCGGCGATCGCTTCGGCGATCTGTGGTCGCAGGTCGGCGACTTCGCTCAGGTCGATGGACAGCCGACGGCGCTCACCAGCCTGGGTCAGTTCGGCGGTGCGACGCAGCCAGCGGGCCGGCCCGCCGAGGAACTGCCCGATCCCGTAGGCCCGCCGCAGGTACAGGTGCGCGTCGTGCTCCCAGGTGATGCCGATGCCGCCGAGCACCTGGATGCAGTCCTTGACGTTGGCCTTCACCGCATCGATAGCGATGCCGGCGGCAATGGCCGCGGCGATGGCCAACTGGCTGTCGTCGTCGTCGCTCGCGGCGCGGGCAGCGTCGGCGGCCGCGACGGCCACCTGCTCAGCGCGGCACAGCATCTCGGCGCACAGGTGCTTGATCGCCTGGAAGCTGCCGATCGGCTTGCCGAACTGCTCGCGCACCTTCGCGTAGGCGACGGCGGTATCCAGCGCCCATCTGGCGATGCCGGCTGCTTCGGCGGACAGCACCGTCACGGCCAGGTTTTCCAACCGGTCCGCAGCAGCATCCAGCACAGTGGCCGCGGCCGACGTCAGCTCCACCCGCGCCAACGGCCGGGAGAAGTCAGTGGCACCCAGCGGCTCGACCGCCACACCGTCATTGAGGGCAGCGTCGATGAGCAGCCACTTTCCGTCGGCCGGCACGATCAGCAGGCCGTCGGCGACGGCGCCCAGCGCCCACGACACCGTGCCCGAGGCTCGCGACGTGGCGTCATCGAACTCGACGTCAGCGTCGAGGGCCACCCCGGCAGTGCGTTCGCCCGATGCCAGCGCGCCGCGCAGCTGCGGATCGGCGACCACCAGCGTGGCCAGCGCCGTCGTCGCGACCGGGCCGGGCACCAGGGCTTTGGCGGCCTCTTCGAC
>NZ_JBAUZA010000392.1:0-9717 GCF_049585075.1 Mycobacterium sp.
TCCTGGCGCCGGGCCGACTGACCGACCGGATCGCTAGTTGCGCTGAAGCAGAAGGCATTCCGATGGCGGCGCCGCTTGGCGCGCATCGGCTGGTGGTCGAGACGGTGTTGGATCGCTTCGATGAGGCGGTAGCCGAGCCCCTGGCGGCATAAGTTCTGCAACGACCCGCACCAGCTCCATTGTCGACTGTGCACTGACGGATTTGAATGTGCACCCAGGGCGAGTCGCGTCGGCGTGTCGCCGCCGTAAATGCACAGTCGACGCGCGCGCCCATAACCTCAACCGGCCCTGCCGTTATCTCAGTGGCGTGAGGGTGCTGTAATCCTCGTCGGCGCCAGCACTGTTCGCAGCCGTCCCGTCGGCGATTGGCGGCACCCGGGTGGCGCGCACGTAGACGGTGTCCCCCTCGGCAAGGCCAAGCGCCTCGGTATCGCCCCGGGTGATTTGTGCGGTGAACGGCTGGCCGTTGGCGGCGTTGGTCAGCTCCACCCGCACCTCGAAACCGAGCATCACCACGCGGTCGATGATCGCGCGGACGACGCCGGTCGCTTCGGCCGCGGGGTCGTCGGTGGCGAGCTTCATATCGGGTCGACGGCCCACCCGGATGTCGTGCGGGCGAACCAGGGTCCCGTTCAGCGAGGACACCGCGCCCAAAAACGACATCACGAATGCGTTTGCCGGAGTGTCATAAACGGCGGCCGGGGATCCCACTTGTTCGATGCGACCGTCTCGCAGCACGGCGATCCGATCGGCGACATCGAGCGCCTCGGCCTGGTCGTGGGTGACCAGCACCGTGGTGACATGTACCTCGTCGTGCAGACGCCGCAGCCAGGTTCGCAGATCCTCGCGGACCTTGGCATCAAGCGCACCGAACGGTTCGTCAAGCAACAGCACTTGCGGATCGACCGCCAGCGCGCGCGCCAGCGCCATGCGCTGACGCTGCCCGCCGGAAAGTTGGTTAGGGTAGCGGCCCTGGAAACCGCTGAGCCCCACGACCTGTAGCAGGTTGTCAACCTTCTCGGCGATCTCTGCTTTGGGCCGACGACGAATCTTCAACCCGAACGCGACGTTGTCACGAACGGTCAAGTGCTTGAAGGCCGCGTAATGCTGAAACACAAAGCCGATGTCGCGCCGCTGCGGCGGCACCCGGGTCACGTCGCGGCCGTTGATCGTGATAGTCCCGGAGTCCGGCTGATCCAGTCCGGCGATGGCGCGCAACAGCGTCGACTTCCCCGAACCGCTGGGCCCGAGCAACGCGGTCAACGAGCCGGTGGGCACCTCGAAGTCGACATTGTCCAGTGCAACGAAGTCGCCGTAGCGCTTGTTGGCGCCCTGTACGACGATCGCGTTAGTCATATGCGCCTCTTTTCCTCAGGCCTGCTTTGCGGCTCGTTCGCGCCGCGCATCGAGAATCATCTGGACAACAAGAACCACTACGGAGACCGCCATCAGCAGTGTCGAAAGGGCGTAGGCGCCATACTCCGCGCCCCGGTTGTAGCGGTCGGATACCAGCAGCGTCAGCGTCTGGGATTTGCCCGGCAGGTTCGACGACACGATGAGGACCGCGCCGTATTCTCCGAGCGTCCGGGCGATCGTCAACACGATCCCGTAGGTGAGGCCCCACCGGATCGACGGCAGCGTGATGCGCCAAAACGTCTGCCACCAACTCGAACCCAGCGTTGCCGCGGCCTGCTCCTGATCGATGCCCAACTCGTGCAGCACCGGCTCGACCTCGCGCACCACAAATGGCAGCGTGGCGAAGACACTGGCAAGCACGATGCCCGGCAACCCGAAGATGATCTTGAATCCGAAGTCTCTCTCGACAAAGCCCAGCAGCCCCGCCGATCCCCACAACACGATCAGCGCCACGCCAACCACGACCGGCGAGACGGCGAACGGCAGATCAATGATCGCCTGCAGCACACCCTTGCCGCGGAACCGGTTGCGCGCCAGCATCAATGCGGTCGGGATGCCAAAGATCACGTTCAGCGGCACCACGATCGCCACCACCAGTAGCGACAAGTTCAGCGCCGACACCGCCGCCGGCGTGCTGATCCACGCGAAAAACTGGCCGAAACCAGGCGCGAACGTCCGCCACAAGATCAGCCCGACGGGGACGACGAGCAGCACCAGCACATAGGAAAGGGCTAGAAAGCGGATGAGGTAGCGAACCCGCGGGGACATGGTCATGCCGACAATTCCTCACGCTTAGCCGCGCGCGATCCGAGGGTACGCAATGCAAGCAGCACCACGAACGAGATAGCAAGCAGCACAATAGATATCGCAGCGGCGCCGGTACGGTCGTCATTTTCGATCAAGGTTCGGATCCACTGCGAGGACACCTCGGTCTTGCCCGGCACCGCCCCACCGATCAGCACCACCGAGCCGAATTCGCCGATGGCCCGCGCAAACGTCAGCCCTGCACCAGTCAACAAAACCGGAGTCAGCGAAGGCAGCACGACGGTCGTGAAGATTGTCGCGTTGCCAGCCCCCAGCGACGCGGCCGCCTCCTCGGTCTCGTGGTCGATTTCGAGGAGGACGGGCTGGACGGCCCGCACCACGAAAGGCAGCGTGACGAACGCCAGCGCCACGGCAACGCCCCACGCGGTGTGCTGCAGGTGCAAGCCGACCGGGCTGTGGTTCCCATACAGAGCCAGCATCACCAGGCTGGCGACAATCGTGGGCAATGCGAACGGCAGATCGATGATGACGTCGACGAGCCGTTTCCCCGGGAAGTCGTCGCGGACCAGAACCCATGCGATCAGCAGGCCGAAAAGCATGTTGAGGACGGTCACACCCGCGGAGATGGTCAGCGTCACCCTGAATGACTCCAGCGCCGCGTTGGAGGTGACCGCGAGCCAGAACGCCTGCCAGCCGCCGCCGACCGATTGCCAGACGATCGCGGCCAACGGCAGCAGCACGATCACCGACAGCCACACCACCGCCACGCCGACCCGCAGCGACGTTCCATCGCTGCGGGAACCCTTGCGGCCCGGCACGCCGTCGTCGCGGTTGCGTCCGGTCACCTTCTGTGTTATCGCCGTCGTCATCCGGTGGCCTGCATGTAGATCTTTGTGATGCTGCCGGACTTCTTGTCGAACAATTGCGGATCAACGGTCGCCCAGCCACCGAGGGCGGCGATTGTCCACAGCTTGGCCGGCATCGGGAACTGACTGCGCACATCAGCGGCGACGGCCGGGTCAACAGGCCGGAATCCCGCTGCAGCCCAGAGCTTCTGGGCTTGCGCGGTGTACTGGAAGTTTTTGAACGCGTTGGCGGTATCCAGGTGAGCGGTGCTGTTCACGACCGCCACCGGGTTTTCGATCTTGAATGTCTGCGGTGGGTTGAGATGGGTTACCGGCTTGCCTTGGCGCTCGGTGGCGATCGCCTCGTTCTCGTAACTGATCAGCACGTCACCGCTGCCCTGAACGAAAACATCTGTGGCCTCGCGCCCCGATGCCGGACGCAGTTTGACGTGCTCGCTCACCAACGTGTTGATGAAGTCAATGCCCGCCTGCGGGTTGTGGCCGCCGCCGCTCTTGACGGCGTACGGGGCAAGCAAATTCCACTTCGCAGACCCCGAGCTAAGCGGGCTGGGCGTGATAACTTCCACGCCGGGCCTTAACAGGTCGTCCCAGTCTTTGATGTTCTTCGGGTTACCCGGCCTCACCACCAGAGTCACCACCGATCCGAACGGGATGCCCTTGGTCGCGTCCTTGTCCCAATCGTTGGAAACCTTGCCGGCCTTCACCAGTCGGGCGATATCAGGCTCGACGGAGAAGTTGACGATATCGGCGGGTTTGCCGTCGACGACGCCGCGTGACTGATCACCCGAGGCCCCGTACGAGGTGATCACCTGAACACCTTTGCCTTCTGCTGAGGCGTTGAACGCTGGAATCACCTTGCTCCAGCCCGGTTCTGGAGCCGAATAAGCAACGAGTGTGATGCTCGTCTTCACGTTGATCGGTCCACCACCGCCGACAACGTCGCTGGCGCCCCCGTGGCACGCAGCGATGACACTGGCGGCGACCGTCAACCCGGCAAGGTGGCGCCAACGGGCGGGCCTCCTGGCGTCGTCGAACAATGGTCGACCTTTCGGTGGCGGGATTGATAGATAATCGGTCCCGTCGCTACGGAAAGGCGTGGTCAGCAATTGGGAGAAATCCGCCGACACCTAACCGCGCGCGGGGAGGAAGTCAGCTACAACAACAGTGCACGTCAGCCACAGCGCAATCGCCCACGGCAATGAGCGCCAAGACGTGGCACTCGCTGTTACCGGACACTGCGTGCATGGCGGAAGCCTAACAGAATCTACCCGAACGCCCAGCTCAGTCGACGCACGTCAGCGGGTCAGCAACCAGGCGACGATCACCAGCACCACCAGAATGACCAGCACTAACGTCACCTGAGATCGCGGCATCCCCGTCTTTCCGGTCATCCGGGTTCTTTGTCGCCGTGGCGATCGCGCCGCAACAGTCGGATACCGGTTATGCCGTAGCCCAGCAGCGCGTCCAACACGACCGCGACAAGGTAGGCCAACGTGAGAACCACCGGCATCACGATGATGGTCTGCAGCACGAACCCCAGCCCCGACAGCCACAACTCGACGCCGTCCCACCAACTGAGGATCGCGTTCATCGCGCTCACCCTATTCCGCGTCGTCGATCAAGCCAACTGGCCCGCGGGCGTTTGCGGTAGACGCCGGGCAGGTCGGCACATCATGATGTCGGCATGGTTCTTGACGCGCAGCCTGCCGATGAGGCCGCGAAGAAGGCCGAATCCGCGGCGGTCGCCATCGCGTCCCCGGCGGTGTCTTCCAGCGGGTCGGCACGGAACCCGTTCCCGCCGATTGCCGATTACGCGTTTCTGTCCGACTGCGAGACGACCTGCCTGATTTCGCCGGCGGGCTCGGTGGAGTGGCTGTGCGTGCCCCGTCCGGATTCGCCGAGCGTGTTCGGCGCGATCCTGGACCGCAACGCCGGCCATTTCCGGCTGGGGCCATATGGCGTGTCGGTGCCGTCGGCGCGACGGTATCTGCCCGGCAGCCTGATCATGGAAACCACCTGGCAAACCCACACCGGCTGGCTGATCGTGCGCGATGCGCTGGTGATGGGGCCGTGGCATGACATCGATCGGCGGTCACGCACGCATCGCCGCACCCCGATGGACTGGGACGCCGAGCACATCCTGCTGCGCACCATTCGTTGCGTCAGCGGAACCGTCGAAGTGCTGATGAGCTGCGAGCCGGCGTTCGACTACCACCGCATCGGTGCCAGTTGGGAGTACTCGGCCGACGGCTACGGCGAAGCCATCGCCCGGGGCACGAGAGATTCCGACGTCCATCCCACCCTGCGGTTGACCACCAACCTGCGGATCGGTTTGGAGGGCCGAGAAGCGCGGGCGCGCACCCGAATGAAAGAAGGCGACAACGCCTTCGTCGCGCTGAGTTGGTCCAAGCACCCGGCCCCGCAGACTTTCGAAGAGGCGGCCGACAAAATGTGGAACACCGCCGAGTGCTGGCGGCAATGGATCAACATCGGCAACTTTCCCGATCACCCGTGGCGGGCGTATCTGCAACGCAGCGCGCTCACGCTGAAAGGGTTGACCTATTCGCCCACCGGCGCGCTGCTGGCTGCCTGCACCACGTCGCTTCCGGAAACACCGCAGGGCGAACGCAACTGGGACTACCGCTACGCGTGGGTGCGCGATTCGACATTCGCGTTGTGGGGGCTCTACACACTGGGCCTCGACCGCGAGGCCGACGATTTCTTCTCGTTTATCGCCGACGTTTCTGGAGCCAACAACGGCGAAAGCCAACCGCTACAGGTGATGTACGGCGTCGGCGGGGAACGCCGGCTCGTGGAAGAGGAACTGCGTCATCTGTCCGGTTACGACCATGCCAACCCGGTACGCATCGGCAACGGCGCCTACAACCAGAACCAGCACGACATTTGGGGCGCCATCCTCGATTCGTTCTACTTGCACGCCAAGTCACGCGAGCAAATTCCGGACACGCTCTGGCCCATCCTGAAGAACCAGGTGGAAGAGGCCATCAAGCATTGGCGTGAACCCGACCGCGGCATCTGGGAGGTGCGCGGGGAACCGCAGCACTTCACGTCGTCGAAAATCATGTGCTGGGTAGCGGCCGACCGCGGTGCGAAACTGGCTGAGCGGCAGGGTGAAACGCTCTACGCAGAGCAGTGGCGCGCGGTGGCCGAAGAAATCAGAGCCGACATCCTGGAAAACGGTGTGAGCGCTCGGGGCGTGTTCACCCAGCGCTACGGAAGCGACGTGCTGGATGCCTCGCTGTTGCAAGTGGTTCTGACTCGGTTTCTGCCGTCGGACGATCCGCGGGTACGCGCCACCGTGCTCGCCATTGCCGACGAGCTCACCGAACAAGGCCTGGTGCTGCGCTACCGCGTCGAGGAGACCGACGACGGGCTTATCGGCGAGGAGGGCACGTTCACTATCTGCTCGTTTTGGCTGGTGTCCGCGTTGGTCGAGATCGGCGAGGTGAGCCGCGCCAAGCATCTGTGTGAGCGACTATTGTCGTTCGCCAGCCCGCTGCACCTCTACGCCGAGGAGATCGAGCCGGCCACCGGACGGCATCTGGGGAACTTCCCACAGGCGTTCACCCACCTGGCGCTGATCAACGCCGTGGTGCATGTGATCCGAGCCGAAGAAGAAGCCGACAGCACCGGGGTATTTCAGCCCGCGAACGCGCCCGTGTAGGGCGATCAGCTCAACGCGCTGACTTTGTCCATCATCGCGTGAGCGATGTCGATCGCGCTGGTGTCCGGAGTGGCCGAGCCCGGATCGGACGGGTGCCGGTCGCCGAAGAACACTACTTCGACCTCCACCAGACAGTTCAGCCGGACACCGATCGCGCGCGCCTGCGGGGTGGGCAGCAGCGGCGGCATGTTGGGTAATACCGCTGTCGCGGTATTAGTCGCTGCGACAATAGTTTTGGATGCATCGGCAACGCGGATGTCGCCGATCGCATTCGTCGTGTTGATCGGGCCGGTTTGTTCGGTTGTCGTCGTCCCGTCGCACTTCTGCCACTGTTGGGAGAATTTCGCGAACAGCTCCTCGGCTTGTGTGGCCGCGGGCAGCGTGACGACGCCCTCCATAACGCTGATCACTTGCGCCGGATCGCCGTTGTTCCACCAAGACTCGTAGACGAAACCGTTGACCTGGGCGGACTCGTAGACGCTTTTCTGCAGCATCGCCGTGACGCCCCGGCAATCGGCGGGCTCAATCTGATTTTCAGGCTCGAAGAGCTTGTTGGGGCCGCCGGCTTGAGGCGGTTGACGCGCCACGAAGGGCTGGCTGAGCATCCGGGACAGTGCAACACCGTCGAGAGGCACATGCCTGACGGTTTCCCTGGTCAGAAGGCGCGGCTTCAGGTTCGGTGCCGGCTTGGCCGTGCCGTCGACGACGGCCAGGCAGCCGGCCGCCAACGGCAGCGCAGCCAGCGCGACCACGATCCGCGCGATATGCATGAACGGACACTACCGCTGACTTGACGTCACTTCTTGGCCTTGTCGCCTGCCGCATCCGTCGACAGCGCGGCGACAAATGCCTCCTGCGGCACGTCGACGCGGCCAATGGTCTTCATCCGCTTTTTGCCTTCCTTCTGCTTCTCCAGCAGTTTGCGTTTGCGGGTGATGTCCCCGCCGTAGCACTTGGACAGCACGTCTTTGCGGATAGCCCGAATATTCTCGCGTGCAATGATTTTCGAACCGATCGCCGCCTGCACCGGGACCTCGAACTGCTGGCGCGGGATCAGTTCTTTGAGCTTGGTGGTCATCTTGTTGCCGTAGGCGAACGCCGAATCCTTGTGCACGATAGCGCTGAACGCGTCGACGGCCTCACCCTGCAGCAGGATGTCGACCTTGACCAGCTCGGCCTCCTGCTCGCCCGCCTTCTCGTAATCAAGGCTGGCATACCCGCGGGTGCGCGACTTCAGCGCGTCGAAGAAGTCAAAGATGATCTCCCCCAATGGCATTGTGTAACGCAGTTCTACCCGTTCGGGTGACAGATAGTCCATGCCGCCGAGTTCGCCGCGCCGCGACTGGCACAACTCCATGATCGTGCCGATGAATTCGCTTGGCGTGATGATGGTGGTTTTGACGACGGGCTCGTAAACGGCGCGCACCTTGCCTTCCGGCCAGTCCGACGGGTTGGTCACGATGATTTCCGTACCGTCTTCTTTGTCCACCCGGTAGACCACGTTCGGCGACGTCGAGATCAGGTCCAGGTCGAATTCGCGCTCCAGGCGCTCACGGGTGATCTCCATGTGCAGCAGACCCAAGAATCCGCAGCGGAACCCGAAGCCCAGCGCCACCGACGTTTCGGGCTCGTACGTCAGGGCCGCGTCGTTGAGTTGCAGCCTCTCCAGGGCGTCGCGCAGATTCGGATAGTCGGAGCCGTCGACGGGATATAGCCCGGAGTAGACCATCGGTTTGGGTTCGCGGTAACCCGTCAGCGCCTCGGTGGCGCCGTGCCGCGCGGTCGTCACGGTGTCGCCGACCTTGGACTGGCGGACGTCCTTCACCCCGGTGATCAGATAACCCACCTCGCCGACGCCAAGGCCGTCACTGGCTTTGGGTTCGGGCGAGACGATGCCAACCTCGAGCAGCTCGTGGGTGGCGCCGGTGGACATCATCGCGATGCGCTGACGCGGGGTGATCTTGCCGTCGATGACGCGGACGTAAGTGACCACGCCGCGGTAGATGTCGTAGACAGAGTCGAAAATCATTGCGCGCGTTGGCGCTTCCGAATCTCCGATGGGCGGTGGCACCTCGCGCACCACGTGATCGAGCAGATCGGATACGCCCTCCCCCGTCTTGCCCGACACGCGCAGGACGTCGGTCGGCTCGCACCCGATGATGTGCGCGATCTCTGCGGCATAGCGGTCGGGGTCGGCGGCGGGCAGGTCGATCTTGTTGAGCACCGGAATGATGTGCAGGTCGCGGTCGAGCGCCAGATACAGGTTGGCCAAAGTCTGCGCCTCGATGCCCTGGGCGGCATCAACCAGCAGCACCGCGCCCTCGCAGGCCTCCAGCGCACGAGAGACCTCGTAGGTGAAGTCGACATGGCCGGGGGTATCGATGAGGTGCAAGACGTGATCGACGCCGTCGACCCGCCACGGCAGGCGCACATTTTGCGCCTTGATGGTGATCCCGCGTTCGCGCTCGATGTCCATCCGGTCGAGGTACTGAGCACGCATCGACCGCTCGTCGACGACGCCGGTGAGCTGCAGCATCCGATCGGCCAGCGTTGACTTGCCATGGTCGATGTGGGCGATGATGCAGAAGTTCCGAATCTGCGCCGGCGCGGTGAAGGTTTGGTCGGCGAAACTGCTGATGGGAATCTCCTGGTGAAGCCGGGCTTAGGCGCTTCCAGGGTATCGGCGGACGGGCCCTGCAGCACAATCGTGGGACGGGACGGCCAAAACGAACCCCCGGAGTGATCCTCCGGGGGTTCGTTTTGGAGCGTGAACTCTTAAAGCATCGGCGTGATGTCCAGGAACGACAAGTCGGTCTGGAAGAAACCGCCCAGATCGCCTACGGCGAAGTTCCAGAGGTAGTCGAACGCGTCCGTCGTGCTGCCCAGGGTCAGCGCATGGTTGATCGCATTGTTTTCGATGTAGCCGGCGATGTCGGTGTCCAAGTTGCCGCCGTTGAACAGCGAGTACAGCTCGACGTTGTAGGC
>NZ_JBAUZA010000393.1:0-24111 GCF_049585075.1 Mycobacterium sp.
GGGCTGGGCGGCGGCCCGGGTCTCCGCCGCGGCGCGGGCAGCCGAGCGCAGCAGCGCCTTGGCCGACGGCAGGAATGTCTCCCCGGCCTCGGTGAGCCGGGTGCCCTGCGGCGTACGGTCCAGCAGCCGCACGCCCAGTTGATGCTCCAGTTGGCGGATCTGTCGGCTGAGCGACGGCTGTGCAATGTGCAATGCGGCGGCCGCACGGCCGAAGTGGCGGTGGTCGGCCACCGCCACGAAGTACCGCACCAGCCGCAGGTCGAGGTCGACCGGAGCATCCTCCATACCCGCATCGTAATGGGTGCTATCGCCTCAATCGCGAGTTATGGCGTCGATGAACTGCGGTGATGCCTAATCCGTATTGACCAATTCGAAACGGGTCTTGGACATGGTCCAGCCCAGGATCGCATCGTGGACTCACAGCATCACCGCAACATCAAGGGAGCACACCATGCGTGTCTTTGTCACCGGCGCAACCGGATTCATCGGCTCGGCGGTCGTCCGTGAGCTCGTCGACACCGGCCACCAGGCAATCGGGTTGGCCCGATCGGATGCGGCCGCCACGGCCCTGAGCGCCGCCGGCGCCGAGGTGCATCGGGGCGCCCTCGACGACCTGGACAGCATGCGCACCGGCGCCGCCGCAGCCGACGGCGTCATCCACACCGCGTTCATCCACGACTTCTCCGACTACGTGGCCGCCGCCGAGACGGACCGGCGCGCGATCGAGGCAATCGGGGAAACGCTGGCGGGGTCCGATCGGCCGTTGGTCGTCGCGTCGGGGATGGCCGCTCTCACGCCGGGCCGGCTCGCGACGGAAGAAGACGCCGTCAATCCGAACCTTCCGCGTTTGTCAGAGCAAACGGCGCTGCCATTCGCCGAGCATGGGGTGCGGGTGTCGGTGCTGCGGCTACCACCGTCGGTGCACGGCGAGGGCGATCACGGTTTCGTCGCACATCTCATCAATACCGCTCGTGCCAAAGGCATTTCGGTTTACCCGGGCGATGGTTCGAACCGCTGGCCCGCGGTGCACCGCCTCGACGCCGCGCGGCTGTTCCGGTTGGCTCTGGAAAACGCTCCCGCCGGTGCGCGACTGCACGCAGTCGGCGACGAGGGCGTTGCCGTTCGCGATATCGCCGAGGTCATCGGCCGGCATCTGGGGCTGCCGGTGGAATCCATACCCACGGAGACGGCCTTCGAGCACTTCGGCTTCATCGGTGCGATCTTCGCGATGGAGATGGGCGCTTCGAGCGCACTGACCCAACAAAAGCTCAACTGGCATCCATCACGGCCCGGCCTCATCGCGGATCTCGAAGAGGGCCATTACTTCAAGGAGTGAGTACCCGTGCCCACTTCCAGACTCCGCGTCATCGGAGCGCTCTTGCTGATCATCGGAGCCATCGGGTTCGTCAGCGCTGAGGCCGTTACGGCCAACCAATGGACGGACCCGAAATACAGCTACCGATTCGATTACATCAGCGATCTCGGTAATCCGGTCCCGCATGACTTCGTTTTCGAGCACACAGTCAACTCTCCCCGGCATGTCGTGATGAACTTCGGATTCGTCACCCAGGGCATCCTGTTCGCAATCGCAACCGTACTGCTGTACCGGCTATTTCGCGGGCGCTCCCGTCTCGTCATCCTGGGATGCGGGATCACTCACGGCATCGGGATGCTGCTCGCCGGTGTGTTCCATCAGCAGTCGGTGAATGCCGTTGAGATGGCCATCCATTGGGTCGGCGCGTACGGGATCATATTCGGTCCCATTGGCGTCGCTTTGGTTGGCGTGCTCGGCAGGCGCGCGGGCGCCTCGGCCTGGTATCGCGCCATGTCCGCGGTCCTGGGATTCGGCGGTGTCCTCGCGGGCCTCGCGCTCCTCTACATCCCGGCTGTGCGGACGATCACCGGGGGAGGGACCTTGGAGCGGATCGCGATGTACGGGCTTTTCATTTGGCAAGTAGTAACCGGCGTCTCACTTCTGATCAGAGCCGGTCGACCCTCCATCAACGGCTCCTGCCGATCGAGTCGTTATGAAGCCAGCGGGCGTTTAGCGAGCGGGGTTGGTGTAGGCGCGGGTCGGCGAGATCAGCACGGCCGTGCGCCGCTCTTCGCGCATCACCCGGTCGTAGGTGTCCCAGTCGTCGTGGGTTCCACCGGCCGCGGTGAAGATGTCGCGGAGCATAATCCGGAGTCGCTCGTCATCGACGTCCGGGTGCGGGTCATCGGGTCCGATCAGCTGCGCCGAACCTTCGACGGTGGCCCACTGCCAACCCGCGCGCGCTGTGACTGTGCTACGCGGGTCGGCACGAAGGTGGGCCAGCTTGCGGGCGCCCCCGATGGCCACCAGAGCGACGACCTGCTCGTTCGTCAGCGGGTGTTGCATGACCCCGGCGTTGACGACCGATGACTGAGCACTGCCATCGCGGCGCAGCGTGGTGAAGACAATAAGTCCGTGGTCGGCAGCAGCGAGATCAGCGAAGACTGAAAGGTCGGTCATGCTTTGGGACTCCGTTCCAGCCCGGTGTACCTGAAGCCGCTGCAGTGCGGGGCTACTCGTAAACCACTGTCACCGACGTTGTGTCCGGTACCGCCTGACACGTCAAGATATAACCGTCGGCGAGCTCGTCTTCTTCCAGCACGTCGTTGGTCCGCATGGTGGCGCTGCCCTCCTTCAGCAGCGCCATGCACGTCCCGCAGTTCCCTGCCTCGCAACTGAACGGCGGCGATAGCCCGGCCCGTCGCGCGCTTTCCAGGAGCGTCTCACCGGCAACCCGCGGCACCGACGCTTTCTTCCGCTCGATGTGAATGGTGATGGTGCCACCAGCATCACCGGCAGCGTCAGCCCCAGCGGGTGCGGGTGTTTTCACTGGCGGCGAAGCATCAAAGTCCTCGACCAGCACGCGTGCCCCGGCGGGCAGCGCCGAGCGCACCACGGCCATGAAGCCTTCCGGTCCGCACACGTAGCATTCGGCGGCCGTGTCGCTGCCGACAAAATTGGTGACGGCCTCGGGGTCCAACAGGCCCTGTTCGTTATCGATATGGCGGTCCAGCGACAGCCGCCCCGGATAACGCTCCACGAGCTCGTCCCAGACCGCCTCGAAGATCACCGATGCCCGGTCGCGGTCGGCGCACAGTATCCGTACCGTGCGGTCGGTAGTCGCCAGCGCGCTTTTGGCCAGCGACAGGATCGGTGTGACGCCGCTGCCGCCCGCGAATGCCAGCAATGGCACCGAAGTCGGACTCAAGACGAAGGTGCCCGCGGCTCGGGTCATGGTCAGCTCGTCGCCCTCGACCACGTTGTCGACCATCCAATTGGAGACCCGACCGCCGGCCACCCGCTTGACCGTGGTCATCAGCTCACTATCGGTCTCCGGCGCGCTCGACATCGAATACGAGCGATACAGCTCCTCGCCGTCGACGGTCACCCGGAAGGTGCAGTACTGGCCGGCCCGGTAGGCGAACGGCTGCTCATGCGGAGCAAGCACAAAGGTGCGGGTGTCGGCCGTCTCCTTGACGATCCGGCTCACCGTGGCCTGCTGGAACACGTGGCGTTCCGCCATGCCTGCACCTTCCACACTTTGCGTTCTTCACTTCAGAGAATACTATTCTCTCAAAACGATAGGATGTTCTCAATGTCTGCGACGGCGCTCGTGTTCGAGGAGCGGCAGTACACGCTGCCGCAGCTCAACGCGCTGGCCGACGGGCTGGCGGCGAGCCTGGACCGACGAGGCGTGACGGCGGGGCAGCGTGTGGCGTTGATGGCGTCCAACCGGCCCGAGTTCGTCATCGCACTGCACGCTATCTGGCGGCTGGCCGCGGCGATCGTGCTGATCAGCCCCGCCTGGAAGCGCGCCGAAGTCGAGCACGCGCTGGCCTTGACGAACCCGTCGCACGCCGTCGGTGACCACCCGGTGCTGGCGGAACTGATGCCGATGCTGCATCTCGACGAGCCGATCTCGCCCGGCGAACCGGTGTTCGGCTCACCGCCGCCAGACGCCGATGCGGTGTTGGCGTTCAGCTCGGGCACCACCGGCCTGCCCAAGGCCGCCCGGCACACCCACGCCTCGTTGCACGCCGCCGTTCGGCATTGGCGCGACGCGCTGGGGTTGACCTCGCGGGACCGAATCCAGATCGCCACCCCGCCGTCGCACATCCTCGGCTTGCTCAACATCGTGACGGCACTGCAGACCGGCGTGTGGATGCGGTTGCATCGCCGATTCGACATCGACCGGATGCTGGAACACATCGAAGCCGATCGGATCACCGTCGAAATGGCCGTCGCCCCAATCGCGTTGGCCATCGCCTCGCATCCGCGACTCGAGTCCTACGACCTTTCGTCGTTGCGGTTCATCATGTGGGGCGCGACCCCAGTTAGCGAGAGCGTCGCCCAAACCGTCACCCGACGCACCGGCGTCGGGTGGGTTCCCGCCTACGGCACCACCGAGCTGCCGGTCATCGCCTGCAATCCGCTCGACGGCGCCCGGCTCGATTCGGTTGGGCGGGCGGTGCCCGGCGTGGCGGTGCGGGTTGCGTCGTTGCAGACCGGTGAGCCGGTCGGTCCGGGCGAGGTCGGCGAGATCCAGGCCCGGTCGGAGTCGTTGATGGCTGGCTATCTGCCCTGCGAGGCTACCCGAGATGCATTGTGCGACGGCTGGTATCGCACCGGCGACGTCGGATATCTCGACACAGGCGGCTGGCTGCGGATCACCGACCGGTCCAAGGAGATGATCAAGGTCCGCGGTTTTCAGGTTGCGCCCGCCGAGATCGAGGCCGTGCTGCACGCTCATCCCGCCGTCGAAGACTGCGCGGTATTCGGTATCCCCGACGGCGTCGACGGCGAGTCGGTGGTGGCCGCCGTCGCGGCCCGGGAGCCGGTCGACGCCGCCGAACTCACCGCGCGGGTGGGGGAGCGGCTCGCGTCGTACAAACGTTTGAGCCGTGTGGTTTTCGTGCCTGAAATACCTCGGCTGCCCTCCGGAAAGGTGCTACGCCGAGTGCTAAAGGAGCAGTATGGATGTACGTCTGACAGCTGAGCAACAACAACTGCGCGACGCGGCGGCCAAGCTGGCCGACGACCTCGGCCCGGGATCGGTACAAGATCTCGCCGACGACGAGCGAATTGCCCGGTTGGACAAGCAAATCGAGATGGCAGGCTGGCGATCGCTGCGCTCCGACGGTGCCTCCGGAGTAGAAGTGGCAATCGTCGCCGAAGAATTCGGCCGTGGCTTGGTCGACGCGCCATTTCTCGGACCGGTGCTGGCCGACGACCTGGCCCGACACATCGGCTACGACGGCTCGGGATCGACCATCGCCATGGATGGTCACGGTATCGACGCGCGGGGCTTTCAGCGGGCGTTGACATTGGACGCGACGACGGTGCTTGCCGCGGAGTTGGGCACAGTCGGCGAGGCGGTGGATCTGACCAGAGCTACCGCCGACGTCGTCGGAACAGCCAGCGCCGAGGGCGAACTGGACTCCGGGGCCGCCGCGCGGTGGCTAGCGCTTGCCTTGGCCACCACGTCAGCCGACCTGGTCGGAACTGCTCGAGGTGCGCACACCCTGGCATGTGACTACGCGAAAATCCGCGAACAGTATGGCAATTCGATCGGCTCTTATCAGGCCATTGCGCACCTGCTCGCGGAAAGTCTTGCCCTGATCGAGGGTTCGGTCAGTGTGCTGCGACATGCGGCCTGGGCTGTTGACGAATTGGTGCCTGTCGAGGCGATTCGGGCCGCTCGCGTCGCGAAGATCTACTGCGCGCGGGCCGCGCGAACCGTGTGCGAGACCGCCATCCAGGTGCACGGCGGCATCGGCAATACCTGGGAATGCCTGGCGCACGTCTATTTGCGGCGTGCGCTGACATCAACCGAACTGTGGCCCGTCAAGCTGGAGGAGATCGACGTTGGACTTCCGTGATTCGGCCGACGAAGCCGCATTCCGCGACCGGTTAAGGTCGTGGCTTGCCGTGCACGCCAAGGAGTTCCCAAGCTCGGGTGACGAGTATTGGGCGCGGCAGGGCGAATGGCATCGGGCGCTGTATGAGGGCGGCTTCTTCGGGCTGTCCTGGCCGCGCGAGTACGGCGGGCAGGAGCTGCCGCCGGTGTACGACGTCATTCTCGACGAAGAGCTGGCGCGGGCGGGTGCTCCACCGAGGCCCAGCCTGGGCTACCTGGTCTCCGGCCTGACCCGACACGGCAGCAAGGAGTTGTGCAGCCGGTTTTTGCCCGGCATGGTCAACGGCTCAGAGCGATGGTGCCAGGGTTTCAGCGAACCCGGCTCCGGCTCGGATCTCGCGTCGCTGACCACCACTGCCACCCGTGACGGTGACAACTACGTCATTCAGGGCCACAAGATTTGGACCAGCTACTCCGATGTCGCCGACTGGTGTCTGCTGTTGGCCCGCACCGATCCGGACGCCAAACGTCACCGCGGCATTTCGGCGTTCATCATCTCGATGAAACAACCTGGCGTACAACAGCGTCCGCTGCGGATGATCAACGGCGTCACCACCGAATTTGGCCAGGTGTTCTTCGACGGCGCGACGGTGCCGGCCGCGCACATGGTGGGCGCCCCGGGCGAGGGCTGGCCGCTGGCGATGACGGTGGTCGGCCACGAACGCGAGCCGTCCACGCTGGGCTACGCGGCGCGCTACGGCAAGCTCGTCCGTGAACTGGCGGAGCGCACCGACGGCCCGGCTTCTCCCGAATTAGCTTGGGCTGCAGTGCAGACCGAGATGCTGACCCATCACGTGCGGCGGCGATTGTCCGAGCAGCTCGACGGTGTGACGCACACGTCGGACGGATCGCTGGACAAGCTGCTGATGACCTGGGTCGAGCAGTCGGTCGGCCACGCCGCGCTGGCCGTCACCGGTATCGACGATCCCGGCCTGCTGTCGGCCTACCTCTACAGCCGAGCCCAAAGCGTGATGGGCGGAACATCGCAAATCCAGAAGAACATCATCGCCGCACGAATCTTGGGATTGTAGGAGTGATCGCGAACGCGGGCGAAGCCCGGGTGAAGCGGGTCACGACCATGGAAGTAGGAGTGATCGCGAACGCGGGCGAAGCCCGGGTGAAGCGGGTCACGACCATCGAAGGGGCCTGACGTGTACGACATGCCGACCGAAATCGATGTCCAGGCCGACGGGCCGCTGCGGATCATCACGCTGAACCGGCCCGATTCGCTCAACTCGGTCAACGATGACCTGCACCACGGACTGGCCAAGCTGTGGCAACGGATGAGCGATGACCGCACTGCCCGCGCCGCGGTGATAACCGGTGCGGGACGGGCCTTTTCGGCAGGCGGTGATTTCGCGTATCTCAAGGAGTTGGCAGGCGACGCCGACCTGCGCGCTAAGACCATCGCCGACGGGCGCGAGATCGTGCTCGGGATGGCCCGCTGCCGAGTGCCCGTGGTCGCGGCGGTCAACGGCCCGGCCGTCGGCCTGGGCTGCAGCCTGGTTGCCCTGAGCGACATCGTCTACATCGCCGAAGACGCGTACTTGGCCGACCCCCATGTGCAGGTGGGGTTGGTGGCCGCCGACGGCGGACCGCTGACCTGGCCGCTGCACATCAGCCTGCTGTTGGCCAAGGAATACGCGCTGACCGGCACCCGGATTTCCGCCAAGCGGGCGGTCGAACTCGGCCTGGCCAACCACGTGGTCGCCGATCCGGTCGACGAGGCAACCAAGGCCGCGAAGAAGATCCTCGAACTGCCGCAGCAAGCGGTCGAGAGCACCAAACGCGTGCTCAACGTACATCTCGAGCGCGCGGTGTTGGCCACACTGGACTACGCCCTGTCAGCGGAGAACCAGTCATTCCAGACCGAGGACTTCCGTTCGATCGTGACCAAGCTGGCCGCCGACAAGAATTGACTAGGTGGCTGCTCGCACCGACAGGCCGCGGGCACATCCGTCACAGACGTCTCTGCTTAAAAGGGAGCGCGTTGTGCCCGCCTACGCGCGACAACGACTGGGGACTTGAGTTGTCGCTCGGAGGCGGGCAAATCGGACGTCGCCGGCGCTAGGGAACCCTGTGGCAGATGTGATTACAGCTGGTGTCGTGGCGAGCCCTTGCACTATTTCGGCGGAAAGCGGAGCGCCCCATCCAGTCGGATGACTTCGCCGTTGAGGTAATCGTTTTCGACGATGCTCTGCACGAAAGCGCCATATTCGCCCGATCGGCCCATCCGCTTGGGGAACGGCACTTGCGGACCCCAATACGCTTCCAGCTGTTCACCAGCCTGGCCGTAGGCCGGTGTCAAGAACGTGCCGGGAGCGATGGTGACCACCCGGATTCCAAGTGGCGAGAGGTCGCGGGCGGCGACCAGCGTCATGCCGACGACGCCACCCTTTGCCGCCGCGTAGGGCAGCTGGCCGATCTGGCCTTCGTAGGCGGCGATCGACGCGGTGTTGATAATGACGCCCCGCGCGCCCTCTTCGGCCGGTTCCTGGCGCGCCATCGCCGCGGCGGCTAGCCGCAGCACGTTAAACACCCCGGTCAGGTACACGTCGATCGTCGTCTTGAACCCGTCCAGTTCCAGCGGTGAGCCGTCCTTGCCGACCAGCCGACCACCACTAGCAGGGCCACCGTGCGCATCCACCGAGATCCGCAGCGGGGCAAGCGATTCCGCTTCGGCCAACGCTGCATTTACGTCGTCGGTGTTGGTGGCATCGGCGCGCACATAACGAGCGCCGAGCTCGCCGGCCAAGTCGCTGCCTTTGTCGTCGGCCAGATCGGCGATCACCACCTTGGCTCCCGCCGCGCTCAACCGACGAACCGTGGCCTCACCCAGGCCGCCGGCGCCGCCGACGACGATCGCCGAGCTACCGCTGATTTGCATCAGACTTCCCTTTCTTGCAACTCTCACTCTCAGACTGAGAGAATAATGTTCTCATAGAGTCGGGGTGCCTCGGATCCCCGCCCGCCGAATTGGAGAGAAGCCGTGGTCATCGAGGTTCCCGCGGCATGATCATGAGATGACCATCGCTGAATTGATCGCGGCCGCCCGTGGCGGTTCCCCGCGGGCCGCGGGCCGGCTACTCAGCCTGGTCGAAGGCGAGCGCCGCGACGAGGTGCTGGCCAGCCTCGGTCCGTCGCCGGTTCTGGTCGTCGGGATCACCGGTCCGCCGGGCGCGGGCAAGTCGACGACGATCGCAGCCCTGGTAAGCGCTTATCGGCAGCGCGAGCTACGGGTGGCGGTGCTGGCCGTCGACCCATCGTCGCCGTTTAGCGGCGGTGCGCTGCTCGGCGACCGAATTCGCATGGCCGCCCACATCAACGACCCCGATGTGCTGATCCGCTCGGTGGCCACCCGAGGCCACCTGGGCGGGCTGGCCGCAGCCGTCCCCGCGGCCATCCGGTTGCTCGGGGCGCTGGGTTACGACGTCATCCTGCTGGAAACCGTTGGCGTGGGACAGTCCGAGATCGAGATCGCCGCAGTCGCCGACCCGACCGTGGTGATTCTCAATCCCGGCGCCGGCGATGCGGTGCAGGCCGCCAAGGCCGGTCTGCTCGAGGTCGCCGACATCGTGGCGGTGAACAAGGCCGACCGCGATGGCGCCGAACAGACCGTCCGGGATCTTCGCGCCGAGACCAAGTCGCCGATCGTCAGCCTCATCGCCGCAAAAGGCGAAGGCCTGCCGGAGTTGATGGAGGCGATCGACGCGCATCACCGCACCGACAGCAGCGCTCGGCGAGCGGCTCGCGCACGCACCCAGATCCTTTCGCTGGCGCAAACCCTGCTACGGACACACCCGGAACTCGATCGGCTCGCGGAGTCCGTTGCCCAGGGCCGCGGCGATCCCTACACCGCGGCCGAGCAGCTGCTAGCCCCCGCACCCCAACCCCATTGCGCCGCAGAGGAGAAGACGCGTGACATCAACGACTAACGAGGTTTTAGTCATCATCGGCGTCGGCGGCATGGGGCTTTCCATCGCTCGTCGCATCGGAGCGGGGCGCACGATCGTGCTGGCCGACATCAGCGTCGCAGGCCTCAAGAACGCCGAGGAGGCACTCAGCAGCGACGGGCACCAAGTGCTGACCCGAGAAGTCGACGTCACCTCCCGCAGCTCGGTGGCCGCCGTCGCAAAGTTGGCCAGTGAGGCCGGACGTGTCACGGGTGTTGTTCATACCGCGGGACTTTCGCCGCAACAGGCGTCCGCGGAGGCGGTGTTAGCGGTCGACCTGCTGGGAGTCGCGCTGACGATCGACGAATTTGGCCAGGTGATCGCGCCCGGCGGCGCCGCAGTCGTCATCGCCAGCATGGCCGGCCACATGCAGCCTGCGCTCGCACCCGAAGTGGAACGTCAACTGGCGACCACGCCCACCGACGAGCTGCTTGGCATCGAGGCGTGCTCGTCGATTACCCACAGCGGACTGGCGTACGCACTTGCCAAGCGAGCCAATCAAATCCGAGTAGCCGCGTCGGCTGGGACCTGGGGGGAGCGCGGTGCCCGCATCAATTGCATAAGCCCGGGTGTCATCTCCACTGCAATGGGACGGTCCGAGATGAGCGGTGAATCCGGCGGGTTCATGCAAGCCTTGGTCGACAATGCCGGGCTGCGACGCGTTGGGACGCCCGAGGATATTGCGGCCGCCACCGAGTTTCTGCTCGGGCCGTCGGCTTCCTTCATCACCGGCATCGATCTGCTTGTCGACGGCGGAGTCGTCGCGGCAATCAAAACCGGCACAATCGATCTCGCGAAGACCCTCGCCGACCGATGAGAGCCTCCATCGTGACAGCGCCGGGGCAGACGCAGATCGTCGAGTTACCGAAACCCACGCCTGGTCGCAACGATGTCCTGGTGAAAATGCGGGCCTGCGGTATCTGCGGATCCGACGCGTTGTACATCTCGTTGGGCGGCATGCCGCCGCGACAGGGAAAGATGCCGCTCGGCCACGAGCCCGCAGGCGAAGTCGTCGAAGTCGGTCGAGATGTCACCGGCATATCGGTGGGCGATCATGTCGTGATTAATCCGATGGCCGCGCCCAGCGGCATCATTGGCAACGGTGGCCCGACCGGCGCTCTGGCGGACTACCTGCTCATCGAGGACGCTGTCCGTGGCAAAAGTCTCGAGGTCGTGCCCGACCACATACCTTTCGAAGTGGCAGCGCTTAACGAGCCGATGGCTGTTGCTCGACATGGCGTAAACCAGGCTGCACCCAAATCCTCGGACAAGGTGGCGGTATTCGGAGCGGGGCCGATCGGCTTGGGCTCGATAATCGGATTCAAATCGGCTGGCGTACAACATGTTACCGCGGTCGACATGATCCAGTCACGGCTGGAGAAAGCCCTCAAAGTGGGTGCCGACGCGGTCATCAACTCCGCGGACGAAGACGTCGCGCAACGCCTGATCGATATCCACGGCTTAGGCGCGTCGATGTTCCCCGGTAAGGCCGCGACCGACATCTATCTCGACGCCGCGGGCGCGCCCGCGGTGATTAATGCCGCCCTGGCGGCGGCCAAGGCCGGCGCCAAGGTCGTGGTCGTCGCCGTCCACAAAGAACCGGTATCCGTTGACTTTCTCAACGTGATGAGCAATGAAGTCACCATCGTCGGCTCGATGGGCTACCCGAGCGAGATTTTCGAGGTGACACAGGACATCATCGCCGATTGGGATAAATACGCCGTCATCGTGAGCCACACCATCCCGTTCGACAATGTGGACGAGGCGCTTCGAATGGCGTCGACGCCGGGTGCCGCCGACAAGGTAGTCGTGACCTTCAGCTGATGCCACGGTCTTGATTTGCCGCTTCGCTACGTGTTCCATGAACCCATGACGCGTTCCGCCGATGAGCTCGTAACCGAATTCTGCAAGCTGTGGTCATCCCCAAACCCTGAAGAGTTGGCCGGCTATTTCACCGAAGACGCCGTCTACCACAACATCCCCATGGATCCTGTGCAGGGTCGCGAGGCGATCCAGCAGTTCATCGCGGGGTTCGTCGCCATCGTCGACGGCATCGACTTCCAAGTGCACCGACAGGTCAGCGATGGCACGGTGGTGATGAACGAACGCACCGACGTGATGCGCCGCAAGGACGGCGGAGAAGTCCCGTTGCCGGTGATGGGTGTGTTCGAGGTGCACGACGACAAGATCGCGGCGTGGCGTGACTACTTCGACATGGCGGCAATCGCCAAGGCGTTCAGCTAGTCAACGGCCTCGCCGGTCGCGGCAGTGTGGCCAGCGCGGAAACCGAAAACCATTGCAGGGCCGATAGTTCCGCCGGCCCCGCCATAGACCCGTCCGGTGACGCCGCCCATCGCGTTACCAGCGGCGAACAAGCCCGATATCGCCGCGCCACTGACGTGCAAGACCCGTCCGTCGCGGTCGGTGCGCGGCCCACCCTTGGTTCCCATCGCGCCGATAGAGACCGGGACCGCGTAGTACGGCGCGGTGTCGACGGGCCCGAGTGTCTTGCCGGCTAGCGTCGTCGCACGGTCGTCGCCCCAGTAGCCGTCGTATGCGCTTGAGCCACGCCCGAAGTCGGGATCCGATCCAACGAGAGCATTGCGGTTAAAGATCTCGATCGTGCGGGTCAACCCGTCGGGGTCGATACCGGTCTTGGCGCCCAACTCGGCCAGATCGGCCGACTCGCAGAACCAATCCGGCACCGGCTGGTCCGGCTCGATACCCAGAAATCCATAGTGCTTGTGGTGAATCGAGTCGAACACGATCCAGGCCGGGTCGTTGACATAGCCGTCTCGTGGATCGAGATAGTGAAAGGCGCCGGCCATCGAGTTGTAATCGCAGGCCTCGTTGACGAATCGTTTGCCGGCCCGGTTGACGATGATGCTGCGCGGGCGGGTGCGTTCCAGGCGCACGCTGCGGCTGCGTTGGTTCCCGTCAATCGTGTCGCCGGGAATCTGCACGATCGGTACCCACCACGCCTCGCCCATGTTGGCCAGGTCGGCGCCGTGAGCCATCACCATGCGTAACCCGTCACCGGTGTTGTTCGGCGGCGAGACGGCGCCGTGCATCGGCCCGCGCAGAAAAGCCTTGACCAGAGCTGAATCCCATTCGAAGCCACCGGTGCCCATGATGAC
Source organism: Mycobacterium sp. (assembly GCF_049585075.1). Lineage (GTDB taxonomy): Bacteria > Actinomycetota > Actinomycetes > Mycobacteriales > Mycobacteriaceae > Mycobacterium. The sequence goes on from NZ_JBAUZA010000393.1 coordinate 13,042, forward strand.
CCCGCGGCGGGCATGCACATTGAGCTGCTGGCCCGCGTGACTGACCCGGACGCCGACGATCGCTCCGTCGTCGGCGTAAAGCTCCTCGGCCCGGGCATTCGTCACAGGTGTCACGCCGAAGTCCAGCAATCCTTTGAGCAGCCCGGCAATCAGCGCGGTACCGGCCACGCACAGATCTGTGGTGCTCTCGTCCACCGCGGCGTGCAGCCTCGCCCGGGTCTCGGCATCGAAACCGACATTGGACCAATCGGCTGGGAACGACGTGATCCGATCCCGCCACTCGCCGATCTGTGCGAGATCGAAAGGAGCAGCGGTGAGCGATCGCCCCCCGGTCGGCTGCCCGCCCGGCAACTCCGGCTTGTAATCCGGGAAACCATCAGCGATTTCAAAGCGCAAGCCGCTGTGCGCTTCGACGAAGTCGAGCATCGCCGGCCCGGTTCGCACGAACGTCTCGACCAGCGCCTCATCCATCGAGCCGAACGACTGCGCCGCCAGATACTTCAGCGCGTCAGCAGGCGTCAATTCGCCATCCGGTGAACGATTATGCGCGGGAATCCACACCACGCCACCCGAAACCGCTGTCGTACCACCGACAGTCGCCGTCTTCTCGTAGACCGCCACCGACGCGCCGTTAGCGGCCGCAGTCAATGCGGCGGTGAGAGCCGCACCGCCGCTGCCGAGTACGACAACGTCGACCTCGTGGTCCCACGACGGCATACGTTCATGTCCCTTCAGCTGAGTATCGCCGATAATTCCTTGGCTGCCTTGATGACTGCGTCCTTGCCACGCAGCACCACATCTTCGCGGTGCGAAATCAGGTTGATACACGTCGGCGGCGACGGCGGCGGACGGTCCACCGGGACAGCTAAACCATAAGTGTTGGGCTCGATCTCGCCATGCGTGATTACCCAGCCCTGCTTTCGGGCGTGGACGACGAGGTCGCGTTCTTCCGGGCGTGCGGGCATGCTCGCCAACAGTGCAATGCCCGCGGCTCCCCGGTCCAGCGGATAACGGCTGCCCTCATGAAAAGCCAGTTGATAAGCGACCTGGGTGGGGACGATCACTGCGATGGCCACCTGCTGATCGCCCTCGGCGACGAGCAACGACACCGTCGTGCCGAGATCGTCGGCCAGGGCGCGCAGAGTCGGCACGGTCAGTTGGCGCACATTGCGGTCGAACGATGCACCGAGCACCGCGAGGCCCGCAGCCGGCCGGTAGCGCCCGTCCTCACCCTTGGCGACGAGGCGGAACTGAGCCAGCGTGGCGAGCAATCGATAGGCGATGGTGCGATGCACGCCAACACCGTCGGCGACCTGTTGCACGGTCAGCCCCGCTGGGGCGTCGGCCACTAACTGCAGCGCATTGAGCCCGCGCGCCAGTGTTTGCGAACCGGGCACGGTGGCGATCTGCGTGTCTGGCATGTCAGCGCACCGGGGCGGGCTCGGAGGCCCAGGCGACCTGCGCCTCCCTTGACAGACGTCCGGCCGAGAGTGATGCTCTATACATAGTGCACATTAGTGTGCGATTTTAGCACACACGGTTGGCGATAAACGAGAACAAAATTTCCGTGCAGCGGGAGAGAGGAAGCGGTGGCCGAGCACGAGAGCGTGTGGAGTGATCTGCAGGGCGTCCCGTTCGTGCAGGGCTACCTCGACGCCGGTGGCGTGCGAACCCGTTACCTGCAGGCGGGCGATCCGGCCAATCCGGTGCTCGTGCTCTTACACGGGTCGGGTGGCCATGCCGAGGCGTACGTGCGCAACTTGGAGGCGCACGCCGAGCACTTCTGGACTTGGTCGATCGACATGCTCGGGCACGGCTACACCGACAAGCCCGGTCATCCGCTGGAGGTGGGCCACTATGTCGAGCATTTGATGGCGTTTCTTGCCACCATCGGCGCCGAGCATGCCAGCCTGTCCGGTGAATCATTGGGCGGTTGGGTGGCCGCCCGGGCCGCCGTCGACCATCCCGACAAGGTCGACCGCCTGGTCCTCAACACCGCAGGCGGATCGCAGGCCGATCCCGAGGTGATGCAGCGGATCATCACGCTGTCGATGGCCGCCGCGGAGAACCCAACCTGGGAAACCGTGCAAGCGCGGATCAAGTGGCTGATGGCCGACAAGTCCAAGGACTACGACGATCTGGTCGCGAGCCGGCAGCGGGTCTACCGTCAGCCCGGGTTCGTCGCGGCGATGCGCGACATCATGGCGTTGCAGGATCCAACGATCCGGGCACGTAACCTCTTGGGCCCGGACGAATATGGGTCAATCACCGCGCCCACCCTGGTGCTGTGGACCAGCGATGACCCGACCGCCGATGTCGCCGAGGGCCGCCGGATCGCGTCGATGATTCCCGGTGCGCGGTTCGAGGTGATGCCCGGCTGTGGTCACTGGCCACAGTACGAGGATCCGAAGACCTTCAACCGTCTGCATCTCGACTTCTTGCTAGGACGCTGACTGTGGCCGACCACCAGGATGTAGATGTCGATGTCGTCGTGGTCGGCGCCGGCCCAGTCGGTCTGACCCTGGCCAATATCCTTGGCCTGCAAGGGGTGCGCACGCTGGTGGTCGACGAGCGCGAGACGCTGATCGACTACCCCCGCGGTGTCGGTCTTGACGACGAGTCGCTGCGCACCTTCCAGGCGATCGGCCTGGTCGAGCGCGTGCTGCCCCACACGGTGCCCAACCAGATACTGCGATTCGTTGACGCCAAACGCCGGGTGCTTGCCGAAATGGCGCCGCCCGACGCGTGTTTCGGCTGGCCCAAACGCAACGGCTTCGTACAGCCATTGGTCGATGCCGAATTGCTCAGCGGCTTAGACAGATTCGACCACGTCGACGTGTGGTGGAGCCGTCCGCTGGTGTCATGCAACGAAACCGCCGACGCGGTAACCGTTGATCTCGATGCTGAGGGTGGGCCAAAGACTCTGCGGGCGCGGTATGTCGTCGGCTGTGACGGCGGGCGGAGCACCACCCGGCGGCTGATGGGGGTGTCCTTCGACGGCACGACGTCACCGACACGTTGGCTGGTCGTCGACATCGCCAACGATCCGCTCGGGCATCCGAACAGCGAAGTCGGCGCCGATCCACAACGCCCCTATGCCTCGATCTCGATCGCACACGGAATTCGCCGCTTCGAGTTCATGATTCACGCCGACGAGACCGACGAGCAGGCCGAGGACCCGACGTTTCTCGCCCGCATGCTGTCGTCGATGGTCCCTCACCCCGACCGGGTCGACGTGATCCGGCACCGGATCTACACGCATCACTCGCGGATCGCCGGGGCGTTTCGGCGGGGCCGTCTCCTGCTCGCCGGCGACGCCGCCCACCTGATGCCGGTCTGGCAGGGCCAGGGCTACAACAGCGGTATCCGGGATGCGGCGAACTTGGGTTGGAAGCTTGCCGCGGTGGTGGCCGGATACGCCGATGACGCGCTCCTCGACAGCTACGACGTGGAGCGCCGCAAGCATGCCCGAGCGATGATCGACCTGTCGACGATGGTCGGTCGCGTCATCTCCCCGACCAACCGGCGAGTCGCCGCGGTTCGTGACCTGATGGTGCGATCCGCGTCAATTGTGCCCTCGCTCAAGCGATATGTACTCGAGATGCGGTTCAAACCGATGCCGCGCTACGAGCAGGGTGCCATTGTGCACTCAGTGCATGCTGAGCCGCGCCGTAGCGACTCACCGGTCGGCACCTTATTCGTGCAACCCCGGGTGGACACCCGCGAACACCAGAACATCCTGCTCGACGACATCCTGGGCAACGGATTCGCCGTCCTGTGCTGGAATAACAACCCGCGCGAAATCCTTGGCGACACAGCGTTTGCGAACTGGAAGGCGCTGGGAGCGAAGTTCGTGGCGGCACGCCCGCTCAGCCAGCTGCACTGGACCGGACACGACGACCCAGACATTGTGGTGGTCGGCGACCGCTGCGGCGATCTCAAAGCCTGGTTCGACAAACACCAAGAGTCCGTACTGTTCCTGCGTCCGGATCGTTGCATCGCGGGCGCCTGCATCGCCCAACTCGCACCGGAGTTGAGTGCTTCGCTCTTCGACGTCCTCACCTTGACACCGGGAGGCGGTGATGTTCAAAGTGCCCATAGCTCTGTGCTGTATGTCCCACAGCCCGCTGCTGAATCTCCCAGGGCCGTCGCAGGACCTCCTTGATGACATCGACACCGCACTCGCGCAGGCACGCAGATTCGTCGAAAGCTTCGACCCGGAGCTGGTCGTCATCTTCGCTCCCGACCACTACAACGGCTTCTTCTACAAGCTGATGCCACCGTTCTGCATCGGGACCGACGCACATGGCGTTGGCGACTACGGCACTCACAAAGGGCCGCTTGACGTTCCTGAAGCCACCGCGGTCGCTTGCGCCAAAGCAGTGCTGTCGGCGGGCGTCGACGTCGCCATCTCGGCGAACATGGACGTCGACCACGGCACCGTGCAGCCGTTGGAGAAGTTGTTCGGTCGCGCAACGGCGCGCCCGGTGATACCGATCTTCATCAACTCGGTCGCCACCCCGCTCGGGCCACTGCATCGTTGCCGGACGCTCGGCACCGCGGTGGGCAGTTACCTGGCCACCCTGAGCAAGCGCGTCCTGGTGCTGGGATCCGGTGGACTGTCGCATGATCCGCCTGTCCCGACGCTGGCAACGGCGACTCCGGAGGCAGTGGAACGGATTGTGCACGGCCGACCGATGACATCCGAACAGCGGCTCGCACGGCAGGCCCAGGTGAGCGACGCGGCCAAGAACTTTGCGACCGGAAACAGCGAACTGCAACCCCTGAACCCGGCATGGGATCAACAATTCCTCGACATTCTCGACAGCGGACACCTCGACGAGCTGGACAAGTGGTCGAACTCCTTCATCGCTCAACAGGGCGGCAACTCCGCACACGAGATCCGCACCTGGGTAGCGGCTTTCGCTGCGCTGGCAGCCGCCGGTCGGTACGAGACCAGCGTCCGCTACTACCGGCCCGCGCCCGAGTTGATTGCCGGCTTCGCAGTCAGGACGGCGGTGCTGACATGACCCACAACGTCGATGTACTGGTGATCGGTTCGGGCGGCGGCGGCATGACCGCTGCGCTGGCGGCCCAGGCTGCTGGTCTGGTTACCTTGGTCGTCGAAAAGTCCAGTCACTTCGGCGGTTCCACCGCGCTCTCGGGTGGCGGCATCTGGGTACCCGGAGCGCCGGCGCAACGCCGGGCAGGCTATACGCCGCCGCGGGACGGCGTCGTCGACTACCTGTGCCGGGTGACCGATGGGTTGGTCAGCGACGCGCGTATCCAGCAGTACGTGGACTCGGCGCCAGAGATGATGGAGTTCCTCGAGCAGCTCAGCCCATGGTTCGAGTTCGTGTGGAAGCCCGGCTACGCCGACTACTACCCGGAAGTGCCGGGCGGCTCCGAGCTCGGCAGCACGATCAACGTTCCCCCAATCGATTTGCGCACGCTGGCAGACGATGAACAACACCTGCTTGCGCCGTTGGCGTTGGCCCCTCGGGGTATCTGGCTGGGCCCCAAGGAGCTTCGGTCGTTCTATCAAGTTCGCCAATCATGGGCGGGCAAGGCGGTCTTGCTGAAGCTGGTGTGGCGGATGGTCAGGGCGCGAGCCTTCGGGGACCGGATCGCGGCGATCGGCCAGTCGCTGGCCGCGCGGCTACGGCTGGCGATGAAGGACCGCGGTATCCCGCTATGGCTGGACTCGCCGATGACGGAACTGCTGACCGACGACGATGGTTCGGTGACCGGCGCCATCGTGGCGAAAGACGGCACACCACTGCGGATCTGCGCGCGGCGCGGGGTCATCTTGGCGACGGGCGGATTCGACCACGATCTGGCGTGGCGCAAAGAACACCAGCCGGTTGTGGAACAGGACTGGAGCTTCGGCAATCCCGCCGCAACTGGCGACGGCATCCGCGCCGCCCAGCATGTCGGGGCGGCCACCGACCTGCTCGACGAGGCCTGGTGGTTCCCAGCTATCCAATGGCCCGATGGCCGAATGCAGTTCATGCTTAACGAGCGAATGATGCCATCGCAGTTCATCGTCAACGGCGACGGTAAACGTTTCATCAACGAGGCGGCTCCGTACATGGACTTCGGCCACGCGATGATCGACGGGCAGAAATCCGGCGTCACCCATATTCCGTGCTGGCTCATCACCGATCATCGGTCCTTCAACCGCTATGTCGTCGCCGGACATCTTCCGCTGCCGAAGATCCCGGGCGCCCCGGTGCCCACGGGGCGAAAGCTCCCGGCTGCCTGGCTGGAGTCGGGCGTGGTCAAAGCGGCGAACAGCTGGGATGAACTCGCGGCCAAGATCGGGGTGCCGGCCGGCCACCTCCGGGACACTGCCACACGTTTCAACGAACTGGCCCGCCGTGGCCATGACGACGACTTCAACAGAGGTGACAGCGTTTACGACAATTACTACGGAGACCCCACTCTGCCCAACCCCAATCTGTATCCGCTTGGCAAACCGCCCTACTACGCCTTTCAAGTCGTGCTCGGCGACCTCGGCACATCAGGTGGTCTGCGCACCGATGAATACGCCCGGGTGCTGCGCACCGATGGCACCGTCGTCGCCGGTCTCTACGCCGTGGGTAACGCTAGTGCACCAGTGATGGGACGCAGCTACGCCGGCGCCGGCGCGACCATCGGGCCGGCGATGACCTTCGGCTACGTCGCGGCCAACCACCTAGCCCACCAGGTCAGTACAAGCTCTGATCACTCAATTGTTCCGGGAGGTACCAGTTGAAAATCTCATTGTTCTACGAATTCGCGCTACCCCGTCCTTGGACGCCGGACGACGAGCACGTCCTGCTGAAGGACTGTCTCGACGAGGTCGAGTTGGCCGATAAGGCCGGCTTCTCCACGGTCTGGTTGACCGAGCACCACTTCCTCGAGGAGTACTGCCATTCCACCGCGCCGGAGATGTTCTTGGCCGCGGCCAGCCAGCGGACCAAGAACATTCGGTTGGGGTTCGGCATCATGCACCTGCCGCCGGCCGTCAACCACCCGGCCCGGGTCGCCGAACGCATCGCCACCCTTGACCTGATCTCCGATGGACGAGTCGAATTCGGCACCGGGGAGTCCTCGTCGATCGGCGAGTTGGGCGGTTTCAACATTGACCCCGCAGACAAGCGCGCCCAGTGGGAAGAGGCACTGGAGGTGGCGATCCGCTGCATGATCGAGGAACCCTTCACCGGGTTCAAGGGCGAGCACATCGAGATGCCGGCTCGCAACGTCATCCCCAAGCCGTTGCAAAAGCCGCATCCGCCGGTGTGGGTTGCGTGCACCAGGCCGGCGTCGGTGCAGATGGCCGCCCAGAAATGCATCGGCGCACTGAGTTTCGCTTACACCGGGCCTGGTCCGCTCACCGAGCGGGTGAACGGCTACTACAAGGAGCTCGAGGAAAGCGGCGTGCCGATCACCCCGCAGATCAATCCGAACATCCTTGCCATCGGCGGTGACCTGTCGATGATGGTGGCCAAGACAGACGAGCAAGCGGTCGAGCGACTGGGAATGGGCGGCGGATTCTTCTCGTTCGGGATCATGCACTACTACATGACCGGTATCCATACGCCTGGACGGACCGGAGTGTGGAAGCGCTATCTCGAAGAATGCGAGAAGGACCCGACGCTGGCCTACGGCCCCGGTCGCGGAGCGATCGGCTCGCCGGCCACCGTCCGAGAGTTCCTGCGCGGTTACGAAGACAGCGGCGTCGACGAGATCATCTTGCTGCTCAACCCGCGCAGCCACGAAGGCACCATGGAATCCCTCGAGCTGATGGGTAAAGAGGTGCTTCCGGAGTTCATCGAGCGCGACGCAAAAGCGGTCGCCGACAAGAAGAAGCGGCTGGCGCCGGTGGTCGAGAAGATCGAGGCGCGTCGGCAGGAGTCGACCGCGCCGAAGTTCGACGAGGGCTACTCCTTCGGCGGACTGCCCACCGGCCGCGGCGGGAAATTCACCGCGAGCGAAATCCCCGAAGCGATGGCCGAAATCAACGAAGGTCGCGTTCAGGCGGCGCAGCGCGCCAAGGAACAGCAGCAGAAGTCGTGATCGCGGAAGTACTCTGACACTTGCGACAAATCGAGCAGCTGTGGCGTTACGACGGTCGCCGTGTGGTGGTGACCGGGTGTGCGTCGGGCATCGGGGCTCATGTCGTCCGACAGCTCACCGAGCTCGGCGCACACGTCGTCGGGCTGGACAAGCATGCGCCGAGCACCGACATCGCGGAGTTTCATGACCTCGACTTGACCGACCGGACGTCCATCGACCGCGCCGTGGCTTCGGTTGGCGGGCAGGTCGATGCGTTGTTCAACATCGCCGGCGTCTCCTCGGGGATCGGCGATCCGTTGCTGGTCGTCACGATCAACTTCCTCGGCTTACGGCACCTCACCGAGGGAGTGCTGGTAAACATGCCGCCCGGCTCGTCCATCGTGAGCGTGTCCTCGCTCGCGGCGTCCGGTTATCGAGAGCATCAGCAGGTCCTCGGCGGGCTGCTGAGCACCGACACGATGGCCGCGGGAATCGACTGGTGTCACCGCCATCCGGACACGCTGGCCGACGGGGGCTACCGATTGTCCAAGGAAGCGATCATCCTGTACACCATGAGAAAAACCGCTGCGCTCGGTGCTCGAGGTATTCGCATCAACTGCACCGGACCCGGCGTTACCGAGACACCGATTCTCGATCAGCTGCGCGCCGCCTATGGTCAGCGGTACCTCGATGACATTCCCAAGCCGTTGGGTCGAGTCGCCGATCCTGACGAGCAGGCCGCGGTCCTGGTGTTCTTGAACAGCCAAGCCGCCAGTTATATTTCGGGCCAAGTGCTTTGGGTCGACGGCGGCAATATCGGTGCCGTAATCGCGCGCGAACTCGAGGAAGGGTGAGCACTGTGGCCAGCCTGACCGATTTTCGCCGGGTCGCGCGCGACGTGTGCAACTGGGGACGATGGGGTGACGCCGACGAGCTCGGCACGCTCAACTTCATCACGGCGGACAAGGTTGCGCAGGCGGCCAGTTTGGTCAAGCACGGCAAGGTGTTTCCGCTCGGGGTGGACTTCGGATCATCGGGCCCGCAGGGATCATTCAAGTTCCGGCACAACCCGATTCACGTGATGACGATAGACGGCGGCGACGCGCGCTCGCTGCCTCACTACGGGCCAGACTGGGCTAGCAACCCGGGTGCCCAAGAACTGGGGAAATACTTCCAGGACGAACTATTTCGCTTCAACGACGACATGGTCATCATGCCGCTCCAGGCCGCCACCCAGTGGGATGCGCTCTCCCACGTCTACTACGAAGACCAGCTTTACAACGGTTTCCCGGCGGATTCGGTAACCAGCCTCGGCGCGCTCCACTGTGGCATCGACAAAGTCGACTCCAAGGGCATCACCTCGCGCGGCGTACTTCTCGACCTTGTTCGGCATCGCGGCGCAGACACTTTTCTGGAGCTAGGCAACCCGATCACCCCGACCGAGCTCGACGACGTTGCCCGATCACAGGGCGTCACCGTCGGGCGCGGCGACATCATCTTGATCCGAACCGGCTGGTGGGCAAGGTTTCTCGATACCGGCAACGGGGGCGAACCCGGCTCCGGACTGGACTGGCGGTGTGCTTCTTGGCTTCATGACCACGACATCGCGGCGGTGGCCGCCGACAATCTCATGGTCGAAGACCCGATATCCGGGGTAAAGGGAACATTTTTGCCCATGCACATGCTCTGCCTGCGGGACATGGGGCTGATGCTCGGCGAGTACTGGGATCTCACCGCATTGGCGGCCGACTGCGCAGCCGATGGTGTGTATGAGTTCCAGCTGATCGCGCCGCCATTGAGAGTCGTTGGTGCGGTGGGCTCTCCGGTCAATCCCATCGCGATCAAGTAAAAAAGGGGCACGATCGATGCTGAAAAATGGGCGGGAAAGCAACGGGCCGCTGGTGGTAGGCCTCGGCGGAACATTGAGGGCGAACTCGTCGACCGAACGAGCCCTGCGGCACTCCCTGGCCGCCGTCGAGCGTCAGGGCGGACGCACCCAGCTCTACTGCGGCGCCGACATCGAGCTACCGATGTACAACCCACACGAACCGGCCCGCACGCCAGAGGCGGTTCAGCTGATCGAGGCGCTGCGCGCGGCCGACGCCGTCATCGTCGGATCGCCCGGGTACCACGGCGGTATCTCCGGATTGGTCAAGAACGCACTGGACTACATCGAGGACATGCGTGACGACTCGCGCGTCTACCTCGACAACAAACCGTGGGGCTGCATCAGCTGTGCTTACGGGTGGCAGGCGGCGGTCGGCACACTGGACCAGCTCCGCGCGGTCGGGCATGCACTGCGTGCATGGCCGACCCCGCTAGGTGTCGCGATCAACTCCGCGGACCAGATCTGGGACGAGGCAGGCGAACTGGTTGACGCGACCGTTATGAGTCAACTGAACCTGCTGGCATCGCAAGTATTGACATTCGTGCGATCCGCTCCGTTGCCGTGAAGATTCATACCAGAACCACCGCGATTGACGGGCTGGCCACCAGCTACCTAGAGGCCGGCACTGGCGACCCGGTGATCCTGCTGCACGGCGGCGAATTCGGCGTGAGCGCCGAAATCGGCTGGGAGCGAACGATACCTGCGCTTGCCGAGCGGTATCGAGTGCTGGCACCCGACATGTTGGGTTTCGGGAAGTCGGCCAAGGTCATTGACTTCACCGACGGCCGGGGAATGCGGATACGACACATCGCGCGGTTCTGCGACGCGCTCGGCGCCGACTCCGCACATTTCGTCGGTAACTCGATGGGCGCGATCAACTTGCTCACCGACGCCACCTCGGATTCGCCGATGCTACCGATGCGCAGCTTGGTGGCAATCTGCGGCGGTGGTGAAATCCAACGCAACCACCACATGGACGCCCTCTACGAGTACGACGCCACTGTGCCGGCCATGCGACGGATCGTCGAGGCACTCTTTCACGATCCGTCCTATCCGGCCGACGACGCCTATGTCCAACGTCGTTTCGAATCCAGCGTCGCCCCCGGAGCGTGGGAGGCGCTCGCGGCCGCTCGCTTCCGCAG
>NZ_JBAUZA010000394.1:0-7739 GCF_049585075.1 Mycobacterium sp.
GAGCAGGTCTTCGATGCAGAAAAAGCCGAAGCCGCCGCCGCCAAGATCGGGTCCGGCGAGCTGACGCTGGAGGATTTCCTCGAGCAGATGCTGGCGATCCGCAAGATGGGCCCGATCGGCAATCTGCTGGGGATGCTGCCCGGTGCAGGGCAGATGAAAGAGGCGCTGGCCGCTGTCGACGACAAACAACTCGACCGGCTGCAGGCGATCATCCGCGGCATGACGCCGCAGGAGCGCGCCGATCCGAAGATCATCAATGCCTCGCGACGACTCCGCATCGCCAACGGCTCCGGTGTCACGGTGTCGGAGGTCAACAGCCTGGTCGACCGGTTCTTCGAGGCCCGCAAGATGATGTCCTCAATGGTGGGCAGCATGGGCATACCCGGCTTGGGACGAAAGTCAGCGACCCGCAAAAACGCAAAAGGCAAGGGCGGCAAGGGAAAAAAGGGCAAAAAGCGCGGCCCGACACCGCCCCGGGCCCGCGGGCCGCTCGGGGCGGGAATGCAAGGCATGCCGGCCGGATTCCCCGATCTGTCGCAGATGCCCGAAGGCCTCAACGAGCTGCCGCCGGGGCTGGCCGACTTCGACCTGTCCAAGCTGAAGTTTCGGGGCAAGGGGTAGCCGCACGGTGCGCCTGCACGTGCGGGGTCTGGGGCTGCCCAACGAGGAACTTGTCGAGCTGTGGATCGTCGACGGCCGGATCACCCGTGAACCCGTCTCCGGCGCTGACACGGTTTTCGACGGTGGCTGGATTCTGCCCGGATTGGTCGACGCCCACTGCCACGTCGGCCTGGGGGAACACGGCGGCGCCATCGAGATCGACGAAGCGATCGCCCAGGCCGAGACCGAACGCGAGGCGGGCGCGCTGCTTTTGCGTGACTGCGGCTCGCCGACCGACACCCGCAGTCTCGATGACCGCGACGATCTGCCGCGCATCATTCGCGCCGGACGGCATCTGGCCAAACCCAAGCGGTATTCGCCCGGCTTGGCGATTGACATCGAAGACGAGTCGCAGCTGCCCGACTTGGTGGCCGAGCAGGCCCGCCGCGGCGACGGCTGGGTGAAGCTAGTCGGCGACTGGATCGACCGCGAGGTAGGCGATTTGGCCCCGCTGTGGTCCGACGAAGTGCTCAAGACGGCGATCGACGTTGCGCATGACCACGGCGCACGGGTCACCGCCCATGTCTTCGGCGCCGAGGCGATGCCCGGGCTGATCAACGCTGGGATCGATTGCATCGAACACGGCACCGGGCTCACCGACGACATCATTGAGCTGATGGTCGAGCACGGCACCGCCTTGGTGCCCACCCTGATCAACATCGAAAACTTCCCCGGCATCGCCGATTCCGCGACCCGCTACCCGAAATACGCCGCCCATATGCGGGACCTGTATGCGAAGTGCTATCCGCGGATGGCCGCGGCCCGGGACGCCGGCATCCCGGTGTATGCCGGCACCGACGCCGGCAGCATGGTCGCCCACGGGCGGATCGCCGACGAGATCGAGGCGCTCAAGGGCATCGGGATGAGCCCGGGCGAGGCGTTGGGTGCGGCATGTTGGGATGCGCGTCGTTGGCTGGGTCGACGAGGCCTGGACCACGGCGCTTCCGCAGATCTGTTGTGCTACAACGACGATCCACGGCTGGGCCCGGCGGTGCTGAATCGGCCCGACCGGGTGATCCTGCGCGGGCGGGCGTTCTGACTATGCCGATCCCCGAGTTCGTTCTCGAGCTTCGTCGGCACGTCGGGCAGGTGCTCTTGTGGTTGCCGGGTGCGACCGCTGTGGTCATCCGCGACCAGCAGGTCCTGCTGATCAAACGCTCCGATAACCTGGCCTGGGCCCCGGTCACCGGCATCGTCGACCCCGGCGAGAACCCGGCAGACTGTGCCGTCCGAGAAGTGTTGGAAGAGACCGGTATCCATGTGATTGTCCGGCGATTGGCCTTGGTGTCGGTGTCCCGTCCGATAGTTCACGCTAATGGCGATCATGCTCAATACCTGGATCTCGTGTTTCGCATGGACTGGGTGAGCGGAGAACCGTTCCCCGCAGACGATGAAAGCCTCGAGGCGCGTTGGGTTGATCTCGCTGAGCTGCCGGAGATGTCCGCCGACTTGCGGCGCCGGGTCGATGTCGCGAGTGATGACAATCTCAGTGCGCCCGCAGTTTTCGATGTGGACCATGAGCGATGACATACACGATCGACCAGCTGGCGGAGTTCGTGGTCAGGGCCGACCAGTCTGATCTGGTCGGTCATGTCCTGCCGACGCTGAAACGCAACGTTCTCGACAGCATTGCGTGCGCGCTCGGCGCCCTCGACGGAGAAGCGATCCCCGGCATCCGCGCCCACGCGGAACAGTTCAGCAGTCATCCGACAGCAACGTTCGTCGGCGGTGGACGCGCGTCAGTCGATCAGGCCGCCTTCTTCAACGCGCTGCTGGTGCGCTACCCCGATCTGCTCGACACCTATCTGACGCCCGGCGGTTTGTGTCATCCGGCCGACAACTTCGGGGCAGTCTTTGCCGTCGCTGAGCATGTTGACGCGAGCGGAGCAGACTTTCTGCTGGCCCTCGCGATTGCCTACGAGATCCAATGCCGGTTCAGCGCAACGGTTCCCGTTATGGGGCGCGGCCTCAACCACGCGCTGCAGCTGGCCATGTCGGCGGCCGCGGGCTCGGCAAAGTTGCTCGGGCTCGACGCCGCCCAGACCGGCGACGCCATCGCCGCCTCCGCCGCGGACAACGTGTCGCTCGCCGCCGTGCACGCGGAGCCCGTTTCCACCTGGAAAGGCATCTCGCCGGCCATCACCGGGATGCGGGCCGTGTACGCCACAATGCTTGCTGGCCGCGGAATCACCGGCCCCAGAGCACTTTTCGAAGGACCCAACGGCCTCGAGCGGTTATTCGACCAGCCGATCGACTTGCGCCCATCCGACCGGTCGCTGGCCGCCGTCGAACAGACCTACCTCAAGCAATACTGCGCCTTGATTCACGGTCAGGTAATCATCGACGCGACGCTGGCGCTTCGCGACGAGCACGGTGTTACCGGCGCCGACGTCGCGATGGTGACGCTCGAGGTCTTTGAGGGCGCGTTCGACATCGCCGGCGGGGGACAGTATGGCAATAAGGACCACCCGTCGACCAAGGAGCAGGCGGATTACAACCTCAAATATCTTTCTGCCGTCGCGCTGCTGGACGGTCAGGTCGGCCCCGAGCAGCTCGAGACCGATCGCGTGCGGCGCAGCGACGTGCAGGAGCTGTTGGCGCGGGTGCAGGTCAACGCCGCGCCTGACCTGACCGCGTCCTACCCCGAACGCACTGGGGCCCGCGTGCGCATCGTTCTCAACGACGGCCGCGAACTGCGCCGCGCGCAGTCCGACTTCGAAGGGTCGCCGACGCGACCGATGTCGTGGGACCGGGTCGCGGAAAAGCTGCACTGGCTGGGCGAACCGTTTGCCGACGCGGCGCTGCGCGCCGAGATCATCGACGCCGTGTGGCGCCTCGACGCCCTCCCGATCGCCGAGCTCGCGAGGCTGCTCGGCGCAGTCAGCCCCGAACCGCAGCGACCGCGAACCCGGGGACGGTTTTAACGGCAGGCTAGAAAAAGATTGCGAGTACTCACTATCTATGCTACGTTCGTTCCACCCCGACGATGTGGAGGACGACAGTGACCTACGACGTGATCATTCGCAACGGCTTGTGGTTCGACGGCACCGGCAGCGCGCCGCTGACCCGCACATTGGGCATTCGCGACGGCGTCGTTGCCGAGGTATCCGCCGGGCCGCTGGACGAGACCGGCTGCCCCGAGGTGATCGACGCGAAGGGCAAGTGGGTCACGCCCGGTTTCGTCGACGTACACACCCACTACGACGCCGAGGTGCTACTCGATCCCGGATTACGCGAGTCGGTGCGCCACGGTGTCACCACGGTGTTGCTCGGCATGTGCTCACTGTCGACGGTCTACGCCGACGCCGACGACGCCGCGGATCTGTTCAGCCGAGTCGAGGCGGTGCCGCGCAAATTCGTCTTAGGCGCGCTGGAGGCCAACAAGACCTGGTCGACACCCGCGGAATACGTTGCGAAGATCGACAGCCTGCCGCTCGGTCCCAATGTGGGTTCGCTCCTTGGTCATTCGGATTTGCGCACAGCTGTGCTGGGCCTTGACCGCGCCACAGACAAGGACGTCCGACCCACCGACGCCGAACTCGATCGCATGGCGGCATTGCTCGACCAGGCGCTGGAGGCAGGAATGCTCGGCATGTCCGGGATGGACGCCGCAATCGACAAGCTCGACGGCGACCGTTTCCGTTCCCGCGCGCTGCCATCCACATTCGCGACCTGGCGCGAGCGCCGCAAGCTGATCAAAGTATTACGTAAACGTGGCCGGATCCTTCAAAGCGCCCCCAACGTGGCCAAAGCCGAGTCAGGGCTGCTGTTCTTCCTGTCCAGCAGCCCAATGTTCGGGCGCCGCAAGAGCGTTCGCATGAGCCTTCTGGTGTCCGCCGACGCGAAGTCGATGCCATTAGGCGTACACCTATTCGGTCCCGGCACCCGGCTGCTCAACTTCTTGCTGCGCTCTAAAGTACGCTTCCAGCATCTGCCGGTCCCGTTCGAGTTGTATTCCGATGGAATCGATTTACCGGTATTCGAAGAGTTCGGCGCGGGCACCGCGGCGCTGCATCTGCGTGATCAATTGGAGCGCAACACGTTGCTGGCCGACAAGGAATACCGTCGCAGGTTCCGCCGTCAGTTCGATCGCAGAAAACTCGGACCTTCGTTGTGGCACCGCGACTTTCACGATGCAGTCATCGTCGAATGCCCCAACAAGTCGTTGATCGGCAAGAGTTTCGGCGCGATCGCCGACGAGCGAGGGCTGCACCCGCTCGACACGTTCCTCGATGTCCTCGTCGAAAACGGTGAGCGCAACGTCCGCTGGACCACAATCGTTGCCAATCACCGGCCCAAGCAGCTCAACAAGTTGGCCGCCGAGCCGACCATCCACATGGGCTTCTCCGACGCCGGGGCGCACCTGCGCAATATGGCCTTCTACAACTTTTCGCTGCGGTTGCTCAAGCGCGTGCTGGAGGCCGACCGGAACGGCAAGCCGTTCCTGTCCATCGAACGTGCGGTGCATCGACTGACCGGCGAAGTGGCCGAATGGTTCGGGCTCGACGCCGGCACCCTGCGCAAGGGCGACCGCGCCGACTTCGTGGTGATCGACCCGGCCGGCCTGGACGATTCGGTCGACGCCTACCACGAGGAGAAGGTTCCGTTCTACGGCGACCTGAGCCGCATGGTCAACCGCAACGACGCGGCCGTGGTGGCCACCGGCGTCAACGGCGCAATCGTGTTCCGTCACGGCCAGTTCCGCGACGGCTATGGCGAGACGGCGAAGTCGGGCCGCTATCTGCGGGCCGCTGCGGGCCACCGACAGCCCGCCATGGCGGGTACGCGAACCTGATATGGCCAGGACGCAGCAGCAGCGCCGCGAAGAGACCGTCGCCCGACTGATCGAAGCCTGCATCAAGACGATCATCGAAGTCGGGTATGCCCGCGCATCCGCGGCGGTGATCACCAAGCGCGCCGGGGTGTCGGTTGGGGCTCTGTTCCGTCACTTCGACACCATGGGCGATTTCATGGCCGCCACCGCACAAGAGGTGGGGCGCCGCCAGCTGGACTCCGCCATTAAACAGCTAGCTGAAATACCGGCCGACGCACCGGCTTTGGAGACGGCGCTGGGCATTGTGCGCGATCTGACCATCAACTCCACCAACGCCGTGCTGTACGAACTCCTGATCGCCGCGCGCACGGACGAGAAACTCAACAGCGCGCTGCGGGATGTGCTTGAGGACTACACCGCAAAGATCTATGATGCCGCACGCGCATTACCCGGCGCGGAGGGCTTGCCGGACGAGACCTTCCCGGTCCTGTTTGCTCTAGTGGCGAACAGTTTCGACGGCGCGGCGATTTTTCGACCGGTGCTGCCGCAGCCGGAGATCGAGGCGCGGCGCGTTTCGCTGTTCGTGTCCCTGCTGAGCGGAGTTGGCCTACCGGCGTGAGCGTTTCAGCTGTCGGTGAGTTTGCCGACGGCGTCGTCCAATGTGCGGCACAGCGTCATCATCTCGTTGATCCCGAGCAAAGTGAGCGGCCGGTGGGTGGTCGGCCCGTCGGCAACCACGCAGAACGGGGTCGACTCCCCGAGGGTGTCGCGGGTTTTCATCAGCACGCTGATCCCGGCTGAACCGAGGAAATCGACTTTCGAAAGGTCGACAATCAGGCCGTTCGGCTTTTTTGCAAGCGCGGAGTCGAGCGACTCGGCCAACCCCGGGGCAGTGAGCATGTCGACGCTGCCGCTCACCGATACCACGACCAGCCCGTCGACCAACGACTCGTGAGCGTTGAAGTCGTCTTTGTCAGACTGTGGAGGCGAACCGGGCGCGGCGGGTTGGTTCTCGGCCATCGTTGATCTTCTCCTTGCGGGCATCTGCGCGCTTGCACACGACGCAGACGGGTTTGTCAATGGCTGTCGACTCAACCGATAAATAGCGTCGACGCATGTCGACACCATGCCGCGAAAGCCCATATTGGGCAAGTGCAAAATAGGGCAACTGCTTAATGGAATGCAAACGGCATAGGCAGACTAGCAAAGCTTAGCGCGTGTCGTCGGGGAGCTACAAAACGCCGACCGCTGATTGAGGGTTGAGGGCGAAACCCCAGTCGAGCAGGCTGCCGGCCTGGTCCCAGTAGGTCGGCCCGCCCTCGCGCACCAGCCCGTACATCATGGCGATGACCAGGCGGCGGCCGCCGCGACCAGCCGCGCCGACGAACGTTTTGCGCGCCGCGTCGGTGAAACCGGTCTTGCCGCCGATAGCCCCCGGATAACGCTGTAGCAGCTCGTCCTGGTTGGCGATCGGCTGATCGCCGTGATCGCCGGGAAACACCGCCGACGGCTCGGCGGTGATCTGGGCGAACACCGGATTGGCCATCGCGGCCCGGAAGATGACGGCCAGGTCGTGCGCCGTCGACCAGCCCGAGCCCCCCGGTCCATCCAGGCCGGACGGGGTGGAGGCGTGCGTATTGACGGCGCCCAGCGACGCGGCTTTGGCGTCCATCTTGGCGACGGCGGCATCGGGTCCGCCCAGCATGTGCGCCAGTGTGTTGGCGGCGTCGTTGCCCGACACCAGCAGCAGGCCGTCGAGCAGTTGGCGCGCGGTATAGCTGCGGCCGGCTTTCACCCCCACACAGTTGCACTCGACGTGGCTGTCGGCCTCGTCGGCGACCACGGTGGAGTCCAGGCTCAGCTCGTCGAGGGCCACCAGGGCCAACAGCACTTTGATCGTGCTGGCGGGTGGGTGCCGCACGTTCTCGTCCCGCTCGGCCAGTACCTGGCCGGAATCGAGATCGGCGACCAGCCAGGTCTGCGCCGGGCCGTCGGGGATTGGTACCGAGCCAACCGGCTGCACACCGGCGTCGGCTCGCGCCGTCGCACCGCCACCGATGAACGCCAGGACAGCCGCGATTGCGGCGAGGAATGCCCGCATGCCCGGTGAGTTTAACGGCCCGATCCGCTCGTCGTCGCCACTGCGGTGTTGAATCGACCCATGTTGAGCCAGGCCGAAATCTCTGACCGGTTGGAAATTCAGCAGCTGCTGGTGGATTACTCCACCGCCATCGATCTGCGCCAATTCGACGACCTCGACGCGGTCTTCACGCCCGACGCGTACATCGACTACACGGCCCTCGGG
>NZ_JBAUZA010000395.1:0-29307 GCF_049585075.1 Mycobacterium sp.
CGTCACCGGCGACGATGCGCTGAGCCAGCCCTTCCACGATGGCGGTCTTACCCACACCCGGCTCGCCGATCAGCACCGGGTTGTTCTTGGTGCGACGGCTCAGCACCTGCACGACGCGTCGAATCTCGTTGTCCCGACCGATAACTGGGTCGAGTTTGCCTTCGCGGGCGCTGGCGGTCAGGTCGGTGGAGTACTTCTCCAGCGCCTGATAAGTGGCCTCGGGGTCGGCGCTCGTCACTCGCGCGCTGCCGCGCACTTTGACGAACGCGTCGCGCAACGCCTGCGGTGAGGCGCCATGTCCGGTCAGCAGCTTGGCGACGTCGGAGTCGCCGGTGGCCAGTCCGACCATCAGGTGCTCGGTGGAGACGTATTCGTCGTCCATCTCGGTGGCCAGGTGCTGAGCGGTGGTGATGGATGCGAGCGATTCACGGGACAGCTGCGGTTGCGAGCTGGCGCCGCTGATCTGCGGCAGCCGCTCGACCAAACGCTGGGCTTCGGTGCGGATAGTGGCGGGCTCGACGCCGACAGCTTCCAATAGCGGCGCGGCGATCCCGTCGTTCTGTGTCAGCAGCGCCAACAGCAGATGAGCCGGCCTGATCTCGGGGTTGCCGGCGGCAGTCGCCGCCTGCAGGGCCGATGTCAGGGCCGCCTGCGTCTTGGTGGTCGGGTTAAAAGAATCCACGACACCTCCATCTGGGTCTAGAAGGGGTTGGTCAAAAATGCTTCTCGGGTTGTTCAACGCCGTCAAGGTTGAGTCTGTTCCGCTCAACTCTACCGAATTTCGACGGACTCCCGCCAAACTGAGATACGACGAAAGGTGGCATTGAATGCTGGCAATCAACGAAGACGGGCCGATACTGCGGGTCGAACTGAACCGCCCTGAGTCGCTCAACGCCCTCGACGACGACGTGCTACTGGAGCTGGCCGATCTCTACACCCGGCTTCAGCAGCGGTTCGATCTGAAGGCGGTTGTCCTCGGCGGGCGTGGCCGCGCGTTCTGCGCCGGCGCCGATCTCCGCAACCCACCCGGATTTGCGGGCACCAGCGGCCGCGAACGTCGCTACCACTCACAGATCGGCTACCGTGCCTGCCAGGCCATCGCCGACTGCGAAGTGGTGACGATCGCGCGGCTGCATGGGCATGTCATCGGCGGCGGATTCGCGCTCGCGCTGGCCTGCGACTTCCGCGTCGCCGCCACCGACACCGTGTTCAGGCTCCCCGAGGTCGACATCGGTGTGCCGATGACCTGGGGCACGGTACCTCGCCTGATCGCCGAGATCGGTGCCGCGAGAGCACGCGAGATTGTGCTGCTCGCCGACCGGATCGACGCCCAGACTGCGCACCGCATTTCGCTCGTCCATCGATTGGCAGAAGCCGACGAGCTTGACGACGCAACACGGGCACTCGTCGATGTCATCGTCGCCAAACCCGACTACGCGCTGCACGCCAGCAAAACGCAGTTTCGTGCCTACAGCCGCCCGTCGGGTGATCCCACGTTCGCCGACGGCGACCTGGTCAGCCTCTCCACACGCTTTAATCCCACGCGTGAGACCCCAGACCCCCCAACCTAGACTCGATTCGAACGTATGATCGATTAGTGGGCGACCTCGCGTCGATCGGATACAACGGGCAGCCGGTCCGCAACCCGTTCCGCGTGGTGCGCCCGCCGATCACTGTGCTGGTCGACCTGACCGTCCTCTTTCCGCGGGAGCCGCACCGGTCGGGGCGGTATTACCCCAACGGCCTGCAGCTGCACAAAGTCGTCGAGGGCCGGCTGACCTGCTGGGGCATCTGCGAGCAGGGCGACTGGTGGGGTCTGGTGACCTATCCGGTCGTCTACGGGTCCAAGCGCAAAACCGTGACGCACTGGGTGCCGGCCTGGTTGCTGCGGCGCAAGGCTTAACGCCAAAACGCTCGAGATCGACGTCCGTGCGAAAAAATCGCCTAGGTGCCGCGCTGACGTCAATCTCGATGCGACTAGGCGAGCAATGCGAAGATTCAGCCCGTGACAGGAAGTTGGAGTTCCGTGCTGACCACGCTGATTCCGCTCGCCCTGGTCATCGGGGTCTCGCCGTTCTCAATCGTCCCTGCGGTGTTGGTGCTGCAGACCCCGCACCCGCGACCGACCGGTCTCGCCTTCCTGGGCGGTTGGCTGGTTGGGCTGGCCGCGCTGACCGCGATCTTCGTCGCGTTCTCCGGCGCGCTAAGCGGGCTGCGCCACTCTCCACCGACGTGGGCATCCTGGCTGCGCGTCGTGGCCGGGCTTGCATTGATCGGGTACGGGATCTACGAGTGGCTCAACCGGAGCCGCCGCACCGAGCCACCGAAATGGATGCGGTCTTTCTCCACCCTGACGCCCCGACGTGCCGGGATAACGGGGCTGGTTTTGGTGGTGCTCCGGATCGAGGTACTCAGCATGTGCGCCTTGGCCGGTTTGGCCATCGGCAGCAGCGGACTCGGCATCGCGGCCGACTGTATAACCGGGGTGATTTTCCTCGTCGTTGCCTCATCGACGGTCGGCATCCCGGTCTTGGCCTACGCGGCCGCCGGCGAGCGCCTCGACGAGCCGATGGCCCGGCTCAAGGACTGGATGGAAAAGAACAACGCCGCGATGATGGGAGCGATCCTGGTGGTGATCGGCCTGATCGTGCTCTACCACGGCGCTAAAGCGCTGTACTGACCAGCGCTCAATGCCGGATAAAATCGTCGGGCGTGAGCCTCAACGACCGTTATGCGATGGCGGTATTGCACGCCGCCATCGATCCGGACGACGCAAACGGGCTCATCGGCCGGTTCTATACCCGCTGGTTTTCCCTTGACGTCTCGCTGCGTGACCTGTTCCCTCCGGATATGGCCGGCCAACGGATCGCCTTCGCTCATGCGCTGAACTGGGTTTACGGCGAGCTGGTTGCGCAGCGAGCCGACGAGCCGGTGGCGTTTTTGGCTCAGCTGGGACGCGACCATCGCAAATACGGGGTGCTGCCCGAGCATTACGAGACGTTGGGCCAGGCGCTGCACGCGACCCTGCGCGACGAGTTGGCCGACGCCTGGACCGATGCCGTCGACGCGGCCGCCGGGCAGTCGCTGAACTTGATTACCGGGGTGATGAGCGGCGCCGCCGACGCCGAACAGGGGCCGGCCTGGTGGGACGGCACGGTGGTCGAGCAGCTGCGGATCTCTCGCGACCTGGCGGTAGTTCGGCTGCAGTTGGACCGCCCGATGGACTACCACGCCGGGCAGTACGTGAACGTCGCGGTGCCGCAGTGCCCACGGCGGTGGAGGTATCTGACGCCGGCCATTCCGCCGGATGACAGCGGCGCCATCGAGTTTCACGTCCGCGCGGTTTCCGGCGGCCTAGTCAGCAACGCCATCGTCAACGAGACCCAGCCCGGCGACCGGTGGCGGCTGTCCAGCCCGCACGGCGGTTTACAGGTCGACCGCGACGGCGGCGACGTGCTGATGGTCGCGGGCAGCACCGGGCTCGCGCCGCTGCGCTCGATCATCATGGACCTCACCCGCTGGGGTGTGAACCCGCGTGTGCACATGTTCTTCGGCGGGCGCTATCCCTGCGAGCTCTACGACCTGCCCACCCTGTGGCAGGTCGCCACACACAATCCCTGGCTGTCAGTGACGCCGGTCTCCGAGCACAACGGCGACCCCGCCTGGGCCGCCGACTATCCCGACGTGACACCGCCGCGTGGACTGCATCTGCGACAGACCGGCAAGCTGATGGACGTCGTCACCAAATACGGCGGCTGGGGTGACCGGCAGATCCTGATCTGCGGCGGACCGGAGATGGTGCGCGCGACCAAGGCTGCACTGATCGCCAAAGGTGCGCCGCCAGAGCGCATCCAACACGATCCGCTGCACAGCTAGTCTTAACCTCGTGCACATCGTCACGCTGGGCGACGCGTCGTCAGATCTGGAAGCCCAGTTCGTCCCGGACGCCGGCATGATCGGCATCTCACTGACTGACTCGGGCGTCCAACTGCTCGGCCAGCGCCGCGGTTTGGACGCCTATGTGGCCGACGGCAAGACGATGGGCATCCCGATCCTGTACCCGTGGGCAAATCGGCTGGGCGGCAACACGTATACAGCGGAGGGCACCACAGTCACGCTGGCAGCCGGACACAATGGAGTGCGCGCTGATCCCAGCGGGCTACCGATTCACGGGGTGCTTGCCGCCTATCCCAACTGGCGGGTGACGCATGAGTCGGCCAACGAGCTGAGCGCCGAAGCAAACTTCGGTGATCAGGATCTGTTGGCGAGCTTTCCGTTTCCGCATCGACTAGCGCTGACAGTCACGCTAACCGAGCGGACCTTGCGGGTGCGCACCTCGGTGGCGCCGACCGGCGATCGACCGGTGCCACTGTGTTTCGGTTTCCACCCGTATCTCCAGTTGCCGGATGTGCCGCGCGACCAATGGATCATCGAGATCCCGGCGATGCGACACCTCAAGCTTGACGGGCGGGGCCTGCCGACCGGTGAGATGACATTGCAACCCGCCACGACTGAAGCCTTGGGCGACAAGGCCTTTGACGACGGCTATGACGAGGTTGCCGATGGCGCCGTGTTCGCGGTGTCCGGTGGCGGCCGTCGTATCGAGGTCCACTTCGAGCAGGGGTATCCGGCGGCGCAGATCTTCGCCCCGCCGGACGAAGACGTCGTGTGCTTCGAGCCGATGGCCGCACCCACCGATGCGCTGCGCCGCGGCGGTTACCGGTCCGCGCCGCCGGGCGATTGGGGCGTCGCGGTGTTTTCCATCCGTGTCTAGCGGCGACTTAGCGCCGGGGTTGCCAGACGACGACGGCGGTGCTCTTGGGCACCACCGCGATGTCGCGTCGCTGGTTGGCCCGCAGCGCCTCGATCTCGGCGGCCATCTCGCTCAGCCGTGACTGTAGTGCCTCGACCTGATTGGTCAGCTCGATAATGCGTTTGATCCCAGCCAGATTGACGCCCTCGTCCTGGGATAGCCGTTGCACTTCGCGGAGCAGCTCGACGTCGTGCTGCGAATAACGCCGTCCACCACCGGAACTGCGGCTTGGGCTGACCAGACCGAGCCGGTCATATGTACGCAGCGTCTGTGCATGCATACCAGCCAGCTCGGCGGCCACCGAGATCAAGAAGGTCCGCGCCGCGCCTTTGTCATTCCTGTTCTTAGCCATCAGCCATTACCTGCCCATCCGGCCCGCGGATCGAAGCCGCCGGAGCGCTCCGCGGCGGCATAAGCTTCCAGCGCCTCCTTCGCCGCACCTTCCAGGTTGGGCGGGACTGCGACTTTGACGGTGACCAGCAAGTCGCCCTGGCCACCGGACCGCTTGGGCACGCCGCGTCCGCGTACCCGCAGAATTCGCCCGTCGGCAGTGCCCTTCGGCACCCGAACACCGACCTTGCCGTCCAGCGTCGGCACTGAAAGCGTTGTACCCAAAGCTAACTCGGTGAAGCTGACCGGAACTGTGACGGTGAGGTCATCGCCGTCGCGGCCGAAAACCTTGTCCGGCCGCACGTGCACGGTGACATAGAGGTCACCGGATGGAGCGCCGCGCAGCCCGGCCTCTCCTTGGCCGGCCAGCCGGATCCGTTGTCCGTCCTCGACACCCGGCGGGATCCGCACGTTGATCGTGCGGGTGCGGGTGGTGACACCGGTCCCCTTGCACTCCTCGCAAGGGTTCTCGATGATCGACCCGCTACCGCGGCAATTGGTGCATGGCTCGGAGAAGCCGAAAGCGCCTTGGTTGCTGCTGATTACACCCGCACCGTTACAGGTGGGGCACACCTTCGGGCTGGTGCCCGGCCTGGCCCCGCTGCCATGACAGTTGGTGCACGGCGCCGGACTCGTCAGCCGCAGCGGCATCGCCACGCCCTTGGTGGCTTCCATGAAGCTCAGCTCGGCTTCGGTCTCCAGGTCGTTGCCGCGGCGCGGACGGCTCGGGCGCTGTGAAGCGCCGCGACCGAACAGGCCACCGAACAGGTCGCCGATGTTGGTGCCGCCGGAGCGACCGGCGGCATCGAACAAATCGTTGAGGTTGAAATCGGCGCCATCACCGCCGAAGCCGCCCACATTGAAGCCGCCACCGAAGTCCCCGCCGTTGAACCGGCGACCGAATCCGCCTCCGGCGAACAGCCGACGGGTTTCGTCGTACTCCTTGCGCTTGGCCGGATCCGTGAGCACTTCCTTGGCCTCGGAGACGGCCTTGTACCGATCTTCGGCGGCCTTGTTTCCGGGGTTGCGGTCCGGGTGATTCTCGGCGAGCAGCTTGCGGGCCACCCGCTTGATTTCGTCTGGGCCGGCGTCAGGAGCGACGCCCAGCTCCTTGTAGAAGTCCTTTTCGACCCATTCGCGTTGGGCCATATCGCGTCACCCCCTTCCGCCTTTCCCTAGTGAGCTCGTCGTTATCTCTCCGACGGCTCTGATGATTCTGCGTCGTGCTCATCCTCGTTCGCGTCGTTATCGACTGTGTCGGAGGTCTCGGTTTCTGCGGCGTCATCCGGGATGGTGTCCACCACCCCGACCAAAGCGTGCCGCAGCACCTGATCACCCAATTTGTAACCGTGCCGCATCACGTTGCCGATCACCGGCTTCGAGCCCTGGCCGCCATCGCCCTCGTGTTGCACTGCTTCGTGCAGCACCGGGTCGAAGTCGTCGCCCTCGGCGCCGAACGCCGTCAACCCAAGCCCGGTCAGGGCGCTGAGCAATTTGTCGGCGACCAACTTCAGCGGGCCAGACTCTAGATCTCCGTGGCTGCGGGCGCGGTCGAGATCGTCGAGCACGCCCAGTAATTGGCTGACGACGCCAGCCTTGGCGCGCTCGGCGGTCGCTTCCTGATCGCGCAACGCCCGCTTGCGGTAGTTGGCGTAGTCGGCTTGCACCCGCTGCAGATCGGCGGTCAGCTCGGCAACCTTGTCGGCGGTGGCTGCGCCTTCGCCGGCTTTGGCATCCGCGGCCTCCGGCGCCGCCCCGCTGGGGGCGGCTCCGGAAGCCACGTGGCGTACTTGACCGGTCTCGGGATCAATCCGCCGCTTGTCGGTAACGGTTACCTGTTCGGATGGCTTGGGTTCGCTCACTGGGCCTCCCGGTCATCGTCGACCACCTCCGCGTCGACGACGTCATCGGCACCGCCCGGGCCGGGCTCGCCCGCGCCGCCCGCCGCCTGCTCGGCTTGGGTGGCCTCGTAGATCGCCTGGCCGAGGGCCTGCGATTCTTGGCCCAGCTTCTCCATCGCGGACTTGATGGCGCCGATGTCGGTGCCGCCCAACGCCGTCTTGGCCTCGGCGACCGCGGCGTCGACCTTGTTGAGGGTGTCCTCGGGAACCTTCGAACCGCCTTCGGCTTCGCGCTGCTCCTTCACGAATTTCTCCGTCTGGTAGACCAGCGTCTCCGCCTGGTTGCGGACATCGGCCTCTTCGCGCCGCTTGCGGTCCTCCTCGGCGTGCGCCTCGGCGTCCTTGATCATCCGGTCGATCTCTTCCTTGGACAGGCCGGAGCCCTCCTGGATTTTGATCGTGTTCTCCTTGCCGGTGCCCTTGTCCTTGGCCGTCACGTGCACGATGCCGTTGGCGTCGATGTCGAAAGTGACCTCGATCTGCGGGACGCCGCGCGGAGCCGGCGGAATACCGGTCAGCTCGAAGGAGCCGAGCAGCTTGTTGTGCGAAGCGATTTCGCGCTCACCCTGATAGACCTGGATCTGCACCGACGGCTGGTTGTCGTCGGCCGTGGTGAAGGTCTCCGACCGCTTCGTCGGGATCGTGGTGTTGCGCTCGATCAGCTTGGTCATCACGCCACCCTTGGTCTCAATGCCCAAGCTCAGCGGCGTAACGTCAAGCAGCAGAACGTCTTTCACCTCGCCCTTCAGCACACCGGCCTGCAGGGCAGCACCCACGGCAACAACCTCGTCGGGGTTGACGCCCTTGTTGGGCTCCTTACCGCCGGTGAGCTCCTTGACCAGCTCGGTCACCGCGGGCATGCGGGTGGAACCACCCACCATGACCACGTGGTCGATCTCAGAAACCGAGATACCGGCGTCCTTGATCACCTGCTGGAACGGGTTGCGGGTGCGGTCCAGCAGATCTTGGGTGATCTTCTGGAACTCCGCACGGGTGAGCTGCTCATCGAGGAACAGCGGGTTCTTGTCGGAGTCAACGGTGATGTAGGGCAGGTTGATCGACGTGCCCTGGCTGGAGCTCAGTTCGATCTTGGCCTTCTCGGCCGCTTCGCGCAGCCGCTGCATGGCCATCTTGTCCTTGGTCAGGTCGATGCCTGCGCTGGCCTTGAACTTGTCGACCAGCCAGCTGACGATCCGGTCGTCCCAGTCGTCGCCGCCGAGGTGGTTGTCACCCGAGGTGGCGCGGACCTCCACGACACCGTCACCGATCTCCAGCAACGACACGTCGAAGGTGCCGCCACCGAGGTCGAAGACCAGGATCCGCTGCTCCTTCTCGCCCTTGTCCAACCCGTAGGCCAGCGCGGCCGCGGTCGGCTCGTTGACGATGCGCAGCACGTTCAGGCCGGCGATCTGACCAGCCTCCTTGGTGGCTTGGCGCTGAGCGTCGTTGAAGTAGGCAGGCGTGGTGATCACCGCGTCGGTGATGTCCTCACCGAGGTAGGCCTCGGCGTCGCGCTTCAGCTTCATCAGAACGCGCGCGCTGATCTCCTGCGCGGTGTACTTCTTGTCATCGATCTCGACAGACCAGTCGGTGCCCATGTGTCGTTTCACCGACCGAATGGTGCGGTCAACGTTGGTCACCGCCTGGTTCTTGGCAGGCTGGCCGACCAGTACCTCGCCATTACGCGCGAACGCGACGATGGACGGAGTGGTCCGCGAGCCCTCGGAGTTGGCGACGACGACGGGGTCCCCACCCTCCAGAACTGCGACGACGGAGTTAGTGGTCCCGAGGTCGATACCGACCGCACGAGCCATGGTGAATCCTTCCTGATAGTCGAGCATTCTCTTGCACTACGCTGCTGAGTGAACCTGGCTCAAGACTGCCTTCCCCACCGCGTCGATGTCAAGCCAGAGTTGAGCCTTATCCACTCAAGTTATTCAAAGGCGTCAACGGCGTTGCTCAAGAGTTTGTTCCCCGACTGTTGAGAGCGCCGTCACAGCGTGGGATAGTTTCGCAACCAGTGCGTTCTAGGGCGTGCCCGCGTCGCAGCGTCGCACCAAGCCACGACGATAGGAACCCGATGCCACCGCCGCCCAGCACGCCCGGACCGGCCGCCGGCGAGAACGCTGGGCTCGCCCGCGAGGATGCGGGCTATCACCATGACCTGCACAACCGGCAGATGCAGATGATCGCCATCGGCGGAGCCATCGGGACCGGGCTGTTCATGGGCGCGGGAGCACGGCTGGCGTCCGCGGGGCCCGGCTTGTTTTTGATCTACGGGATCTGCGGCGGCTTTGTGTTCTTGATCCTGCGCGCGCTCGGCGAGCTGGTACTGCATCGCCCGGCAACGGGCTCGTTCGTCTCGTACGCCCGCGAGTTCTTCGGGGAGAAAGCAGCTTTCGTCGCCGGCTGGATGTACTTCCTGAACTGGGCGATGGCGGCCATCGTCGACAGCACCGCGATCGCAACCTACTTCCACTATTGGACCGCGTTCCAGGCGGTCCCACAGTGGACGCTCGCGCTCATCGCGCTGGTGGGCGTGGTGTCGGTGAACCTGATCTCGGTGAAGGCCTTCGGCGAGTTCGAGTTCTGGGCAGCGCTGATCAAGGTGGTAGCCCTGACGACTTTCCTGGTCGTCGGAATCGTGTTTCTGGCCGGCCGGTTCAAGATCGAAGGGCGGACCACGGGGCCCAGCCTCTGGGCCGACCACGGCGGATTCCTGCCGACCGGCCTCCTGCCGCTGGTGCTGGTCACCTCGGGGGTGATATTCGCTTATGCCGCAGTCGAACTGGTCGGCACCGCGGCCGGCGAAACCGCGGAACCGGAAAAGGTGATGCCACGAGCGATCAACTCGGTGATCGCCCGCATCGCGGTCTTCTACTGCGGATCGGTCCTGCTGTTGGCGCTGCTGCTGCCCTACACCACCTATAAACACGGCGAGAGCCCGTTCGTCACGTTCTTCTCCAGAATCGGTTTTGGCGGCGCGGGCTCGGTGATGAACGTGGTGGTTCTGACCGCCGCGTTCTCCAGCCTGAACGCCGGGTTGTACTCCACGGGCCGCGTCCTGCGGTCGATGTCGGTGAACGGCAGCGGTCCGAAGTTCACCGGACGGATGTCGAAAAACGGTGTGCCGTATGGCGGCATCCTGCTGACCGCCACCATCGGGCTGTTCGGCGTCGTGCTCAACGCGGTCAAACCGAGCCAAGCCTTCGAAATCGTGCTCAACATCGCCGCGGTGGGGGTGCTGGCGGCGTGGGCGACGATCGTGCTCTGCCAACTCCGGTTCTACCGCAGGGTGAAAGCCGGAACGATGCAGCGGCCACACTTCCGGATGCCGCTCGCCCCGTACAGCGGCTACGTCACGCTGGTGTTCCTGGCCGGCGTGTTGGTACTGATGATGCTCGACCCGGAGAAGGGTCCCTGGGTGATCGCGGCGCTGGTAGCCGCCGTCCCCGCCCTGATCGGCGGCTGGTTTCTGGTGCGTGGCCGGGTGACGGCGGCCGCCACCACCGAAGCTGTCGAGCACCCCAGCGAGATCCCAGACCTAGCGGCGGAGTAATAGAGCACCTGCTCTGTTACTATAGCTGGCGTGCCCCGCCCGCGTGTGTACGAGCCGGATCGGGTTCTGGACGCCGTCGAGTCGTTGGCGGTGGCCTCCGGGCCCGCTTCGGTGACCATCCGCGCAATCAGCGCCACCGTCGGTGTGTCCAACGGCGCGCTGTACCACACGTTCGGCTCGCGCTCGGGCCTGATGGGCCGGGCATGGCTGCGGGCCGGACGTCGATTCCTCACTGTGCAAAACGCGTTGGTCGATCAGGCCATCGCGAAAGGCGGCACGCGGGCGGCGGTGGTGGCCGCCGCTGATGCGCCGGTGGTGTTCGCCGAGCAGTATCCGGACTCTTCCAAACTGCTGTTGACGGTGCGCCGCGATGAGCTCTTGGATTCCGATCTTCCTGACGAAATCGCCACGGAGCTAAGCGATCTCGATCGATTACTTGTCGGCTTGATGATCCGGCTCGCGGTCGGCGTATGGGACCGTAAAGATGCGCGTGCCGTCGATACCATCACCACCTGCATTGTCGATTTGCCGACGGCCATCCTGCTGCGTCGTGACAGGCTGGCCAACGCAACTGCCCGTGAACATCTACGCGCGTCGGTGCGCGCGGTTCTCGACGTCGGGCCACCGCCTCTGAAGAAAGGGAAATAGACATGGGGTTTAGCCTCAATTACGACGAGAAGATCGCGATCCTTGATCTTGGTGACGACGAAAACCGTTTCTCACCAGGATTTCTCGACGAGGTTGACGCGCACCTCGATGAGGTCCTCGGCGCCGGCGCGCAAGGCTTGGTCACCACCGGCGGCGGCAAGTTCTACTCCAATGGCCTGGATCTCGATTGGCTGGGGGCCAACGGGGATCGGACCCAGTGGTATGTCGGACGCGTTCAGGGCATGCTGGCCCGCTTCCTCACCCTGCCTGTCCCCACCGCGGCGGCGCTGGTCGGCCACGCCTTCGGCGCAGGCGCAATGTTGGCCTTGGCGCACGACTTTCGGGTGATGCGCGCTGACCGCGGCTTCTTCTGCTTTCCCGAAGCTGACATCCGTATCCCCTTTACGCCTGGCATGGCAGCGCTGATCCAAGCCAAGCTCACTCCGCAGGCGGCGGTCGCGTCGATGACGACCGGACGCCGCTTCGGCGGCGACGACGCCGCAAGCCTTGACATCGTCGACTCCGTTGCCCCCGAGGGCGCAGTGACATCCGCGGCGGTCGAGGTTCTTCGTCCCCTCGGCGCCAAAGACCCAGGCACGGTCGGCGCGATCAAACAGACCATGTTCGGGCACGCCGTGCATGCGTTGACCGCCAGTAGTTAACGGCATACCCTTCGCCTCGTACGGCACTCTATTTTCATAGAAGAGGGGGTACCGATGGCGGTGCAGGCGGTGTTGGACGAGATCCGCAAACGGCCCGGCACCGGTGACGTGATCCGCGTCTTCGATCCCTCCACCGAAGAGCAGATCACCGAGTTCAAAGACTGCGGTCCCGACGCCGTCAACGAGGCAGTGGCACGTGCTAAGGCGACCGCCGAGTCCGGCGTGTGGTCGGGCCTGCCCGATTACGAGCGAGCGAAGGTGCTGTGGCGGGTCGGCGAGCTGATCGATCAGAACACGACAATTCTGCAAGAGCTCGAGTCGCTCAACGGTGGCATGACTCCGGTTCAGGCGCAGGCACAGGTGCGGGTCGCTGCCGAATTCTTCCGCTACTACGCCGGCTGGTGCACCAAGATCGAGGGCATCGCACGCGACGTGAACACGGGCGGTCTCACCGGCGTC
The DNA here is from genome assembly GCF_049585075.1 of Mycobacterium sp. GTDB lineage: Bacteria > Actinomycetota > Actinomycetes > Mycobacteriales > Mycobacteriaceae > Mycobacterium. The sequence goes on from NZ_JBAUZA010000395.1 coordinate 12,433, forward strand.
GATTCGCACTTGCATACCTACACGCTGAAAGAGCCCTACGGCGTGGTCGGGCTGATCTTTCCGTGGAACGGCCCGGCGTTTAACTTCTGCGCCAAGCTCGCGCCGTCGCTGGCTGCGGGTTGCAGCAGCGTCGTCAAGCCCGCCGAGGAAACCCCGCTGACAGCAATCGTTTTGGATCAAATCCTGACCGAGGCGGGAGTACCGGAGGGGGTGGCGAACTTGGTGCTCGGCTACGGTCACACCGCCGGCGCGGCGCTGACCGCGCACCCCGACGTCGAGAAGGTCGCGTTCACCGGCTCGACCGAAGTCGGCCGGGAAATCGTGCACGCCGCGGCGGCCAGCAACCTCAACAAGGTCACGCTCGAACTCGGTGGCAAGTCGCCCGTGCTGATTTTCGACGACGCCAATCTGAAGACCGCCATCACCACGGCGGCATTCGGCACCTTCATCCACTCCGGCCAAGCCTGCGTGTGCGGGTCACGCATCTTCGCCCAGCGCGGCGTCTACGACCAGGTCGTGGCGGGAATCGCGAAAATGGCCAACCGTCTGCAACTCGGAGGCCCGAACGAAGAGGGCACCGTGATCGGCCCGCTGATCAGCCAGAAGCAGCTCACCCGCGTCCTGGGCTACCTCGACGAGGGGCGCGGCGACGGGGTCGAGATCGTCACGGGCGGACACCGACTCGACCGCAAGGGGTACTTCGTGCACCCGACCGTGCTCACCAACGTCGCGAGCACAAGCCGGTTGTTCCAAGAGGAGATCTTCGGGCCGGTGGTCACCGTCTTGCCGTTCGACGACGACGACGAAGCCGTCGTCCTGGCCAACGACAGCACCTACGGGCTGGCCGCCACCGCGTGGACCAAGGACCTTGGCCGCGCACACCGATTGGCCAAGCGGCTCAAAGCCGGAACCGTTGGGCTGAACTGTCAGATGCAGTTCGACCACTCGATGCCGTTCGGCGGGTACAAGCAATCCGGTTGGGGCTACGAATCCGGCAAAGCCGGCATCGAAACGTACTTACAGAACAAAATTGTCTGGGCGCAGATGTAAAAGTAGGTATGGACGCTGGACTGCACACCAAAGTCGACGAGATCGCGCAGGGTATCTACCGGTTCTCCACCTGGGTGCCGGGCATCACCGAACACGGGTTCACCTTCAACCAGTTTCTGCTGACCGGTGACGAACCGTTTCTGTTCCACTGCGGCATGCGCCAACTGTTCCCGCTGGTTTCGGGGGCCATCGCCAAGGTGATTCCGTTGGAGCAATTGCGTTGGATCTCGTTCGCCCACCTCGAGGCCGACGAGTGCGGCGCGATGAACATGCTGCTGGCTGCCGCGCCGCACGCCCAAGTCATCCACGGTCCGCTGGCCTGCATGCTTTCGCTGACGGATATGTGCGACCGGCCGCCGGTGCCAGTGGGCACCGAACCTGGCGACGTGCTTGATATCGGCGGGCACCGACTGCGGTTCATCGCCACGCCGCACGTGCCGCACAACTGGGAAAGCGGGCTGTGGTTCGACGAGACTACCTCAACGTTGCTGGCCGGCGACCTGCTCACACACACCGGCCAATGTCCTGCGCTGACCGAATCCGATTGCGTAGCACCGGCATTGGAAGCTGAGGCGCTGTTCCATGCCACCGGCCTGACCACCAATCTACAGCCTACGTTGGAGCAGTTGGCCCAGCTGACACCGAGCACGCTGGCGCTGATGCACGGCGCGTCGTTCACCGGCGACTGCGCCGGCCAACTGCGCGGCTTGGCCGATGGCTACGCCGCGATGGCCGGCTAACCCGGCAACTGCGGGCGCGTCACTGCAGTCACTTCTGTCACTTCGTGCGTAGGCTGGTCTCTGAGATGTTTTGCGAGAGAGCAAAGACCGCACGCGCCAGCGGCCGGCTGCTGCTGGCGGCCCTGCTGGCCAGCGCCGCGCTGATGAGCGGATGCAGCTCCCTGATCCACGGCAAACCAGTGGCCTCGCCGCCCGCCGGAGCGACCGAACCGTCGTTTCCGAAAGGTCGACCGTCCGTCCCGTCACCGACCCCATCGCGGCCAGCGCCGCCGAGCGCCAATCCACCGGGCAGCATCATTTCGTTGCCAGCTGACCCAAACGGCTACGTCTTCATCGAAACCAAATCCGGTCAGACGCGCTGTCAGATCAACCGCCACTCAGTCGGTTGCGAGGCACAGTTCACCGACTCCCCAATGCAGGACGGTGAACGGGCCAACGGCGTGAACATCACTGAGGACGGTTCGGTGCAATGGGTGCTGGGCAACCTCGGCGACATTCCCACCGTGTCTATCGACTACCTCACCTACGACGCCGAGGGCTGGACGATCGCAGCCAGCGAAAGTGGCACCCGGTTCACCAACGACAACACCGGCCACGGCATGTTCGTCAGCGTCGAAAAGGTGGACACCTTCTAGCCGGGCAGATCAGTCTGGTCTAGGCCCGAAGACTTTCGAGCCGGCCTCAGTCCGGCATTAGTCTGGCGCTCGTGGACTTTCGGGTATTCGTTGAACCGCAGCAAGGCGCCAGCTACTCCGACCAGCTAGCCGTCGCGCAGACCGCCGAGGCACTGGGATTCAACGCGTTCTTCCGCTCCGACCACTATCTGGCGATGAGCGGCGACGGACTGCCCGGCCCGACCGACTCCTGGGTGACGTTGGGCGGCATTGCCCGCGAGACATCATCAATCCGGCTGGGCACACTGGTCACCTCGGCAACATTCCGCCATCCCGGCCCGCTGGCCGTCGCGGTCGCGCAGGTCGACGAAATGAGCGGTGGCAGAGTCGAATTCGGAATCGGTACCGGTTGGTTCGAACCGGAGCATCTCGCCTATGCGATCCCCTTCCCCCCGCTGCGCGAACGATTCGATCGGCTCACCGAACAGCTCGAACTGATTACCGGCCTGTGGACCTCACCGATCGGAGAAAAATTCGACTACGCGGGCACGCATTACGCGGTCAACGACTCGCCCGCTTTGCCCAAGCCGGTGCAACAGCCTCATCCACCGATCATCGTCGGCGGGATGGGCGCCAACCGGACGCCGGCACTGGCCGCGACGTTCGCCGACGAATTCAACGTGCCCTTCGCCTCGTTGGACACCGTCAAGACCCAATTCGAGCGGGTTCGCGAAGCAGTCCATTCGGTCGGCCGGCCCGTCGACGCGATGACGTACTCGGCAGCGTTTGTGGTGTGCGCCGGGCGCGACGATGCGGAGATCAGTCGCCGAGCTGCCGCCATCGGGCGCGAGGTCGACGAGCTGCGGTCCAATTCTCCGCTGGTGGGCACCCCCAATGAGATTGTCGAGCGGCTCGGGTCGTTCGCGGACGTCGGCGTGCAGCGGGTGTATCTGCAACTGCTGGACCTCTCAGACCTCGAACACCTGCGGCTTTTCGCCGATGGGGTCACTCGGCAGCTCTGACGTCCCCGCCGGCACCCGACGCGTCGGCCGGATGTCAGTAGCATCGGGGCGATGACAGGCTTCGGTCCGCACGGTCCTCCGGACGATCCCAGCGAACGGGAAACCCGGATGGCCGACTACGGCGCGGTAAATCCACAGCCTGCAGGTCCCGACGACTACACGGTTTATTCCGGGCCTCCTGAACCGGAATCGCCGCCGCCGCCCTGGTATCGCAAGCGCTCGCTGCTTGCCGTGTGGGCCACGATGGTGGCGATCTTGGTCGTGCTGATCATCTACGGCCTCATCGAGCTCTCGCACGGCCCCGGCGGCGGCGGAACGTCCACGACCACGCAGTCAACGACATCGACCGGGTCGTCGACAACGACCCCGTCGACAACGACAACTTCGCCGTCGACGACCACCACCCCGCCGTCCTCCTCGTCCGAGGAGGCCCCGCCACCGGGTAACAATGCTCCTCCAGCCGGTGGGGCCCCCGCCCCGGCCCAGCCGCCGCCGCCGCACCACCATGTGCCGCACATTCCGCCGACAATCTCGTTGCCGCACACCGTGATTACGCTGCCGCACGTACCGTGACGGACCACGGTTCTCCGAGACCTCCAGATGACCCAAGTGAAGCGCCGACCGGCCAGTACGACTACAGCGACTACGGCCCCGCTCCCGGGTCGACACCGTGGTATCGCAGGCGGGCGGCTCTGATCGGCTTAGGCGTGCTCGCAGCCATCCTGATCGCGCTGATGATCTACGGGATCGTCGAGCTGACACGTAGCGACAGCTCCACCTCCCCGTCGACATCGCCGACGACGTCTGCGGTCACCACCACGCCGTCGACTACTACCTCTCTGCCAAGCAGCCAAACGACGACGGAACCACTCGTCCCTGCGCCGACGACCAGCTCGCCGCTTCATCACCATCACCACCACGACGGCGGTATGCCATAGGGGGGAGCGTCGGTAGGATCGGTGTTCGTGGGGGGCAGCAGACCACCATATGACGTCGATGGTTACGCCGAGCACGACTTGAGCCTCGGCGCGAGCAACGATCTGTTCGGTACCGACGAGACGTCGTCACCCTGGTTTCTCAAGCCGTGGGTGCTAGCGCTGTGGGGCCTGACGGTAGTGATTCTGATCGCGATCATCGTCTATGGCCTCGTCATCTTGGCCACCGGCAACGGCGGCAGCGGACCGGCCACCACCCGGCCGTCGACAACCACGTCGCACTCAACCACCCCGGCCCGCACGACCACGCCGTCGTCGACCCTTCCGACCACGACCACGCCCGAGACGACGCCCGAACCCGCGCCACCGCAGACCACCCAGACCTGGACGCAGCAACGTCCCCGTCATCGCTGGTGGAACGGCAACGTGCCGCAGATTCCCGGGATCCCCCCAATGCACGTTCCCGGCACCGGACCGTAGCCGGGCCCTCCTACCCGAAGTTAGGGCAGCCTTTGTCGCGGTCAACGCGGGAAAGATGCAACTATGAGCAGGCCTGGTGATTAAGTTACTAGCGAGTAACATGACAGAAGTTACTGCTGAGTAACCTCGGAATTGGGGAGACGCTCCGTGCAGACGCAGATGCTGATCAGACTGGTAGTGGGCCTCGGCATGACGGCGATCGTCGGATTGCTCGCCCTCCGTCGGGTCGGCTGGCTGGCCAAACTCACCCTGTCCGGCCAGCCCGCCTCCGGCCGCACCGACGACGTCGGCGGTCGAGTCTGGGCCGAGGTGTCGGAGGTGTTCGGGCAGCGGCGGCTGCTGAAATGGTCGATCCCGGGCTTGGCGCACCTCTTCACCATGTGGGGCTTCTTCATCCTCTTCACGGTCTATTTGGAGGCATACGGCAACCTGTTCCAGTCCAACTTCCACATCCCGATCGTCGGGCGATGGGACGCGCTGGGCTTCTTGCAAGACTTCATCGCCCTTGCGGTGTTAGCGGGCATCATCACGTTCGCCATCATCAGGTTGCGCTCCGAGCCGAAGGAGTACGGCCGCTCGTCACGCTTCTATGGCTCGCATACCGGCGGCGCCTGGCTGATCCTGTTCATGATCTTTCTGGTCGTCTTCAGTTACTCGATCTTCCGCGGTGCCGCGGTGAACACCGGAAACTTCCCTTACGGCTGGGGTGCGTTCTTCTCGCGCGGCATGGGGGCGCTGATGCAGCCCCTCGGCCCGACTGCCAACGAGTGGATCGAGACGATCGCGCTGCTCGCTCACATCGCAGTTGCGCTCGCGTTCCTGATCATCGTGCTGCATTCCAAGCACCTGCACATCTTCCTTGCACCGATCAACGTGATCTTCAAGCGGCTGCCCGATGGGCTGGGCCCGCTGCTGCCGATGGAATCCGACGGCAAGCCAATCGATTTCGAGAACCCGCCAGATGACGCGACATTCGGCCGCGGCAAGATCGAAGACTTCACCTGGAAGGGCATGCTCGATTTCGCGACGTGTACCGAGTGTGGCCGTTGCCAATCGCAGTGCCCGGCCTGGAACACCGCCAAGCCGCTGTCGCCCAAGCTCGTCATCATGGACCTGCGGGATCACTGGATGGCCAAGGCCCCCTACATCCTTGGTCAAAAGACTGCCGAGCCGCTCGAGGGCCTCGACCTCGAGACGGAGCACGAGGAAGGCCACCATGTGCCCGAATCGGGCTTCGGTCGGGTGCCCGGGCACGGGCCCGAGCAGGCCGCCCGCCCGCTGGTCGGCACCGCCGAGCAAGGCGGCGTGATCGACCCCGACGTGCTGTGGTCGTGCGTCACCTGCGGCGCGCGCGTTGAGCAGTGCCCGGTCGACATCGAGCACATCGACCACATCGTCGATATGCGCCGCTACCAGGTCATGATGGAGTCCGAGTTCCCCTCCGAGTTGTCGGTGCTGTTCAAAAACCTTGAGACCAAAGGCAATCCGTGGGGCCAAAACGCCTCCGACCGCACCAACTGGATCGACGAGGTGGACTTCGATGTCCCCGTCTATGGCCAAGACGTCGAGAGCTTCGACGGCTACGAATACCTGTTCTGGGTGGGCTGCGCCGGTGCTTACGACGACAAGGCCAAGAAGACGACCAAGGCCGTGGCCGAACTGCTGGCGATCGCCGGGGTGAAGTATTTGGTGCTCGGCACCGGCGAAACCTGCAACGGCGACGCGGCGCGACGCTCGGGCAACGAGTTCCTGTTCCAGCAGCTCGCTCAGCAGGCGGTGGAAACGCTGGACGGCGTCTTCGAGGGAGTCGAAACCGTCGACCGCAAGATCGTCGTCACCTGCCCGCACTGCTTCAACACTCTTGGCCGCGAATACCGGCAACTGGGTAGCAATTACAGCGTGCTGCACCACACCCAGCTGCTCAACCGGCTGGTGCGCGACAAGAAGCTGATCCCGGTCAGCCCGGTCGCTGAAGACATCACCTACCACGACCCCTGCTACTTGGGCCGCCACAACAAGGAATACGCGGCGCCGCGCGAGTTGATCGGCGCCTCGGGCGCAAAGCTGACTGAGATGCCCCGTCACGCCGATCGCAGCTTCTGCTGCGGTGCCGGCGGTGCGCGGATGTGGATGGAAGAGCACATCGGCAAGCGGATCAACCACGAACGTGTCGACGAGGCGTTGGCCACCGGCGCGACCACGGTGGCCACCGCGTGCCCGTTCTGCCGGGTGATGGTCAGCGACGGCGTCAACGACCGCCAGGAGGCAGCTGGGCGCGAAGGCGTCGACGTGCGCGACGTGGCGCAGCTGTTGCTCGAGTCGCTGGACCGCGGCGCGGTCAAGCTGCCGGAAAAGGGCACGGCCGCCAAAGAGGCGGCTGAGCATGCCGAAAAGGCTGCTCCGAAAGCATCGGCGGCAACCGCCACCGCTCCGGCGAAAGAGACCGCCGCTGCACCCGCAGAAGCCGCTGCACCGACACCAGACAAGGCCACCAAAGCGGTCACCGGGCTGGGTATCGCCGGCGCCGCCAAGCGACCCGGCGCCAAAAAGGCCGCAGCGCCAACGCAATCCACTGAGCAAGCCAAGGCACCTGCTACCGAGGAAGGCAAGGCTCCTGCCGCACCGGTCAAAGGTCTGGGCATCGCCGGCGGCGCTAAGCGGCCCGGCGCCAAGAAGACTGCTGCCCCAACACAATCCGCGCCCGCCGCACAGCCCGAGGCGAAATCCGATTCGGCCGCTCCCGAAGCGAAGGCGCCGGCCGCACCGGTCAAGGGTCTGGGCTTGGCGGCCGGAGCCAAACGGCCCGGTGCCAAAAAGGCCGCTCCCGCCGCACAACCCGCGGCCGCGCAGCCAAAGGCTGAGGCCAAGCCCGAACCGTCAGCAACGGCGGAACCGGAACCGGAAGCTCAAGATGGCGAGACCCAGGCACCCGCGGCGCCGGTTAAAGGATTGGGCATCGCCCGCGGTGCACGCCCACCAGGAAAACGCTGATCAAGCCAGTTTTGGCATTAATAATTGGACAGTCATGGCACCATTGTTGACGTGACTACGCATCAGCTGCCCTGGCATACCGCAGGCCATCAGCCGCGGCAGCGTACGTTCGCGCAGTCATCGAAGCTGCAAGATGTGCTCTACGAAATCCGCGGCCCGGTGCACGATCACGCCGCGCGGCTGGAATCCGAAGGGCACCGGATCCTCAAACTCAACATCGGCAACCCGGCGCCGTTCGGCTTCGAAGCGCCCGACGTGATCATGCGCGACATGATCCAGGCGCTGCCGTACGCGCAGGGCTACTCCGACTCCAAGGGCATCCTGTCGGCGCGGCGTGCGGTGGTCACCCGCTACGAACTGGTCGACGGCTTCCCGCGATTCGACGTCGACGACGTCTATCTGGGCAACGGGGTCTCCGAGCTGATCACGCTGACACTGCAGGCGCTGCTGGACAACGGCGACCAAGTGTTGATTCCGGCACCCGACTATCCGCTATGGACGGCGTCAACCTCGCTCGCCGGCGGCACACCGGTGCACTACCTGTGCGACGAAACTCAGGGCTGGCAGCCCGATATCGCCGACCTCGAGTCGAAGATCACCGAGCGGACCAAGGCGCTGGTCGTGATCAACCCGAACAATCCCACCGGCGCGGTATACGGTCGCGAAATCCTTTCACAGATGGCCGATCTGGCGCGCAAGCATCAGCTGCTGCTGCTCGCAGACGAGATCTACGACAAGATCCTCTACGACGACGCCGAACACATCAGCATGGCCACGGTTGCACCCGACGTGTTGTGCCTGACTTTCAATGGCCTATCCAAGGCTTACCGCGTTGCCGGATACCGGGCCGGCTGGCTGGCGATCACCGGGCCCAAGGAACACGCCACCAGCTTCATCGAGGGCATCAGCCTGCTGGCGAATATGCGGCTGTGCCCGAATGTTCCAGCACAGCATGCGATTCAGGTCGCCCTGGGCGGTCACCAAAGCATCGATGACCTCGTGCTTCCGGGTGGGCGACTGCGCGAACAACGCGACGTGGCGTGGTCCAAGCTCAACGAGATCCCCGGGGTCTCGTGCGTCAAACCCGCCGGCGCTCTCTACACGTTTCCGCGGCTGGATCCCGAGGTGCACGAGATCCAAGACGACGAGCAACTGGTCCTGGATCTGCTACTGACGGAAAAGATTCTGGTCACTCAGGGCACCGGATTCAACTGGCCCGCACCGGATCACCTACGGATCGTGACGCTGCCATGGTCGCGCGACCTGACACAGGCTATCGAGAGGTTGGGTAACTTCCTGGCCAGCTACCGCCAGTAGTCCGCGCCGCTGGCGTGCAGTCGAAAGCCGACCAGGGCCTTCGATCGGGTGCTAATGTTGGCGCCCACCGGACCCTGTGGACGGAAGATGACGATGCCCGCGAGCGATTACGCATGGCACAGACCCGCCGCGATGGCCCTCCCTAAGGAAGGCTATTTCGAACTGGAACGAGGCCGATACGGCCCGGTCTACCCCAGGACCCCCGCCTGCTACGGATTCTCGATCATCGCGAAAGTCAAGGAAGGTCGCGAAGAAGCCGTCCGCGCATACGGCAAGCAAATCGAGGAGGCGATAGCCGCCAGCCCGGAGGTGCTCGCGCCGCTGCGGCTGCATTACCTTCGCTGGGTTCTGTTCGACGTGGGTTCCGGGCTGCATTTTCAATACCAGGGCATCTTCGACACGGACTTCGACAAATACACCGAAGACGCGGTAGCGCTGTTCAGCCAGACCGGCATCACCACGGTTTTCACCAACCTTGAAGGGTTTCCCGAAGACTGGAAGACCAACACCGAGGCGTTCGCCAAGTTCGTCCGCGAGCACCATGTGCCCAGCTTCCTGGAGTATGGCGAGTACCCGTACGTTACCGCTGACGAGATCAAAAAGGCATTGCGGCTCAAAGCGGCGTTCTCGGACATGCTCGACCAGATGCAGTGATTCGCATCGAAGTGTGCTCAGATGCTTGAACTCGATGACATACAGCACATCGTGCTGACCCGTACCCCGGCGATCACCGGGCGCTACGAATTCTTGTCGTTCGGGAACCCTGCGGGCGGGCGGGCCTGGCTCACCGAACTGTTGGACCGCGCGCAGTCAGCTGCCGACGTCCAAGCCACGATGGACGTATCCAAGCGCTGGGTGACGCTCGCCTTCACCTGGACTGGTCTCCGCGCACTTGGCGTGTCGCAGGAATCGCTTGATAGTTTTCCAGCCGAGTTTCGTCAGGGCATGGCAGCCCGCGCCGACATTCTGGGTGACGCGGGTGCGAATCACCCGGACAACTGGGTGGGCGGTCTGGCCAGTGACGACCTCCATGCGATCGCGATCTTGTTTGCCCGCGACGAGGCAGAACGGCAGCGGTGCACCGCCGAGCACGAGAAGCTGGTTGTACGCTGCCCCGGGGTGCGCGTGTTGTCGTTTCTGGACTTGAACGCAACTCCTCCGTTCAACTACGCCCACGACCATTTCGGTTATCGCGACCGGATGTCGCAGCCGGTGATCGACGGGAGCGGACAGCAGCCGACGCCGGGTTCGGGCGCACCGCTGCAACCGGGTGAATTCATCCTCGGCTATCCAGACGAGGAGGGTCAGATTTCAAATCAGCCGCAGCCGGAGGTGTTGTGCCGCAACGGTAGCTACCTGGCATACCGGCGCCTGCACGAGCACGTCGCACGGTTCCGCGCCTATCTGTGCGACCACGCCGACACCGCTGAGGGACAAGAGCTGCTGGCTGCAAAGTTCATGGGCCGCTGGCGAAGCGGAGCTCCGCTGGTGCTGGCTCCGGAACACGACGACCCTGAGTTGGGTGCAGACCCCATGCGCAACAACGACTTCGACTACAAGACGATGGACCCGCATGGATATGCGGTCCCGTTGGGCGCCCATGCGCGTCGTCTCAATCCGCGTGATACCGCGGCGAACATGAACCGGCGACGGATGATCCGCCGCGGCGCGACCTATGGCCCGGCACTGCCCGAGGGGGCGCCCGACGACGGAGCGGACAGAGGCATTGCGGCATTCATCATCTGCGCCAGCCTGATTCGACAGTTCGAGTTCGCCCAAAACGTGTGGGTCAACGATCGTACCTTTCACGAGCTCGGCAACGAGCGCGACCCGATCATCGGAACCCAGGACGGCACACTGGAGTACAAGATCCCCAGACGACCCATCCGTCAGGTCCTCAAGGGGCTTCCGGCTTTCACCACGCTCAAGGGCGGTGCGTACTTTTTCCTCCCTGGCCTCAAGGCACTTCGGTACCTCGCCACGCTTGACAGCTAAGGAACCCGCCATGAGCACGCTGCCCCCCGCGCGCACCTACAACCAAAGCCACGTTCCGCGTAAGCACACGCCAGGACGGCGCCGCATCAGCATCTACTGGACCTGGAGTTACCCGTGGGAAGCCCAGCGTGATCCCGCCGAGATGTACAACCGGTTCTCCACGATGACCGAAGTCCGTAATGTGTTGTGGCCCAGCTACGAAACACCGGAATACGACGCTGCCCGTTTCTTACAAGGAATAGCGGGCACGCTGGAACTTTTCCACCGCTCGACGCTGGCGTTTCAACAGCTCGCAGGCGAGGCGACCGGCCATCCGGTCGCAGTGTTCCAACGCATTGACCAGGCCGGCTACCGGCTGCCAATCGACGAGCGGATCCTTTCGGACACGGACACGCTGATGGTGTTCGGTCTGGACCATGTCCTCTCCGAGCAGGAAGCCGCACTCGATGAAATCATGGGCATTCGCGAGTGGCTGCGGCAGGACGGCACATGCCTACTGCTGGCACCCCACCACGACGTCGGTTTCACCGATGATTTGGGCCAGCGACAGATCGAGTTCCAACATCACGGCGACCCGCTGGTACCGCGCCAACAGCGATTCGGTCAATACACGCGATCACTGATGAAAGCCCTGGAGGTTCCAGTTCACAACACTTGGGGGCTGCGTCCGGCCGTCGTCGCGGGCACCGGAGAGATCGCGCCGCTGACCGCGTTCCGCGACCTTGATACGCCAAGGCTTCTCGCTGACGTGACGACCTTTAACTTTCACCCGCATCTTCCGCACTACGAACTCACCGCGCCGGAGAGCGACAAGGTGCGTGTGCTCGGCCGTCAGCGGATCGACCCGAACCGCCCGCACCCGTTTGCCGCTGCCGGTAACACCGAATTCAACGCACTCATCTGGTTGCCTCCGGGCGGACAACGTGGCGGCGACATCGTCCTCGTCGACTCTACTAACTTCACCACTCTGTTCGGCGGCACGGAGAGCCTCACCAACTTCTGGCACAACTTGGCCACCATGAACTAAGGCGGTCGGGAGAAGGGAGACATGCCATGGCTGGTTTGGCCGCGATCGCGTTGGGATCGGCTCCGGTCTTCGGTGGAGCACTCCTTGCCATGGCCGCTGGCCAATTCGTCACCACTGATTTCCGATCCGGAATCAAAGAGGACATGGAGTTGCTTGAGCGACTGCCGGAAGACGAGACGGCTCGCCGCGCCGCGCTACGGCGCAGTATTGCCAACCGCATCGACGACCTGATCGTCGCCAACGAAAAGCGCCGCCAACTGCGCGCGGCAGCGATCGTCTATCAGGGCAACTGGCGGGACATCGTGTTGTTTTTGTGCACAGTGCTATTCGCAGTGGTGTGGTGGGATGTCGACCACGATCGGAAAAACTGGCTCCCGCTGTTCGTCGTCTTGATTGTCGCGGCGGTCATCACCGCCGGCTATGCGCTGCGCGGCACACGTACAAGCATCGTCAAATTGATACATCGCAACCGTCCTACCGAAAGCCGGTAATCCGCGCGGCTGCAAGCCGGATTACGAATTTTTCACTACACCGTCCGGGCAGTACACGCTGATGGCGGTGTCGGCGAAGCCGGATGCGATGCTGAGCGACATGCCCGGCGATCCTTGCAGCATGTCCTGGACGATCTCCGGTTCACTCTCGCCGCTTGCAAACCGCGTGCACACCCGACGCGCATCGTTGATCGCGGCGTCGTTCGATCGCGCTAGCTGCAGCCCCTCACTGGACAGGCGCCACAGAAACATGCCATTGCGGTCCGTGGTATCCGGCGGCGGATCGATCGGCGCCCCTGACGCGGCCTGCGAAACTGTGGTATCGGCCTTCGGCCGGAGGAGATCGGGGTTACGGCTGAGGACAAATACAGCGGAAATGGCGGCAATGCCGAACACCAGCGTGGCCAGCATGGCCAAGCTTGGCACCGGACTCGGGGTCCGCGAGGGTGTCGTTGTTAGTTCTATTCACCGAGAGTATTTCTCCGCGACCCCTGTTGTTAACCTTTCGCGGCCGTGGATCTGCTGGGAGTTTGCTGAAAGCGCTCGTCAGCTCCGTTCCAGCAGCTCCAGCAGGTAGCTTCCGTAGCCGGACTTGAGCAGGGCGTCAGCCCGCTGGGCCAGCTGGTCGTCGTCGATGAAGCCCATGCGCCAGGCCACTTCCTCGGGGACGCCGACCTTCAGGCCCTGCCGGCGTTCCAGGGTGCGAACGTAGTCGCTGGCGTCGAGCAGTAAGTCAAAAGTCCCGGTGTCCAGCCAGGCCATGCCGCGAGCGAGCACCTCCACGCTCAGCCGGCCCTGGTTTAGGTAGGTCCGGTTGATGTCGGTGATTTCCAGTTCACCGCGGTCCGACGGGCGTAAGCCCCGGGCGATTTCGATTACGTCGTTGTCGTAGAAGTACAGGCCTGGCACCGCGTAGTGCGATTTGGGTGTGGCCGGCTTTTCCTCCAGCGACAACGCGATGCCGTCTGCGCTGAATTCGACGACGCCGTACGCCGAGGGATTGGCCACCCAATAGGCGAAAATGGCTCCGCCACTGATTGATTGGAAACGCTGAAGATTGGTACCCAGGCCCGGACCATGAAAGATGTTGTCGCCCAAGGCCAAAGCCACTGGTCCGTTGCCGATGTGGTCGGCGCCGATGATGAAGGCCTGAGCCAGACCCTCGGGACGGTCTTGCACCGCATAGCTGATATTGATACCGAATGCCGTGCCGTCGCCAAGGACCCGGTGGAATGCCGGTGCGTCCTGCGCGGTTGTGATCACCTGAATATCGCGGATACCGGTCATCATCAGTGTGGACAGCGGGTAGTAGATCATCGGTTTGTCGAATACCGGTAGCAGCTGCTTGCTGACGCCCATCGTGATCGGATACAGGCGAGTGCCCGAGCCGCCGGCCAGAATGATCCCGCGCATGTCCTACTCCTCAGTCGACAAGATCAGCGTCGGTCAACTCGGTTGCAGCCAACGCCGACGCCAGGTCATCGTGGCGGAATACTGAGGTGACATGGTCGTGGACAACACGAAACGCCGACGCGACAGTGCCGTTGGCGCCGGGATCGCCTGCGTTGTTGATCTTCTGTTCGACGACGACGACGCCGTCATGCACGAATATTTTGCCCACCTCGGCCGATCCCGGATGGGCAGCGGCCCAATCGCGCAGTGCGGCATGGCCCTGCGCGGCGCCGTGTGCGTCGCCGACTTCGATGTCATCACTGGATAGGGCCAGCAAGGTATCGATGTCGGACGCGTTCAGCGCGTCGTGCCACGCCAGCACGGTGGCGATCTCCGATGTGGTCATGGTCTGCAAGGTACCGTGTGGACCGCGTCTAGAACGGCGTCTGGTCGAGCCAGTTCTGCCATATCGCGGCATCACCGAACATCGCGATATCGGTGTCGGCGACGGGAACTCGCCGTACGACTGCCAGCAGCAGGTCCACCGCACCGCCGCTCAGCGCCACCGCACCCTTTTCGTGACCGTGCGACCAAGTGACGCGATTGCCGTCGGCGCGAATGGTCCATTCACCGGCGGCGCCCAGACCTGGATCGGTGGCGTGCAAATGCACGGTTTGGCCGTCTTCCAGCGGCAGCGGTACGTCACCGCTGCCGGCCTGACTCGCGACCCGCTCAAGCCATTCGCCGATGGCGTCGGCCGCTAGCTCGGGGGTGAGCTCGTAGTCGAGCCCGAGCGCCAACGCGGCGTCGGCCCGATGCACCGTCGCCTCATGCAGCCGGCGCCGCACCCACCAATAGGCCGGCCGTGAGCCCAAAAACGTCCACACCGGAGTCTCCACACCGACCTGCTCGACAGCGTCGATCAACCGCTGCGCGCCGCCGTGCAACCACGAGATTGCCTCGTCGGGGTCGGGTGGCGGCTTGCCTCCGTCGACTTCGCGCGGGTCGAGATAGTGGTCGACCCGGTCGGCAACAATCCGCGCCGCCCAGCGATCACCGCGACCGACATGGCGAAACAACTGGGAAAAGCCCCAGCCTGGACAGGTCGGCACCGGCGTGGCCGGGTCGCCGCTGGCAATCACCTCACCGAAGGCGCGATTTTGCTCGAGAAAAGCTACCGCGTAGTCCACGCGGTCAGGCTACGCGCCGTCCGAGGCAGTGCACTCGCCAACCGGCTTGCTGCCAGCGTTGTAGGTCAAGACAGTTGCGGCCATCGACGACGACGCGGGCTCGCACTCGGTCGGCAAGCGCGTCGGGGTCGAGGTCGACGAACTCTTTCCACTCGGTGAGGACCAACACCGCGTCGGCGCGGTCACAGGCTTCCTCCACCGAGACCGCGTAATTCAGCGTGGGAAACAGCCGCTGGGCATTCTCCAGCGCCTTGGGGTCGTAGACGTTGACCGCCGCGCCATTGAGCTGTAGTTGGCCCGCGACGTTGAGCGCCGGCGAGTCACGCACGTCGTCGGATTCGGGTTTGAACGCCGCGCCGAGCACAGCGATGTTGGCTCCCAGCAGCGAGCCGCCACACGCGGCGCTGGCAAGTTCGACCATCCGGGTGCGCCTACGCATGTTGATGTTGTCGACTTCGCGCAGGAACGTCAGTGCCTGGTCGGCACCCAGCTCGCCGGCGCGAGCCATAAATGCGCGGATATCTTTGGGCAAGCAGCCGCCGCCAAAACCCAAGCCGGCGTTGAGGAATCGGCGCCCGATCCGCGGGTCGTGCCCCAGCGCGTCGGCCAACAAGGCGACGTCAGCGCCGGCGGCCTCGCACACCTCTGAGATCGCGTTGATGAACGAGATCTTGGTGGCCAGAAAGGCGTTCGCGGACACCTTGACCAGCTCCGCGGTCTGCAGGTCGGTCACCAGGAACGGCACCCCGGCGTCGAGCATCGGTGCATACAGTTCACGGATCGCCGCCTCGGCACGCGTCGAACCATCTTGTACGCCAAGCACAATGCGATCGGGCTGCAGCGTGTCGTGTACTGCAAAACCTTCCCGCAAGAATTCAGGGTTCCATGCCACTTCAACGTCGATGCCGGGTGGGACAGCTGCGCGAGCCCGTTGGACAAGCTCGGCGGCGGTCCCGACGGGAACCGTGGACTTGCCGACGATGACTGCTGGTCGAGTCAAACGCGGTGCGAGCGTGTCGATTACGGCGTGCACATGGCTCAGGTCGGCGCCGTACTCACCCTTCTTCTGCGGAGTGCCCACTCCGAGGAAATGTACGTCGGCGAACTCGGCAGCCAGGTCATAATCGGTGGTGAACCGAAGACGGCCTGCTGCGATGTTGTCGCTCAACATCTTTCGCAGCCCAGGCTCGTAGAAGGGAACATCACCGGCAGCCAGCTTGGCGACCTTACCGGGGTCGATGTCGACACCGACAACCTCGTGCCCCAGCTCAGCCATCCCGGCGGCATGCGTGGCACCCAAATAGCCCGTACCGAAGATGGAGCACCTCATACACCCGTGTGTAGGTCGCCGCTATGAGCTAATTGCATCGCTCTTCTAAGCGGCGGGCAAACGTCAGGTGACAGTTTCCTGTCGTGGCCTTAGAAGTGCAGGCCAGGGATCCCGAAGCCGCCGTGGCCGAAGCCCCCACCACCGCCGCCGCCATG
Source organism: Mycobacterium sp. (assembly GCF_049585075.1). Classification (GTDB taxonomy): domain Bacteria; phylum Actinomycetota; class Actinomycetes; order Mycobacteriales; family Mycobacteriaceae; genus Mycobacterium. The sequence goes on from NZ_JBAUZA010000395.1 coordinate 29,162, forward strand.
GCCGCCGCCTCCGCCGGGGAAGCCGCCACCGCCGGGGAAGCCACCTCCGCCGGGATATCCGCCTCCGCCGGGGTATCCACCGTGGCCCCCGCCACCGCCGTGGTCGCCACCCCACGGTCCGGATGAGGGTCCCTGCTGCCCCGGAC
>NZ_JBAUZA010000396.1:0-8480 GCF_049585075.1 Mycobacterium sp.
ATTACCGACACCGCCAACCAGCCGATGCTGTGCTCACCGAAATGCGACAGCGCCCGCGCGGCCACCAACGCACCGGGACGGCTGCCCAACGCCGATTGAATCGCTACCAGCGCAGCCACTTCACCGCGCGGCGGTGCCGAGTCAGGCGCGATGTCGGCCATTGCCAGACACAGTGTTTTCCGTGTTTTCCGCCTCCGTGCCCGGAAGTAGCACCGTCTCCCACTTCTCCTTGCTGGACAGCACCGGCAGCGCCGCGCGGTAGACACGGCGCATCTTGTCGAAACGACTCAGCAGTTGCCGCTGACGCCGCATCGACTGCCACAGCAACGCAAACATCTTTGCTCGGTCACGCTGCCGGTAGACCGCGCCGCGACCGTCAGCCGTCGTGACCGTCGCACCGTCGAGCGTGGACAGCCGAAACCACCGGGCGTCTTGCGTCGGCACGTTCAACTGCGGGCGCCGATGATGCGTCGGGTCTGCCTGCTTGAGCTGGTGCAGCGTGCCACGCAGCAGCCGGTACCCGACGACCAGTGGATGCACCGGCGGCTTCATCTCCTGGTTGCGCTGCGACGGCGCCGGCAATTCGTCGGACGACGGCAACACCACAGCATCGGGGTAGGCCTTGCGCATCCGGTGCACCTCGGGCAGCGCGGATTCCAGTATCGAGAAGATGTGCTCTGGACCAGCGAGGAAATCGTCGATCGCTTTGTTCTGAATGGCCACTGTCGAATATTCAAGGCAGGAAAGGTGTTTCAGTGTCGCCTTGAGGTGGCTCCGCACTAGCCCGGACACGTCACCGTTCCAGTGCATGGCCGCGACTACCAGCCGGTTACGCAGGTGGAAATAGGCTTGCCAGTCGATCGCGTCGTCCTTGTCGCTCCACGCCATGTGCCAGATCGCCGCGCCGGGCAACGTGGCGGTGGGGTAGCCGTGCTCGGCGGCGCGCAGCCCGTAATCGGCGTCGTCCCATTTGATGAACAGCGGCAACGGCTGGCCCAGCTCCTCGGCGACCTGCCGCGGGATCATGCACGTCCACCAGCCGTTGTAGTCGACGTCGATGCGCCGGTGCAGCAATTGGCTGCGAGGGTTGTTGTCGCTCAACGGGAATTCGGCGAAGTCGTGGTCGTATTCGGTGAACGGCGCCGCGGTCCACATGAAGTTCTCCCGGTCGACCATCTCGCCCATGATGTGCAGGTGCGAGGGCTCCTGCAGGTTGAGCATTTGGCCGCCGACCAGCATTGGCGCCTTAGCGAAGCGATGCATCGCCAGGATGCGCAGAATGGTGTCCGACTGCAGCTGAATATCGTCATCCATGAACAGGATCTGCTGACAGTCAGTGTTTTTCAGTGCCTCATACATCACCCGGCTGTATCCGCCGGAGCCGCCGAGGTTGGGCTGGTCGTGAATGGAAAGCCGATCGCCCAGTGGTGCAGCGACAGTGGCGAAATCGGGGTGATCACGCACCTTCGAGGTGCCCTGGTCTGGCACAATCACTGCACCGATCACCTTGTCCACCAAGGGATCCGCGGTGAGCTCGCGCAGTGCGTTGACGCAGTCATTCGGCCGGTTGAAGGTCGGGATGCCGATCGCGACGTTCGCGACACCTGGCGCGGGCTGGTCGGAGTACCAGCCGGCACTGCGCAGCGTCACGTCGGTGTCGGTGGTGATGTCGAACCAGATCCACCCACCGTCTTCGAAAGGCTGCAGCCCAACCTGGAATTCGATGATCGCCGGCTTGCTGTCCGTGCCGTCGAATTTGCGTCCCTCGACAAAGATCCGGGCGCCGGTGGCCTTGGTGCGATAGACGTCGACGCGGCCCGTGCCGGTCAATTCGGCGTGCAGCACCACCGATGTGCACGTCGTCCACCTCCGCCAATAACTGGCCGGAAAAGCGTTGAAGTAGGTGGCGAACGACACCTCGGATTCGGGGCCGATCTGCAGCGATGTGCGATCGCTGGCGTGCGCGCGGCGGGAATTGGTCTTCGACTCCTCCAGGTAAAGCTTGCGCACGTCGAGCGGCTCGCCTGGACGCGGCATGATGACGCGGGCCAGCAGGCTCACGGCCTTACCGGATTGCCGGGTCGCGGCTTGGCTTGCATCGTCGGCGGTGGTTTTGCTCATCCGCGAATGCTTCCTTTGTTGTTTTCGTCCAGCGAGGCGCCGTCGCGCAGGTGTGGCGCCAGGGTGTTGTCGTACATGTTCAGCGCGCTGGCGATGGCCATGTGCATGTCGAGATATTGGTAGGTGCCGAGCCGCCCGCCGAAAAGCACCTTCGACGAAGCGGCTTCATCTTTGGCCCTGGTCCGGTAGGCCGCCAGCACGGTGCGGTCGGCCTCGGTGTTGATCGGGTAATAGGGCTCGTCGTCATGCCCGGCGAATCGGGAGTACTCCCGCATGATCACGGTCTTGTCGGTCGGGTAGTCGCGTTCAGGGTGGAAGTGGCGGAACTCGTGAATGCGGGTGTAGGGCACGTCGAGGTCGTTGTAGTTCATCACCGGCGTGCCCTGGAAATCTCCGGTCGGCAGTACTTCGACCTCGAAATCCAGTGTGCGCCAACCCAGATGGCCGTCCGCATAGTTGAAGTAGCGGTCCAGCGGGCCGGTGTAGACCACCGGAGCGTCCGGATTGGCGGCGCGTAGCTCGTCGCGGACGTCGAACCAGTCGGTGTCCAGCCTGACCTCGATGCGCTCGTCGGCCGCCATGTTCTGCAGCCAGGCCGTGTAGCCGTTGACCGGCAGACCCTCGTAGGTGTCGTTGAAGTAGCGGTTGTCGAAGGTGTATCGCACCGGCAGCCGGGTGATGTTGGCCGCGGGCAGCTCCTTGGGATCGGTCTGCCACTGCTTGGCGGTGTAGCCCTTGACGAACGCCTCGTACAACGGACGGCCGATCAGCGAGATCGCCTTCTCTTCGAGGTTCTGGGCATCCTCCGACTTGATTTCGGCGGCCTGCTCGGCGATCAGCTGCCGCGCCTCGCCGGGGCTGAAGTAGCGGCCGAAGAACTGGGAAACCAGCCCCAGCCCCATCGGGAATTGGTAGGCCTGCCCGTCGTGCAGCGCGAAGACCCGATGCTGGTAGCCGGTGAACTCGGTGAACTGCCGCACGTAATCCCACACCCGCTTGTTGGAGGTGTGGAAGAGGTGCGCGCCGTACTTGTGCACCTCGATGCCGGTCTGCGGCTCGGCCTCCGAGTAGGCGTTTCCGCCGATATGCGGGCGCTTTTCGACGACGAGCACGCGCTTGTCGAGTTGGCTTGCCACGCGCTCGGCAACCGTCAGGCCGAAGAATCCGGAGCCGACGACGAAGAGGTCGAAACGAGTGGTCATCGTCCTTCCTTCGGCAGAAAATCCCGGCGGTAGCGGCGAGACGCAGCGCCGATCCGGAGGTGGGCGGGCGTGCGATCCTCACTGGTGTCGGTGGTTGTGGCTAGCGTCCGGGTATGTCTCGGTTCCGATTGTTGCCGACGCCTGATCAGCAGGTGGTATTGGTAGAGCATTGCCGCCAAGCCCGGTTTGTGTGGAACCTGGCTGTGGAGCAGCAGCAGTTGTGGCAACCCGGACGTCACGTCCCAGGGTATAACGAGCAGTGTGCCCAGTTGACCGAGGTCCGCGCCCATTACAACTGGTTGGCGGCCGGATCCCAAACGGTGCAACAGCAGGCCTTGCGCGATTTTGCCCAAGCCATGCGCAACTTCTTCGCCGGCACCCACGGGCGTCCGTCGTGGCGCAAGGCCGGCGTGCATGAAGGTTTCCGACAAGTCGGGGTCAAACCCGGCCACATCGAGAAACTGAATCGACGGTATGGGCGGATGTGGGTGCCGAAGGTGGGCTGGGTCCGCTTCCGCTGCACCCGCGCCATGCCCGCCGGCGTGAAGTCCTATCGCATTACGCGGGATCGGGCGGGGCGCTGGCATGTCGCCTTCCCGCACATCCCCGACCCCATCCCGGGACCGGACGATGGCAGCGTGGTCGGTGTCGATCGCGGGGTGGCGGTCTCGGTGGCACTGTCGACCGGCGAACTGCTGCACGCCCCTGACCTGACCCCGGGAGAACAGACCCGGCTGCGCCGCCTGCAGCGACGCCTCGCGCGAGCGCGGCGCGGATCCAAGCGCCGAGCGCGCACCAAGTTGGCTATCGCCAAACTTAAGGCGCGCGAAACTGATCGGCGACGTGACTGGGTGGAAAAGACCACCACCGATCTGGCGCGCCGATTCGACACCATTCGGGTGGAGCACCTTGACGTGCGAGCGATGACCCGCTCGGTGCGCGGCACGCTTGACCAACCGGGTGTTCGGGTGGCGCAGAAGCGGGGCCTCAATCGTGAAATCCGTCGGCAAGGGTGGGGTCGACTGGTTGCCCGGCTCGACCACAAGGTCGCGGGACGACTCGAACGGGTCCCGGCGGCGTACACGTCGCAACGATGCTCTGCTTGTGGGCACGTCGCACCCGAAAACCGCAAGAGCCAAGCAGTCTTTTCGTGTGTAGCCTGCAAGGCCGGGCCGTGCAATGCCGACGTGAACGCAGCACGGAACATTGCCGCCGGACGGGCGGTGCCAGCACAGGGAGACCTCGCCGTTGGGCGGTCTGTGAACTGTGAACCTCAAGTCGGCTCTCCTGCTGCCTAAGTAGGTTGGGTCGTTTGAAATCCCCAGACTCCAACCTGGGGAGGACGTCAACGGTTGCCTAGGGTATCCGAAGGCATGCCTGGCGACCGCTTGGCGAGGCGGTTGCATCAACGTCGAATGTGCCCAAAGTCCGAATACCAGCGCCGCGCCGCACGATTGAGCGCATTTTCAGTGACGAAGGTCGCGATTGGCTCACGATTCGATCTCGTCACACTAGTCACACCATTCACGTCAGTACCATCGATCACGTGACCCGAGTACCGCCTCTCAGGCACCTTGCCCGCCCTTAAGCAGGCATGAAACGCCAGACCACATGGTCCAGATTGAGGAGACTTCCGTGCCGAACCGACGTCGACGCAGGCTCTCGACAGCCATGAGCGCAGTCGCCGCTCTGGCGGTCGCGAGTCCTATTGCTTACCTTGCCGTTTGCAACTTGTCAGCCGACACCAAGCCGGCACCGCAGCACCGCGAGTTCGTCCGTGCCGCGGGGATGACCGACTTGCCCGGCGAATTGATGTCCGCGCTGTCCCAAGGGCTGTCCCAGTTCGGGGTGAACCTTCCGCCCGTGCCTAGCCTGACCGGTGCCACCAGCCCCGGCCTGACCTCGCCGGTGCTCACGTCACCTGGCCTGACCTCGCCCGCCCTCACGTCGCCGGGTCTCACGTCGCCGGGCCTGACCACGCCCGGCCTGACGACGCCGGGCCTAACCACGCCCGGCCTGACCACGCCGGGCCTAACCACTCCCGGTCTGACGACTCCGGGTGCGACCACTCCGGGTCTGACCACTCCCGGCGCGACCACTCCGGGTTTGACCACGCCCGGGGCGACCACTCCGGGCGCGACTGCAGGCCTGACTCCGGGCGCTACTGCGGGCCTGACGCCAGGCACGACCCCCGGCGTCACACCGGGAACGACCCCCGGCCTGACTGACCCGTCGTTGACTAGCCCGGCTCTGACCAGCCCCGGCGGCTTGACGCCTGGGCTGACCAACCCGGCCGGCTTCGACCCGTCGTCTGGTGCTCTGCCGAATCCGGGCGAATACCCGATCAGCGAGCCGATCGGATTAGACCCCGGTGCCGGCGGCACGTACCCGATCCTCGGCGATCCCTCGCTCGGCGCTGCGCCGTCGGCCGGCGCAAGCAGCGGCGGCAGCGGCGGGCTGGTCAGCGACCTGATGAGCGCTGCCAACCAGCTGGGCGCCGGTCAGGTCATCGACCTGCTCAAGGGCGTGATGATGCCGGGGATTACTCAGGCAATGCAAGGTGCCAACCCGGCCGCGGCTGCGGCTGCGGCTGCACCGGCCGCGGCTGCACCGGCCGTCGCTGTGCCGGGTCTCCCCGTACCGGCGCCACCGGTGCCGACACCCTGATCGGAGACCCGGCGTCGGGACGACCACCCGAAACGGCACCGCAGAAGTGGGACCGAGCGTGACCAGCGCCGCCCAACCTCTGCGGTGCCGTTGCCGCGGGTGCTGGACATAGTTCAGTTATGTAGCGTGTCGAATCATCTGTAACATCAGACACATACGTAACATCGGGTGGTGCCGCTCCGCCGTCCCGCACCGACGATGCTGCTCACCGCCATCGCGGCGACAGCCGTCATCGTGCCGTGGGCGGTCGAGTCCCCCGGGCATCGGGACCAGCGCCATCAGGCGGCCCGCCCGGGCGATACTCACCTCACCCAACAACCGTTGATCGGTGTCGGCGGCGGCGTAACGGTCCGCGAAGTCAGCCAAAGCACACCGTTTGCCATGGTTGCGCTGGCCGGCGGCGACCTCAGCCGCACATCGGCGCGGATACGCGCACGCCATGCCGACGGCTCATGGGGGCCCTGGCATGAAACGCAGGAGACCGAGGCGCTGCCGGGCCCGGGCGGCCAAGGGTCGACACCCGGTCGATCCGGAACCGATCCGGTCTTTGTAGGCAAGACGACGACGGTTCAGATCGCGATCAGCCGACCGCCCGGCGCGGCGCCGACCGTGCTGCCGAGGGGCTCGACGCCGGCCACGACCGACCTGGGCTACCTGCCGGCCAGCGCCGGACAGCCGCTCGCACAAAACATCTCGGCTGTCCTTATTTCCCCGCCGCAGGCGCCGGCCGACACCCAGTGGACGCCGCCCACCGCCGTCATCGCGGCGGGTCAGCCGCCCAGCATCATCGGTCGCGCGCAATGGGGCGCCGACGACTTGGTGCGCTGCGGAAACCGGCCGTTCGACGAGCCCATCCGCGCCGCGGTCGTTCACCACACCGCCGAGAGCAACGACTACCAGCCGCAGGACTCGGCTGCAATCGTCCAATCGATTTACGCCTACCACACCCAGATCCTGGGCTGGTGCGACATTGCCTACAACGCGCTGGTCGACAAGTACGGCCAGGTGTTCGAGGGCAGAGCGGGTGCACTCACCGGGCCGGTGCAGGGCGACCACACCGGCGGCTTCAACAGCGAGACGTGGGGTGTGGCGATGATCGGCAATTTCGACGACATCGCGCCGACCCCGATCCAGCTGCACACGGTCGGGCGACTGCTCGGCTGGCGCCTCGGCCTGGATCACGTCGACCCCAAAGGGACAGTCACGTTGGCCTCGGCCGGTGGACCCGACACCAACGTTCCCGTCGCTGCCACGGCGACGCTGCCGACTATTTTCAGCCACCGCGACGTCGGCGCCACCGACTGCCCTGGCAACGTCGGCTATGAGCTGCTCGGCGAAATCCGCGACACCGCAGCTCATTTCAATAGCCCGCCCAGCCCCGAAGACCTGGCGATGGCGCTGCGCGGCGGCGCGATATATGACCGCTGGCAGTCGATGGGTGGGCTGAACAGCGTGCTGGGCGCGCCGACATCACCGGAAGCGACCGGTGCAGGTTCGGCGCGCTATGCCACTTTCGACAAGGGCGCGATGTACTGGTCGCCCGACACCGGTGCGCAACCCGTGACCGGAGCCATCTATGACGCGTGGGCCTCACTCGGCTATGAGCGCGGTGCTCTGGGACTGCCGACCAGCGGCGAGTTGCAGGAGCCGCAATGGGTTAAGCAGAATTTCCAGCACGGCACGCTGGACATTGACCGGCTCAGTGGTCACGTCAGCCGGGTGATCGACGGCGTCGTCGAGGAATTGCCGCCGTCTCCGCCGACCGGACCACCGACGCAGCTCGAGCGGTTCTCGCCAGTCCATCCGGCGGACTGAGCGAGCTTCACAGCCACCAGCGTTCCAGCACCCGCGCCACCCCGTCGTCGGTGTTGGGGGTGGTCACCTCATTGGCGGCCGCTATCGCGTCGGGATGCGCATTGCCCATCGCCACCCCGTGGCCAGCCCGCAGCAGCATCGGCACATCGTTGGGCATGTCGCCGAACGCAACCCAGTCATCATCGGTAATGCCAAGTGGGCGTGCGAGTTCCGCGATACCGGTGGCCTTGTTGATGCCCAACGGCACGATTTCGATCAGGCCGTTGTTGGTGGAAAAGGTGATGTCGCCCTCGATGCCGACGTGCTTGGCGAGCTCGGCGGCCATATCGCCGCTGCGGGCACCGGCCTTGCGCACCAGGAGTTTCACCGCAGGGGCGCTCAGCAGGTCTTCGATGGACACTTCGGTGTTGTCCGGATTGAGCCAGGCGTGCTCGTAGCCCGGCGAGCTGACAAACTGCGGCGTCGCCGCGTCGTGCGCGCTGCGGCCGATCCGCTCGACCGCCAACCCGGCGCCAGGGATGGCGCGCGTCGCGATCTCGGCGAGTTCGCCCAGGGTGTCGGCGGATAACGTCCGGGCGGATAGCACACGGTCGGTGGCGGGGTCGTAGATCACGGCGCCGTTGGCGCACACCGCCATCGGCGCGAACCCGAGCTCGTCGATCACCCGCTGCACCC
>NZ_JBAUZA010000397.1:0-2816 GCF_049585075.1 Mycobacterium sp.
GTGCCCGTCGGCCCGCCGCCGGTGCGCCCACAACCCGCGGCACAGCATCCTGATTTCGCACCCAGCGCGCCCCAGCGGCCCAGCAGACGCAAGTGGTGGATCCTCGCGGGCGTGGTGTTGGTTCTGCTCATCGCCATTTTCGGATACCTGGTAAGACCGCACTCCTCTTCGGGTCCGACGACGCAAGCCTGCGGACAAAACGTGCTGCCGTTCGAGGGGCTGAACTTCCGGCTGTCGCCCGGCGGGGTGGCAGTGGACTCCGCAGGCGCGGTGTACGTCACCAACCAAGGCATGTATGGCCGAGTGGTGAAATTGGCGCCTGGGTCGACGACGCCGACAGTGCTGCCGTTCACCGGTCTGTACCAACCCCAGGCGGTGGCTGTCGACGCGGCGGGCGCCGTGTACGTCACCGACTTCAATAACAGGGTGGTGATGTTGCCGGCCGGTTCGAACAACCAGACCCAGCTGCCGTTCACCGGTCTCAATTACCCAGAGGGCATTGCGCTGGATAGCGCTGGCAACGTGTATGTCGCCGACCGGGGCAACAACAGGGTGGTGAAGTTGCCCACCGGGTCGAACACCCCGATCGATTTGCCGTTCACCGGATTGAACAACCCAGATGGTGTGGCGGTCGACGGCGCAGGCAACGTGTATGTCGCCGACACGGACAACAACAGGGTGGTCAAGCTGGAGGCTGGATCCAACAGCCAGACCATTCTGCCGGTTACCGGTTTGACTGTCCCGTGGGGTGTCGCGGTGGACGGGGCCGGCAATGTCTACGTCAGCGAACACGACAACAACCAGGTCCTGAAATTGCCGGTCGGGTCGAATGTTCCTACGCCACTGGCACTTACCGGTCTCAACACGCCGTTGCAGCTTGCCCTGGACAGTGCGGGCAACGTATACGTCGCCGACCGCGGCAATGACAGAGCGATCAAGTACGTCGTCGCCGGATGTCCCGGATAACGGGTTAGCGCCGACGGATTGCGATCAGGCGGTTAGCCGCAGCGGCCACCAGGTAGACCGCGGCGACCACGATGATCAACGTCAGTGCAGCGCCCCAAACTCGTAGGAACCCTGCGTGCTCGGGGTTGTTGAGTTCGGTGTAGATCAACAGCGGCAGCGATGCCATGTTGCCGTTGAAGATATCGAAGTTGATGGCCCGGCTATATCCGACCAGCACCAGCACCGGCGCGGTTTCGCCCATGACACGTGCGATCGCGAGCAGGACACCCGAGATGATGCCTGGCATCGCGATGGGGACGACTATTCGGATGATCGTTTTCCATTTCGGAATGCCCAACGCGTAGCTGGCTTCTCGAAGATCGTCGGGCACCAGCTTGAGCATCTCCTCAGTTGAGCGCACCACGATCGGCAACATCAGCAATACCAACGCGAGCGACACCGCGAAGGCGCTCTGCTGAAATCCCATGGTGGCGATCCACATGCTGAAGATGAATAGCGCTGCCACGATCGAGGGCAGCCCGGCAAGCACGTCGACCATGAAGCTGGTGACCCGCGCCAGCCGACTGGAACGGTATTCCGCCAAGTACACCGCTGTCATGAATCCCAGTGGTACGGCCAGAAGTGCCGCCACGGCAGCCTGCGCCAGCGTTCCGTAGAGTCCATGATAAATCCCGCCGGAAAACTGCTCCGGCAGGACTCCGCGCAGCGAGTGACTCCACCATCCGGGTTGCGTGATGGCGTACCAACCTCGTTGGACAACGACCCACAGCAGCCACACCAGTGGTACCAATGCGATGCCGAAAGAGGTGACGAAAAACAGTGCTGCGACGTTGTTTTTGATCCGCCGCCCGGCGCTGATACGCCGAACCGCTACAGCTTTGACTGGAAGGTCCAGGGTGGGCGCGCTCATGTCTTGACCGCCCTGCCAACGATCGCGCGGGCGACGGCGTTGACGATGAATGTCAGGACGAACAGTACGAATCCGGCCGCAATATAGGCCCCGGTCGGCAGTGGCTCGCTGAATTCGTTTGCCGCAGAGGCAATTTTGGAAGCGAACGTGTAGCCGCCATCGAATAGTGACCAATTCCCGGGACGAGCGGCCGCGCGCAAGATGATCAGCACGGCGACGGTTTCGCCCAGCGCCCGGCCCAGCCCCAGCATTGATGCGGCGACGGCACCGCTACGACCGAACGGCAACACGGTCATCCGTATTACCTCCCACTTTGTCGCGCCCAATGCTTGCGCTGCTTCGATGTGGGGAGACGGAGTCTGCCGGAATACTTCTCGCGAGACCGAAGTGATAATCGGCAAGACCATCACGGCAAGCACGACCCCGGCGGTGAAGATATTGCCGCCGCCGGCCAACGAAACGTCTCCAGCCTTGAACAGAAACAGCCATCCCAGGTCTCGGTTTAGCAAGTCTTCGATCGGCGCGAGTTGCGGTGCAACCACGAAAATTCCCCACAGCCCGAAGACGATCGACGGCACCGCGGCCAGCAGATCGACTAACGCTCCGAATGGGCGTGACAGCCTTGCCGGCGCGTATTGGGTGAGGAACACTGCGATCCCGATCGCGACTGGTACCGCCAACGCCAGGGCGAGTAGTGAGCTCAGCACCGTCACCATCAACAGGTCACGGATACCAAATGCCAGGTGGTCGCTGTTGGTGGTGTCGAACTGCGCGCTGGTGAAGAAGTTGGCGTGGTTGGCGCGCAGCGCCGGGATGGCGTGGATCAGCAGGAAGATCGCGATCATGCCGATCGCGATCATGATCGTGGAACCGGACAGCGCGGCGATCGACTTGTACAGTCGAGCGCCCCGCCCTGCCTTGGCGGCGTCGTCAGCCGTCA